>CAZGHJ010000009.1:0-27330 GCA_964525355.1 uncultured Roseicyclus sp.
AGCTCGTCGAGGCGGCCTTCCGTGATGACGAAGCCGCCCACATGCTGCGACAGGTGCCGGGGAAAGCCGATGATCTCCTCGATCAGGCGGATGGTCTGGCGCAGGCGCGGACTGTCGGGATCCAGCCCGATCTCCCGCATCCGCTCCAGTTCCGGCCCGTGTTTCGACCACGACCCCCAGATCTGGCTCGACAGCGCGGACAGAACGTCCTCCGACAGCCCCATCGCGCGGCCCACCTCGCGCACCGCCCGCTTGCCGCGATAATGGATCACCGTGGCGCACAGGCCCGCCCGGTGCCGCCCGTAGCGTTCGTAGATGTGCTGGATCACCTCCTCGCGGCGTTCATGCTCGAAATCCACGTCGATATCGGGGGGCTCGTTCCGCGCCTCCGAGACGAAGCGCTCGAAGACCATGGTGCCGATCTCGGGCGAGACGCTGGTGACGCCCAGCGCGTAGCAGGTGATCGAATTGGCCGCCGAGCCGCGCCCCTGGCAGAGGATGCCGCGCGACCGCGCGAAGGCGACGATGTCGTTCACGGTCAGGAAATAGGGCTCGTAGCCCAGCTTCGCGATCAGCCGCAGCTCGTGCTCCAGCTGCTTTTGCGCCCGCTCCGGGATGCCTTCGGGATAGCGCCATTCCAGCCCCGCCCGCGCCAGCCGGGTCAGACGCTCGGCCGCGCTTTCGCCATCGGCGATCTCGGAGGGGTATTCGTATCGCAGAGAGCGGATGTCGAATTGCAGCCGCGCGGCGATCTCCACGCTGCGGTCCACAGCGTCGGCGTGGCCCGCGAAGATGCGCCGCATCTCGGCCTCGCCCCTCAGCCGCTGCTCGGCATTGGCCTGCGCCGCGGTGCCGAGCGCCTCCACGCGCAACCCCTCGCGGATGCAGGTCAGGATGTCGGTCAGCCGTCGCCGGGCCCCGTGATGCATCAGCGGCCGGGCCGAGGCGACGGTCACCAGCCCCAGATCCCGCGCCAGCCCCTCGGCGGCGGCGAAGCGCGCCTTGTCCTGCCCGTCATAGGACGGCGCCATCAGCAGGCTCAGCTGCGGCCCCAGCGCGCGGGTCAGCCGCCGCGCCGCGCGGGTCCAGTCCCCGTCCGCGGCATCCGGCGCATGCAGCAGAAGCTCCAGACCCTTCGCATGAGCCAGCAGATCGTCCACATGCAGGATGCAGTCCCCCTTCTCCGCGCGCAGCCGCCCGACCGACAGCACCCGGCAAAGGCTGGCCCAGCCCGTCCGGTCCCGCGGCAGCGCAGTGAGGCGCAAGCCCTCGCTCAGGTGCAGGCAGGCCCCGGGCAGCAGGCGCGGCACATGGTCGATGGGCGCGCGCGGCGGGTCCGGCAGATGCGCAGGCTTCGGCGGGCCGATGGGATCGCCCATCGCCTCGGCCCGGTCGGCGATTTCCTCGGCGATGGTCTTCAGCTCCGCCCAGGCGCGCACGACCCCCGCGACCGAGTTCACATCCGCGATCGCGATGGCCTCGATCCCCAGCAGGGCCGCACGCCTGGCATATTCCTCGGGATGCGAGCCGCCGGTGAGGAAGGTGAAGTTGGAGGTGATGGAGAGTTCCGCGAATCCCATGGACAGGATCATATTCCTGTTTTGTTCTCATTTGGAGTCGCCATTCCGCCATGCTCTCGCCCGAATCCCCGGGCAGGGAACGCGGCATGACACAGCATGCCGACACCCCGCCGGGCCCGGAGCCGCATCCGTTCCACACGTTCGGCCTCTGGGCCGTCGTGGCCGGCGGACTCGGCCTGATCGCCGTCTTCGTCCACATGATCTACCCGAACCTGCAACCCGCGCCCTCTGTCGGCACCCAGGTTGGCGAGATCGCCGGCGACATGGCGCGGTCGGCCTGGCAGTCCTTCCGCGGGATCGACGCACCCGCCCCGGTCGAGCAGCCGGTCGACCTGTGGCACTACCTCGCCATCGTCGGTCCCGCCTTCGGCGTCGTCGCGCTGATCCTGTCGCTCGTCTCACGCCTGCGGCACGAGAACTGGCATTACCCGGCCTACGGCGCAGGCCTCGGCATCGCTGCCATCACGTTTCAGTTCATCTGGCTGGTCGCGATGCTCGTCATGGGCGTGATGCTGCTCGTGGCGATCGTCGAGAATATCGGCGACATCCTCGGCGGCTAGGCGTCGAGCAACCCGAACTCCCCCAGCACGGCCTCGTAGATCGGGCGCTTGAAGCCGACGATCGCCTCCAGAAGCTCCCGCCCCGTCATCCAGCGCCAGTCCGAGAATTCCACCTCGTCATGGGTCAGGTCGATCACGTCCTCGCCTGCCTCAAGGCGCACCAGCACCCATTTCTGGGTCTGGCCGCGATACTTGCCGCGATAGGGCAGCACCTCGGGCGGCAGATCGTAGGGCAGCCAGTCGGCCGTCTCGGCCAGCACGGCGACATGGCGCGGGCCGACGCCCGTCTCCTCGCGCAGCTCCCTCAGGGCGGCCTCGACCGGCGTCTCGCCCTTGTCGATCCCGCCCTGGGGCATCTGCCAGGCGGGCGTGCCCATGTCGGCGCGTTGCCCGGCAAAGACACGGCCCTGCCCGTCCGTCAGGACGACACCGACACAAGGCCGGTAAGGCAGGGCCGCGATCTCTTCCGGTGTCACGGGCGCTTACTGAGCGTTCGGACCCAGCGCGTTGAGGCCGGTGAGGATGTCGATGGCATAGGCCAGCTGGTAATCCTCGTTGCGCAGCCGGGCGGTGGCCTCCGCTTCGGCCTGCTCTTCCTCGAGCTGGCGCACCTCGTCCTCCGAGAGGGTCGAGTTCTCGATGGCGCCGCGCAGGGACGCCTCGTTCCGGCGGGCGACGCGCTCCTGCTCTTCCTCGTTCACCTCGACCGGTTCGCGCTGTTCCACGAGGATGTTGGGCGCCACGCCCAGCGCCTGGATCGACCGGCCCGAGGGCGTGTAATACAGCGATGTCGTCAGACGCATCGCGCCATTGCCCGGCAGGGGCATGACCGACTGGACCGAACCCTTGCCGAACGTGTTCGTGCCCACGATCACGGCGCGGCGGTGGTCCTGCAACGCGCCCGCCACGATCTCCGAGGCCGAGGCAGAGCCGCCATTGACCAGCACCACCATCGGCAGCCCCTCGATCATGTCGCCCGGCGTGGCGTTGAAGCGGTCGCCGTCCTGCGGCTCCCGCCCGCGGGTCGAGACGATCTCGCCCTGTTCGAGGAAGGCGTCCGTCACCCGGATCGCCTCTGACAGAAGCCCGCCCGCGTTGTTGCGCAGGTCGACCACGACCCCGGTCAGGTTCTCGAGGCCGCCGACCTCCTCGATCATCTCCTCCAGACCGTCGCGAAGGTTCGGGAAGGTCTGATCGTTGAAGGTGGAGATGCGCAGGATGGCGGTGTTGCCCTCGAGGCGGTGGCGTACCGCGGTCAGGCGGATGCGGTCGCGCACGATCGTGATGTCGAACGGCTCCTCCTCGCCCTCTCGCACGACCGTGATGACGATTTCCGAGCCCACGGGGCCGCGCATCAGGTCGACCGCCTGTTCCAGCGTCAGCCCCAGAAGCGCCTCGCCATCCACATGGGTGATGAAGTCGCCGGCCTCGACGCCCGCTTCCATGGCCGGCGTGTCATCCATCGGCGTGATGACCCGGACGAAGCCGTCTTCCTGGGTGACCTCGATGCCGAGCCCGCCGAATTCGCCACGGGTCTGCACCTGCATCGAGTCGAAATCGCGCGGCGGCAGGTAGCTCGAATGCGGGTCGAGCGAGGTGAGCATGCCGTTGATCGCGGCCTCGATCAGCGCGGCCTCGTCCACATCCTCGACATAGGTCGAGCGGATTCGCTCGAAGACGTCACCGAAGAGATCGAGTTGCTGGTACACGGACGAACTCCGTGCCTCTTCCTGCGCCAGCAGCGGCCCGGTGACCTGCGTGCTGAGGATCACGCCGCCCGCGATCCCCCCGATTGCCGCCATGATCAGCTTTCTCATTTGCATCCGTCCTTCGTGCGTCCTGTTCCGGTCGTCATGCCGATGTGATCCCACGGCACGTCACTCTAATGCGAACCACTCCGCGGGGTCCACCGTCTGCCCGTCCGACCTGAGTTCGAGATAGAGCGTCTCGGACAGGGCACCGCTGCCCGGATTTCCGCCCGGCAGGATCAGGTCGTCGGTCATGGCCTCGCGCCCCGGCATGAGGCCCAGAGCAGCCCCCTCGGTCACCAGTTCTCCGGCCCGCACGAACAGATCGCCGAGACCGGCCATGATGACCAGATAGTCGGCGTCGGGCTCGATGATAATGACATTTCCGTAATCGAGAAGCGGGCCGGCATAGCGGACGCTCGCGGGCCAGGGCGCCGAGACGAGCGCCCGCGGCCGGCTGGCCAGCACAAGGCCCGGCCGGACGACGCCGGCTGCATCCGCCTCCCCGAACCGGCGCAGGACCGTGCCCAGAACCGGCAGCGCCAGCCGCCCGCGCGCGCCGGTGAAATCTGGCATGGCCTCCGGGGCGGCCGAGGGCTGCGCGGCAAGCCTCCGGGCCAGGTCGTCCATCGACGCGGCACCCTGCAACACCGCCCGCATGGCCGCGGGGTCCATGGCGAAGGGCGCCGGAAGCTCGCCCCGCTCGGCGATGGCCTCGGACAGGGCCGCACGGGCGGTCCGGACCTCGGCCAGCCCGGCGGCGAGGTGCACCTCCGCCCTGTCCTGCACGGCGCGCAGATCGGCCAGTTCGTCCAGCCGCGCCCGCAGATCCTGCGCCTCGCGCGCGATGGCGGGCGTGACATCGGCGACAAGCATGCCCGCCCGCGCCGTGCCGAGCGGCCCGTCCGGATGCAGCAGCAACAAGGGCCCGGGCGCGGACTGGATCGATTGCAGCACGCCCAGCAGGCGCCGCAGACGGTCGCTTTCGGCCTCGAACTCGATCAGGATCGCCCGTTCGCGCAGCGCCGCCTGCCGTATGCCTTCCCGCAGCGCCGAAAGGCTTTCCTCGTAGGCGGAGACCGTTTCGGTCAGCGCCGCGACCCGGTCTCGCGCGCGCTCGGCCTCTGCCAGCGCGGTCGCCGCCGCCTGAAGCCGTTCCGCGGCCCGGCCCGCCGCGGCGACGGGGTCGCTCTGGGCCGCGGCCGGTCCGGCCAGAACCGCCACGATCCCAAGCGCGGCAAGCCGCCTCATTCGATCAGGCTTCGGCCGGTCATCTCCGGCGGCGGGGCCAGCTGCATCAGCGCCAAAAGCGTCGGCGCCAGATCGGCAAGCCGCCCGTCGCGCAGCCGCGCGCCCCCGGGCCCGCCCACCAGGATCACGGGCACCGGGTTGAGCGTGTGCGCCGTGTGCGGCCCCCCGGTCTCGGGGTCGGTCATGGTCTCGCAATTGCCATGGTCCGCGGTCACGATCATCGCACCGCCCGCCGTCTCCAGCGCGGTCAGCGCCCGCCCCAGGCCCGTATCGACCGCCTCGCAGGCGCGGATGGCCGCCTGCAGATCGCCGGTATGCCCGACCATGTCGGGATTGGCGTAATTCACCACGATCAGGTCGTAGCCCCCCTCGATCGCGCCCACGAGGTGGTCGGTCACTTCCTCCGCGCTCATCTCGGGCTGCATGTCGTAGGTCGCCACCTTGGGAGAAGGCGCCATGTAGCGGTCCTCTCCCGCGACGGGCGCCTCCTTCCCGCCGTTGAGGAAGAAGGTGACGTGGGGGTATTTCTCGGTCTCGGCCACGTGGAACTGCCGCAGCCCCGCCTGCGCGACCCATTCGGCCAGCGTGTTCACGATCTCCTGCTTGGGAAACATGGTCGTCATGTAGCGGTCGTGGGAGGTCGAATAATCGACCATGCCCAGACGCCCCGACAGGGCGGGCCGCGGGCCGCGGTCGAAGCCGTCGAAGTCCGGATCGCCGATCGCGGCCAGGATCTCGCGCGCGCGGTCGGCGCGGAAGTTGACGAAGAAAAGCCCGTCGCCCTCGCGCATTCCGTCATATCCCGAAAGGCAGACCGGCGGGATGAACTCGTCGGTCGTCCCGGCGGCATGGGCCTTTTCCACGGCCTCGGCCGCGGTTGCTGCCGTCGCCTCGCACTGCCCCTGCGCGATGGCGCGATAGGCCTTTTCCACGCGGTCCCAGCGATTGTCCCGGTCCATGGCGAAGTAGCGGCCGATCACGGTGGCGATGCGCGCCCCCGCGGGCAGCGCCGTCCCGAGCGTCTCCAGCTGCCCGGCGGCGGAGCGTGGCGGCACGTCGCGTCCGTCGGTGATGGCGTGGACCAGAACCTCCAGCCCCGCATCGGTCAGCGCGCGCGCCGCCGCGACGATATGGGACTGGTGCGAATGAACTCCGCCCGGCGAGGCAAGGCCCGCCACATGCGCGCGCCCGCCGGCCGTCCTGACCGCCTCGATGAAGGCCGCGAGGGCGGGCTTTTCGAAGAAGCTGCCATCCTCGATGGCAAGGTCGATCATGCCGAGATCCATCGCCACGACGCGGCCCGCCCCGATATTGGTATGGCCGACCTCGGAATTGCCCATCTGCCCGGCGGGCAGGCCCACGTCGCGGCCATGGGTCGTCAGCGTCGCGTGCGGGCAGGTCGCCTGGATACGGTCGAAATTCGGCGTCCGGGCAAGCAGCGGGGCGTTGTCCGCCTCGGTCGGCCCGATCCCCCAGCCGTCGAGGATGCAAAGAACGACGGGTTTGGGCGGTGACATGGGCATGCGGCTCCTCGGCAGGTTTCGGGGTCTGGTTCTAGTCAGCCGCCCCCGGCGTCGCAAGGCGCGCGGCCCACCCGGCGCTACGCCCGATGGTAGGGCGTGCCCAGCAGGATGGCCGTCGCCCGGTAAAGCTGCTCGGCCAGCATCACGCGGGCCAGCATGTGCGGCCAGACCATGGACCCGAAGGAAATCGCCCGGTCCGCCTGGGCCCGGAACGCGGGGTCGAGCCCGTCCGCCCCGCCGATCGCGATGGCGAGATCCCCGCGCCCGTCGTCGCGGTGCCGCGCGATGGCCTCCGCGAAGTCCGGGCTGGTCAGGGTCTGGCCGCGTTCGTCCAGCACCCAGGTCGTTGCCCCCTCAGGGATCGCGGCCCTGAGCAGGTGCGCCTCGGCCGGCTGGCCGCCGCCCTTTCGATCCTCGACCTCCAGAACCCCCCCGAGGCTCAGCCCGATGCCGCGCCCCGATTTCGCGAACCGGGTCAGGTAATCGTCGATCAGCGCCTTTTCCGGTCCCGACCTCAGCCGGCCGACCGCCGCGATATGGATGCGCACGGCGCGCCGTCTCCGGCCGTCACGTGGCCGCGGCGCCCGGCGGCATCCACATCTTCTCGAGCTGGTAGAAATCCCGCACTTCGGGCCTGAACACGTGCACGATCACGTCGCCCGCATCGATCAGGACCCAGTCGCCGGTATCCTTGCCCTCGATCTTGCAGGGGATCCCGTGATCCTGTTTCAGACGCTCCACGAGCTTTTCCGATATGGACGCGACCTGCCGGGACGACCGCCCCGAGGCCACCACCATCCAGTCGGCGATCGTCGACTTCCCGCGCAGATCGATCTGCACGATGTCTTCGGCCTTGTCGTCTTCGAGGGATTCGATAACCCGCGTCAGCAACGCGTCGCTGGTGAGTGCGTGTTTCTGCGGTTCAACGTGCGATTGGGCGTGTGGCGCCCTGGTGGCCACCGAGGCCACCGCCTGTTGCGGTCCGGTCAGGACAAAGTCCTCCTTGGCTGCGCGCCGCCTTGGGCCCCGGCGCCGGGCCTGGTTGCAATATAGCATCGCGCCCGATCCATCTCAACAATCGGAGCATGTCCGGCGGCCGGCCTGTCGTCTCCGAAACGGGCCGGCGGCGGGGCGGATCGCGGCGAATCTGCTCAAAAGGCGGGACACCAGGCGCGCGCCGTCCGCTCGGTGCGCGAATCCGCGTAGTGAAAACGCCCCACATCTAGCAAAAACTCCGAAATCTTGGGGATAAGCACATCAATTACGCCATATGGTGTAAGGCAGCGCATTGACTTGGCGCCGGTGCTCCGCAGACACTCACGGGACAGGCAGCAGACAGGCCAGGGCAGGAACCGTGCGCTTCAACCGTCTCCGACTCAACGGCTTCAAGTCCTTCGTCGATCCCACGGACCTCGTGATCGCCGAAGGCCTGACCGGCGTCGTGGGCCCCAATGGCTGCGGCAAGTCCAACCTGCTGGAGGCGCTGCGCTGGGTCATGGGCGAAAACCGCCCCACGGCGATGCGCGGCGACGGGATGGAGGACGTGATCTTCGCCGGCGCCGCCACCCGGCCCGCGCGCAACTTCGCCGAGGTGCATGTCCAGATCGACAACACCCAGCGCCTGGCGCCCGCCGGGTTCAACGATGCCGACCAGATCGACATCGTTCGGCGGATCACCCGTGACGCGGGCAGCGCCTACAAGCTGAACGGCAAGGACGTGCGCGCGCGCGACGTGCAGATGCTCTTCGCCGACGCGGCGACGGGCGCCCATTCGCCCGCGCTGGTGCGTCAGGGCCAGATCTCGGAGCTGATCAACGCCAAGCCGAAGAACCGGCGCCGTGTGCTGGAGGATGCCGCGGGCATCGCCGGCCTCTACCAGCGGCGGCACGAGGCCGAGCTGAAGCTGCGCGCCGCCGAGCAGAACCTTGCGCGGATCGACGACGTGCTGGAACAGCTCGCCGGCCAGATCGCCACCCTGACGCGGCAGGCGAAGCAGGCGGCGCGCTACCGCGAGATCGGGGCCGAGTTGCGCCAGGCCGAGGGGCTGCTCCTGTGGCTGCACTGGCGCGATGCCGATGCCGCCCGGCACGCCGCCGATGCCGTCTTGCGCGAGGCGCTGTCCGAAACGGCCCGCGCCGAGACCGCCGCGCGTGGGGCCGAGCGCGGGCGCGAAGCGGCCGAAGCGGCGCTGCCGCCGCTGCGCGAGGAAGACGCCATCGCCGCCGCGCTGTTGCAGCGCCTGCTGGTCGAGCGCGACACGCTCGACGCCGAAGCCGACCGCGCCGCCGAGGTCATCCGCACGCTGGAGGCGCGCATCGCGCAGCTTGGCCGCGACATCGAGCGCGAGACATCGCTGAACGCCGATGCGGGCCAGACCATCGCCCGGCTGGAGGCCGAGGCCGCCGACCTGACCGAGGCCGAGGCGGGGCACGCCGAGGCGCTGACCCGGGCCGAGGCCGAGGCCGTCGCGGCCAGCGACCTTCTGGGCGAGCGCGAGGGCACGCTGGCCGCCGAAACCGAGGCGCAGGCCCAGCTTGCCGCGCGGCATCAGGCCGCCGACCGGCGCATCGCCGAGGCGCGGCAGGCCCGGCAGCGCCACGAGCAGGAGGCCGAGAAATCCGCCGCCTCCGCCAGCGACGGCGTGGCCCGTCTCGCCGCGCTCAGCCGTGATGTCGAGACCGCGCGCGAGGCGCTGTCCCATGCGACGGACGTGGCCTCCCGCGCCGAGAGCACCCTCGCCGAGACCGAGGCCGCCCGTGCCGAGGCCGAGGCCCGCGAAACCGAAACCCGCGCCACCCGGTCCGAGGCCGAGGGGCGGGCGACCACCCTCGCCTCCGAGGTCGAGGCGCTGTCCCGGCTGATCGACCGCGAGACCGAGGTCGAGGGCGCCATCGTCGATGCCCTGAGCGTCGAGGCCGGTTTCGAGGCCGCCCTTGGCGGCGCGCTTGCCGAAGACCTCAACGCCACGGTGGCCGCGACGCCGGGGGCGACGGGCTGGACGGACCTGCCGCCCTATGCCGAGATCGCGCCGCTTCCCGACGGGGCCGCGCCGCTTGCCGATCACGTCACCGTGCCGCCCGCGCTCCGGCGCCGCCTGTCTCAGGTCGGCCTGGTCGCGCCCGAGGACGGCGCGCGCCTCCAGGCCTCGCTTCTGCCGGGGCAGCGCCTGGTCTCGCGTCAGGGCGATCTCTGGCGCTGGGACGGCTACGCCGTGGCCGCCGGCGACGCGGTGTCGGGCGCCGCCCGGCGCCTGGAGCAGAAGAACCGGCTGGCCGCGCTGCGCACCGATGCGGAGAGCGTCGCGGCGGAGGCCCGCGCCGCGCGCGAGGCGCATGAGGTCTGGAAGACCCGGCTGGCCGATCTGACGCAGGCCGACCGCGCGGCGCGTGCGGCCCGGCGGGAGGCCGAGGCGGCGCTGGCGGCGGCAAGCCGTGCGCTCACCAAGGCCGAGACGGAGCGCTCGGCGCTCGACCAGCGGCTCGACGCCCTGCGTGCGGCGGCGAAGCGCTCGGCCGACGAGGCCGAAGCGGCGCGGACCGTGGAAGCCGATGCGCAGGCCGAAAAGGCGGGGCTTGGCGACCTTGATGATCTCCGCGCGCGCCTGGCCGACACAAGGACGACGGTCGAGGCGGCGCGCATGACCATGCTGGCGCGGCGGGCCACCCATGACGAGCTGAAGCGCGAGGGCGAATTGCGCCGTCAGCGGCTTGCCCGCATCGCCGAGGAACTGGCCACGTGGCGCACGCGGCTTGCCTCGGCCGAGGGCCAGCTCGACGATCTCGCACGCCGTCAGGCGGAGGCGGCCGGGCAGCTGGAGACCGCGCGCGCCCGGCCGGACGAGATCGCGACCCGGCGTGCCGCGCTGATCGACAGCGTGACCGACGCCGAGCGCCGCCGCGCCAGCGCGTCGGACGGGCTGGCGGGCGGTGAACGGGCGCTGAGCGAGGCCGTGGCCGCCGAGCGCGCCGCGGAACGCACCGCCTCCCAGACGCGCGAGGCGCGCGCCGCCGCCGAGGCCCGTGTCGAGGCCGCCCGCGAGGCGGTGGACGCCGCCGAGGCGCGCGTCGCCGAGGAACGCGAATGCGGGCCCGACGCGCTTTTCGACAGCCTCGGGGATCTTCCCGACCCCCTGCCCGACGCGGCCCGTGTCGAGACCGATGTCCAGCGCCTCCGCCGGCAGCGCGACGCGCTGGGCGCCGTGAACCTCCGCGCCGAGGAGGACGCGCGACAGGTCGAGGAGGAACATGGCAGCCTGGCGCGCGAGAAGGACGATCTGGAGGCCGCGATCGCCAAGCTGAGGACGGGCATCGCCTCGCTCAACCGCGAGGGGCGGGCGCGGCTCCTGACCGCGTTCGAGCAGGTGAACGCCAACTTCACCCGGCTCTTCACGCATCTCTTCGGGGGCGGCGAGGCGCGGCTGGTGCTGGTGGAATCGGACGACCCGCTGGAGGCGGGGCTGGAGATCCTGTGCCAGCCGCCGGGCAAGAAGCTGTCGACCCTGTCGCTGCTGTCGGGGGGCGAGCAGACGCTGACGGCGCTGGCGCTGATCTTCGCCGTCTTCCTGGCCAACCCGGCCCCGATCTGCGTGCTCGACGAGGTCGACGCGCCGCTGGACGACGCCAATGTGGGCCGCTTCTGCGACCTGCTGGACGAGATGACCCGCCAGACCCAGACCCGGTTCCTGATCATCACCCACCACGCCGTCACGATGGCCCGGATGGACCGCCTGTTCGGGGTGACGATGGGCGAGCAGGGGGTGAGCCAGCTGGTGAGCGTGGACCTGAAAAAGGCCGAGGCGATGGTGGCCTGAGGCCGTCTTCTCACGATGAGAAGGGGGGTCAAGTTGCTGTTATCATAAGAAAACAGGCCTTTCGTTAGGCTTTTGTCAAGGGTTTGGGGCAATCCCGGTCAGACGCGGCCGGCGCGCTGCCGTGCAGCGCAGGTCGGCTTGGATCCCGGAGCTGAAGTTTGCAACAGGATTATTGAGGGGGAAGGTAACGACCAGTCGGCTACTCATTCGCACCGAGTTCCTGGTCACTCACATAATCGAAATTGAAATTCGCAAGCGGAGCTCTGGGATCGACGGGGTCCCCCCAGATTCTTTTACGTTCCGCTTCGTCTATTTTCCAGAAATGCACTGCGCTGGTGACATTTCCAAAATGACCAATCAGTGTAGGATTCAAGAGTATCCGTTCAAGACAGGATCGCGCAACCCACTCGCTCACCGCTTCAAGTTTCGCTAAGGCAATCCGCGTCTCTCGATCGAACTTCTCTAGGTGCTGGTTTTCATTCAAATGCTCAACATCACTCCGAATGTCGTAAAGATCACCCATTAGGTCGTGATGGCCTGGGCCAATAAACATCTCGGTCCTGCTCTTAAATTGTTTTTTCGTCTTCCCCTGCTCGGGCACAATCAAACCCTCGATACAACGTGTGAATTGGTGGATACGCTCAAGTATGTCATGTTCAGTACGCGCGTCCTGATAAATGCGGAGGCACCGTAGAAGGCGCCAGTTGATAGTCGTACCTGGCGCTTTGATCGCAGATAGGCCATTTGCAATGGCGGCAGCGCGTTTCAGGTGATCCAGTGAGATTGGTTGGTTGCTCCACACGACAGAGCTACGCGGCGGGTTGATTGGCCCGAATTGGCGCACATCAATTTGGTTTCTGTGGCGGCTTCCAGTTGCAATGAAGATCGAACCCAGCGTCTCAAATTGGTTTGCAAGGGTAAGGCCAGTGAACCAATCGCCGACAAGCCGACTTAGCCGCCGATTTTCGTCGTTTAGAACACTAAGCGAGCCAGAAGTCGCCTTCGCCAACAAAAATAAACTGCAATCCGCTACGTCCTCGACACGAAGGGTTCCAAGCCACGCGCGCCAATGGTCAGGCAACTCGAAGTCCGCGTTCGGGAGAACGGTGAGTTCACCCGGAAGATTCACTCGGCCGAGATCGGGCGTAATCTTGACCGGCAACCCGATGAGAGCGAACTTTTCGCCCTCGTTGATCCAGTCGGGAAGGCGCTGCCTATCTTGCACCGCTGCCCTCCCTTTGCCAGCCGCCATTCTGCTTTTAGCGGGTCTGGAAATTGTCGGCTACACCCCAAGATTAGACGCCTAACCTCCTTCCCCTGCAACGGCCGCAAAGTCCGCAGAGCGGTCGCTTCGGGCGACGTGCTGATCGGCTGGCTTTGATCACGGTGGCTGTCGGCTGGCTCTGCTGCCAACCCGCTCGAGGGCCACAGAACCGGATGAGGAACGCCGGCGCTCAGCGCGTGCCGACGAAATCCTCCACGAAATCCATGATGTCCTCCATCAGGGGGCCGGTGGCGTCGCGGCCGGTGAAGCGCAGGATCCAGCCGTCCTTGTGGCGCTCGCGGCGGACGACGAGGGCGTTGCGCGGCCTCACGAAATGGCGGGGGCGGTCCGTCCTGTAGCGGGGACGACCCTTGCGCTCGTCGTGATCGTGTTCCTCCAGGATGGGCAGGATCAGGCGCCATTGCGCCTCGGGGGAGCGGTCGGAGCTTTGGGCGAGGGCGGTCTCGATCACCTCGCCCAGGCCGGCGCGGAGCGCGGCGGAGAGGCGCAGGAGCTGCTGCTGAGCGAGGCGCGTGGGCTCGGTCAGGATGTCGTCGCCGAAATGCGCCACCACCTCGGCCACGGCGCGCAGGCGGCTGCGGCGGTTGCGGTCGAGATTGGGAAAGAGCGCGGGCAGGGCGGCGTCGAGATTGGGGAAAAGCCCCTCCTCCACGGCCTGCACGAGGATGCGGCCCTTTTCCCAGGGGGTGATCTGGGCGCGGATCTCGTTCTCGGCGATCATCTGGGCCATGGCGTCGGGAATGTCGGCGGGCGCGCGGAGGAGGACGGGGATGGTGGGCAGGCCGAGGTCCACATGCGCGGTCAGGCGGCGCAGGCCGGAGATCAGGCCATAGGGCGGCGTCGCCTCGGGGTCGGACTTGCGCCAGACCTCGACGGGCTGGCGCAGGCCGGTCGCGAGGATCGAGGCCTGAAGCTCGGCCATCGCCGTCGGGTCGCATCGGGTGCGGTCGCGGGGCAGCGCCTGCGCGTCGATCAGGGCGGGGTCGAGATGGAGAATGTCGGTCATGGCGGCACCTGCGCGTGGCTGGCCGCACAGGATAGGCCGGGGGCGGGCGCGTTGCGTCCGGGCGGCGCCCCGGTGTCCGGTCAGAGTGCGTTAAGAAGTGCCGCGGTCGGCCAGGCATCGGCGGGCAGGCCCAGCCGTCGCTGTTCGAGGCGCGTGGCCATGCGGGTGCCGGCGCCGAGGATGCCGTCGATCGCGCCCACGTCGTGGCCGCGGGCCTGGAGCCTGCGCTGCAAGTCGCGCATGGCGGTGCCGTCGAGCCCCGGTTCGGGATTGCGCGCGTCGAAGACCGGCGCGCCCTGCAGACGGGTGGCGAAATAGGCCGCGGTCAGGACGTAGGTGAAGCTCTGGTTCCACTCGAAGAGGACGTTGAAGTTCGGGTAGGCGAGGAAGGCGGGCCCGCCCCGCCCCTGCGGCAGGACGACGGAGGCCTGCGAGCCCGGCAGGGGCAGGGCGCCGCCCGCGCGGGCGCGGATGCCGGCCGCCTCCCAGTCGCGCACGGGTTTCGAGGCGTGGACGCCGGTCTCGAACCAGTCGAGCGTCTCGGGCACGGTGATCTCGACCAGCCAGGGCTCGTTCGCGCGCCAGCCGAGCGACGAGAGGACGTTCGCCCCGCTCATCAGCGCGTCGGGGGCGGAGGTCTGGAGGGTGACATGGCCGTCGCCGTCGCCGTCGATGCCGTGATCGACGATGTCGACGGGCAGCATCTGCACCATGCCGATCTCGCCCGCCCAGGCGCCTTGCGTGTTGACCGGGTCGAAATCGCCGTTCTCGAAGAGCGTCAGCGCGGCGAAGATCTGCGGGCGGAAGATCTCGGGACGGCGGCAGTCATGGGCGAGCGTCACCAGCGCGTCGAGCGTGTTGTAGTCGCCCTGGAAGGCGCCGTAATCGGTCTCGAAGGCCCAGAAGGACAGGAGGATGCCGCGGCTGACGCCGAAGCGGCGCTCGACCTCGTCGAAGACGGGGCGCCAGCGCTCGGCGTTGCGGCGGCCGTTGTCGAGGCGGTTCTGGCTGATCAGGCGGCGCGAGAACTCGGTGAAGGGCACGGTGAAGATGCCCTGGCGCCGGTCCGCGTCGATGGCGCGCTGCGAATAGCTGGCGTGCCGGAAGAAGGCGTCGATGGAGGATTGCGGGTGGCCGCGGCTGGCGGCCTCGGCGCGCAATCCCTGGACGAACTGCCCGAAATCGCCGCCGCATTGCTGCGCCTGCGCCGCGCCGCCCAGCAGGCCCGCCCCGATCAGGGCGGCGAAAATCCGTTTTCTCATCGTGCGTTACCTCGGCTGGCCTGGCCCCTCGTCCACCGTCGCGTGTACAGTAGCAAGCCTGCGCCGCCTCGCAAGCGTCAGAGCGCCGCGCGACGGTCGGGGCCCCCCGCAGGGCGAACGCGGTGGGGGCATGCCCGGTCCCGTCGGTCGCGCCCTCAGGCGGCCTTCAGGGCGTCGCGGCCGTGGGGCGCCCACCAGTCGATCTCGGGGTTCACGGGGATGATCCGGTGCGGATTGATGGTCTCGTGGCTGTAATGGTAGTGGCGCACGATATGGGCGAGGTCGACCGTCTTTGCGATGCCCGGCCACTGGTACAGCTCGCGCGTGTAGGCCCAGAGGTTGGGATAGTCGACGATGCGCCGCCGGTTGCACTTGAAATGCAGGTGGTAGACGGAATCGAACCGCACCAGCGTCGTGAACAGCCGCCAATCGGCCTCGGTGATCCGGTTACCGGCCAGATACCGGTTATCCGCGAGGATCCCCTCGACCCAGTCGAGCCCGTCGAAGACCCCGCGCACGGCCTTGTCATAGGCGGCCTGGCTGGTCGCGAACCCGGCCTTGTAGACGCCGTTGTTGATGTCGGAGTAGACGCGCGCGTTGATCTCGTCGATGCGCGGCCGGAGCGCCTCGGGATAGAAATCCAGCGTGTTGCCCGTGATCCCGTCGAAGGCGGCGTTGAACATGCGGATGATCTCCGCGCTTTCGTTCGACACGATGCTGTCGGTTTTCCTGTCCCACAGCACCGGCACGGTGACGCGTGTCGTCACGTCGGGCTGCGCGCGCTGGTAGATCTCGCGCAGGAAGTCCGAGCCGAAGAGCCGGTCGCCCGTGGCGCCGTCGAAGCCGGTGTCGAAGGTCCAGCCATCCGACAGCATGTCGGGATGCACCACCGAGACGTCGATATGGTCCCGAAGATCCTTGAGCGCGCGGAAAACCATGGTGCGGTTGGCCCAGGGGCAGGCATGGCTGACAAAGAGGTGGTAGCGCCCGCTTTCGGCGGCGAACCCGCCAACGCCGGTCGGGCCGGGCGCGCCATCGGGCGTGACCCAGTTGCGGAACTGCGATTCCTGCCGCTTGAACGCCCCGCCGGTCGAGGCCGTGTCGTACCACTGGTCGCGCCAGATACCGTCGATCAACAAGCCCATGTCCATATCCTCCGATTTTGCTACGGCAACAGGTAGGAAGGACAGTCCGCTCCGCAAAGATGCACGCTTGCAGGCGCGACTCCGTATCTGCGCACAGACTGTGCCCCGGGGCTTCAGCCGACCGATCTGCGCCGGTCCCGGAAACCCTGCGCCTTCGCGCGGTTGCCGCACCGCGCCATGGAGCACCAGCGACGCCCGGGGCCGCGCCCGTGGTCGAGGAAAAGCCGCGTGCAGCGCCGGCATTCCCGAAGGCGCGACACTTGTTCGGAGCGGAGCAGGTCCGCAAGGCTCAGCGCGAGCGCGTCATGCAACCCGCCGAGCGGACCCGGCCGCCATTCCGGCATCGGGCCCGCGAAGGACAACTGGGCATCCGTCAGGGCCGACTTGATCGCCAGTTCCACCGCCAGCCCGTCCTCGCGCGGGGGGCGCCGTCCGGCCGCGAGCGCCGACAGGACGCCATAGGCGGCTTCCCGGAACGTGCGAAGCCCGGCAAGCTGTCCCTGTCCGGGGGCGTCTTCGCAGCCGGTCAATCCGCCGCTGCGCAATGCGCGCAGCAACTCCTCCCCCGACGCGAAGCCGTCCTGCCGCCGTGTCTTGCCCGGATCGGTGACGGTGTTCACGAAGGCCAGAAACGGATGCCCGGCATCTGTTTGCTGCGTTGTGGCGTGGTCTGACATGGGGCCCCGGAGTTCGCTACCGTGCAAGATAACCTTAAAACATAAAATAGAAGTTATCCCAGGCAAGCGGGCTTTTCGCAGGGGCGCGCCCGGCGCAAACCGCCCATGGTGCCGTCGCATCGCCGGATTTTCCGGCAATTTCCGGCCGTGACGCAGAAATCCGCCGATCCCCCCTGTACATGTCCGGCCCGCCTGTCGAATGTCCGGGGATATCGGCGGCGGCACCTGTCGCCGCCCACGACACCAGACCGTGAGCCAGGACCATGATCCAGACGCCCTATCTTCTCTTTCTCGGGGATGCCCCGGACCAGCTGGCCGTCAAGGTGGCGCAAGGCATCCGCGACTGGCGCCCCGACAACGCCGTGGGGCAGTACCGCATGCCCGGCTGCAAGGCCGATGTGGGCCTGAGCGACATGACGCTGGCCGAGGCGAAGGCGGCGGGCGCGCGGACGCTGGTGATCGGCGTGGCGAACCGGGGCGGCGTGATCTCGAAGGCGTGGAAGAAGGTGCTTGTCACCGCGCTGGAGGAAGGCTTCGACCTGGCCAGCGGGCTGCACAACCTGCTGCGTGACGAGGAGGATCTGGCCGCCGTCGCCCGCGCCACGGGCCGCGCGCTGCACGATGTGCGCATACCCGAGGTGAAATACCCGATCGCCAATGGCGAGCCGCGGTCGGGCAAGCGGTGCCTCGCGGTCGGCACGGATTGTTCCGTCGGCAAGATGTATACGTCCCTCGCCATGGACCGGGAGATGAAGGCGCGCGGCGCGAAATCGTCCTTCCGCGCGACCGGGCAGACCGGCATCCTGATCACCGGGGGTGGCGTGCCGCTGGATGCGGTCGTGGCCGATTTCATGGCCGGCGCGGTGGAGTGGCTGACGCCCGACAACGACGACGACCACTGGGACATGATCGAGGGGCAGGGCAGCCTGTTCCACGTCTCGTTTTCCGGGGTGACGATGGCGCTGATCCATGGCGGCGCGCCCGATGCGCTGATCCTGAGCCACGAGCCGACGCGGGCGCATATGCGCGGCCTGCCGGGCTACGGGATGCCGACGCTGGAGGCCTTGCGCGATCTGGCCCTGCCGGTGGCGCGCATCGCCAACCCGAGATGCCAAGTCGTCGGCATTTCCGTGAACACGCACGGCATGGGCGAGGACGAGGCCATGACCTATCTCGAAGGGGTGGAGGCGCGCATGGGCCTGCCGACGGTGGACCCGTTCCGGCAGGGGGCCGCGCGGCTTTGCGACGCGCTCGAGGCGGTATGATCTCGGTCACGCGCGATACCTTCCCGCTGGCGGAGGCCTTCACGATCTCTCGCGGCTCGCGGACCGAAGCGAAGGTGCTGACGGTGCGGGTGATGCGCGATGGCGTCACGGGCCGGGGCGAATGTGTTCCTTACGCCCGGTACGACGAGACGCTGGAAAGCGTGACGGCCCAGATCGAGGGGCTGCCCTCAGACATCTCGCGGCAGGATCTGCAGGATGCGCTGCCGCCGGGCGCGGCGCGCAATGCCGTCGATTGCGCGCTGTGGGACTGGCGGGCGAAGCGGGACGGCACGGCGGTGCATGTGCTGGCCGGTCTGCCTGCGCCGCGCCCGGTGACGACGGCCTATACCCTGTCGCTCGACACGCCCGAGCGGATGCGCGCGGCCGCCGCGCGGCAGGCGCATCGCCCGCTTCTGAAGATCAAGCTGGGCACGCCCGAGGACATGCCGCGCCTCGAGGCGGTGCGGGAGGGCGCGCCGGATGCGCGGCTGATCGTGGATGCCAACGAGGGCTGGACGGCGGAGGTCTATGCCGATCTCGCGCCGCATCTGTTGCGCCTCGGTGTGGCGATGGTGGAACAGCCGCTGCCCGCGGGCGACGACGATGCGCTGGGCGGAATCGACCGGCCGCTGCCGGTCTGCGCCGACGAAAGCTGCCACGACCGCGCCAGCCTGCCGGGCCTGGCGGGCAAGTACGACATGGTCAACGTGAAGCTCGACAAGACCGGCGGCCTGACCGAGGCGCTGGCGCTGAAGGCGGCGGCCGAGGCCGAGGGCTTCGATGTCATGGTGGGATGCATGGTGGGCTCGTCGCTGGCGATGGCGCCGGCGGTGCTGGTGGCGCAGGGGGCGGCGATCGTGGATCTCGACGGGCCGCTCCTGCTGGCTAGCGACCGGGATCCGCCGCTGCGCTTCGAGGGCTCGGTCCTCTATCCGCCGGCGCCGGCGCTCTGGGGCTGAACGCCCGCTTGACGCCGCGGGCGAGAGGGCCGACATCGGGCGCGCAACAGTCGAGAGGAAACCCATGTCCCGCACGGTCTATGTCAACGGAGAGTACCTGCCCGAGGAAGATGCGAAGGTGTCGGTTTTCGACCGCGGGTTCCTGTTCGCCGACGGGGTCTACGAGGTCACCAGCGTGCTGGGCGGCAAGCTGATCGATTTCGAGGGCCATGCCGCGCGGCTGACGCGGTCGTTGGGCGAGTTGCAGATGGCCGTGCCGGTGGATACCGAAGAGCTTCTGGAGATCCACCGCGAACTGGTCACGCGGAACGATATCGAGGACGGGCTGATCTATCTCCAGATCACGCGCGGCGCGGCGGACCGGGATTTCGCCTATCCGCCCGAGGGCACGGCCCCGACCATCGTCCTGTTCACGCAGGCCAAGCCGGGCCTGGCCGAGAGCGCCACGGCGCGGACCGGGATCAAGGTGATCTCCATCGAGGACCGGCGCTGGGGCCGGCGCGACATCAAGACGGTGCAGCTGCTCTATCCGTCCATGGGCAAGATGATGGCCAAGGCGGCGGGCTGCGACGACGCCTGGATGGTCGAGGACGGCTTCGTGACGGAGGGGACGTCGAACAACGCCTATATCGTGACGGGCGACACGATCGTGACCCGGCACCTCGGCACCGAGATCCTGCACGGGATCACGCGGGCCGCGGTGCTGCGCTTTGCCCGCGAGGCGCAGATGAAGGTCGAGGAGCGGCCCTTCACCCTGGCCGAGGCGCAGGAGGCGGACGAGGCCTTCATCACCTCGGCCTCGGCCTTCGTGACGCCGGTCGTCGAGATCGACGGGGCGGCGGTCGGTTCGGGCGTGCCGGGGCCGGTCGCGCGCCGGCTGCGCGAGGTCTATCTGGACGAGATGCGCAAGGCGGCTGTCTGAGGGGGCACGGTCGCGGCGGGCGGCGCACCCGTGGCGGGCGTCGGATTTTCCGTATTTGGAACAAGAAGAAGGGGTCGGCCGGTCTTCGGGTCCGGGTGACGGGACACGAGGTCGACAGTGGTGCCCTCGGGGTCCTGCGCGAAGATCCCGCGCCAGCCGAGCCAGCCGAAATGCGCGACCCGGTCGGGGATGCCGTTCGCCTCGTCCCGGTCCTCGAAAGGCAGGTCGAGCGCGATGTGGTGCAGCGGGGAGGCTGCGCCGGTTGCCGGAGCGTCGCGTGCTTTCGCCTGGAGGCCGGGGCGCGGGCCCCTGGTGTTTTCGAAGAGCGCGAGGACGCTCGTGTGCCCGGCGAAGCCGTTGGCGATGCGGACGACCACGAGGCCGCGATCGGCATTGCCGGAGATGCGCGTCAGGCCGATGATCTCCGGGTGGAAGGCGATCATCGGCGCGAGCGCGTTGCAGCGCATGGCGATCTGGCCCGAGCCGCGCGCACCTTGAAATTCCTGGTGTCTTTCATGTCTCTCACCCGAAATCGCCATGGGCGAACCAGCCGCCCGAGACGGTTCCGCCATGGGCGTAGTAGAGCCAGAGCGCGGTGCCGTCCTCGGTCGTGACGCGCCAGTAGTCGCGCACGCCCGAGCGCCAGTCGGGATCGTCGAGCCACCATTCCGGCGCGATGCGTTCGGGGCCCGTGGCGCTTTTGGTGCGGAACGGCCGGCCGCGCCAGGTGAAGTCCGGGGGCACGTCGGGCCTATCGGGGGCGCGGAGCGGTTCGGGCCGGAACAGGGTCAGGGGCCGCGGGCGGGGCGTCTCGGGCCAGTCGGCATGAGGTTCGGACCAGGCGGCGGCGAGGGGTGTGGCGGTCTTTTCCGGGATGTGGCTGTCGGCGGGGTGGGCGCGGGTGATCGTCTCAAGCCCCGCGCGCGCGCCGATCCGCGCGATCAGGTCGGCCATCGCCTGATCGGCGCCGCGGGGCGTCTCGGCCTCGCCACTCACCGCCAGGCCGCCCTTGTGCTGTCTGCCGTGGAGCGGTTCGGTCAGCGGCGCGGAGAGGCGCAGCCGGTCGATGCCGAAGCCCGCGTCGATCTCGCCGGTCTTCAGTTCGAAGAGGGGGCGGAGGTGGTCGGGCCGGTCGGCGGGGCGGGCGAGGCCCACCTCGACGGCTTGCGTGTCGCCATCGACGCGGGACAGCTCCAGCCGGACGCGCCGGGCGCCGCGGCCCCTGGCGCGCAGCTTTTCGCAGAGCGCGGGCAGCAGGCGGTCGAGCCCGGCGAGGATGTCGGCCTCGAGCCCGATGGGCTCGGGCAGGCTGAGGCGGACGGCGAAGTGCAGCGGGGCCCTGGCCGGCGCGATGGGTTCGGGCTCTACCCCCAGCGCCTGGTCGAGCCGGCGGACGAGATCGGCGCCGAAGCGGCGGGCAAGACCCGCGCGGGGCATGCCGAGCAGGTCGCCCACCTGTCTCAGGCCCAGCCGGGCGAGGCCCTGCGCCGCCTCCGGTGTCACGCGCAAGGCGGCGACGGGCAGCGGCGCGAGGGCCTGCCGCGTGGCCCCGGGCGGCGCGATAAGGGTCCGCGATGCCTGCGCCGGGGGGGCGGCGGGCGCGGCGCCCCCTTTCGTCCAGTGCCGCTTGCCGGCGCGCGAGCGGGTCGCGCGCGCCTCCTGGTCGATCGCGTCGCCGCTGCGCCCGGATCGGGCCGGGCCGGAGACCGCGCCCGCGGCATACCGCGCGAGCGCCCAGGCGGCCCCGGCGGTATCTGCGATCCCGGCGCGCACCGTCAGGCCCAGATCGGCGCAATCCTGCGTCACCTGTGCGCAGAGCGCCTCCTCTCCGCCGAAGAGATGCGCGCAGCCCGTCAGGTCGATCATCAGCCCCTCGGGCGGTTCTTCGGCGACCCAGGGGCTGAACTTGCCCGCCCAGCGGCGCAGCGCGGTCAGGAAGGCGGCCTCGGCCGGGCCGTCGGCGGGACGGGTGACGATGTCGGGGCAGAGCGTGGCGGCCTCGCTGAGCGGCTGGCCGCGATGGAGCCCGCGCGCCTCGGCCGGCGCCGTCACGGCAGCGAGGCTGCGCAGGGTGCCGGTCTCGGCCACGACGACCAGCGGCGCATCGCTCAGCGCCGGTTCCAGCCGCAGCGCGCGCTCGGCGGCGAGACGGGGGAACCACAGCGACAGGATGCGCCGGGTGCGGGCAGAGGGGGTGACGGGCATGTCGGCAGCACATGTTCACACTTTGTTCCAGATTAGGACGCGCCCGGCTGGGAGTCGAGTCCCGCCCGCCCTATGTCACCGCCCATGGAGAGCATCGCGCAACTGACCGCCCGGCATGCGCGGGTCGGGCGCCTCGACTGGATCGGCCTGCGGCCGGCGCGGCTGGCCCCGCTCCGGTGCGTGGACCATGCGCATGTCGACGATGCGGGGCTTCGGGGCGATCACGCCCGCCCGGGCAAGCGGGCCGTCACCCTGATCCAGGCCGAGCATCTGGCCGTCATCGCCGCGCTGGCCGGGCTCGACGATGTCGCGCCCGAAACGCTGCGGCGTAGCCTCGTGGTCTCCTGCATCAACCTGGTGGCGTTCCGGGGCCGCCCGCTGCGCGTCGGCGGGGCGCTTTTGCGGGTCACGGGGCCCTGCGCGCCCTGCTCGCGGATGGAGGCCGTGCTGGGCCCGGGCGGCTACACGGCGATGCGCGGCCATGGCGGCTGGTGTGCCGAAGTGCTCCAGCCGGGAGAGATCCGCCTGGGCGATCCGGTCAGCGCAGCCGTTCCAGAAGCCTGAGCGAGGCGTAGCCGTCCGGCGTCACGCCGCGGCTGCGCTGGAAGCGGCGCACGGCCTCGGTCGTCCGCGGCCCGATGATCCCGTCCACACCGCCGGTTGAGAACCCGGCCGTGCTCAGGCGGCGCTGCAATTCGCGCCGTTCCTCGCGGCTGAGCGCGCGGTCGCCGCGCGGCCAGCCGGCGCGGAAGCCCTGCGCGCCCCGGATCCGGTCGGACAGATGGCCGACCCCGATCACGTAGGCGTCGGCGGGATTGTAGCGCTCGATCACGCGGAAATTGTCGTAGATCATAAGCGCGACGCCCGCCGCGCCCGCGGGCAGCAGGATGGAGCCCGGCCCGTGATCCGGCAGCGCCGAGCCGTCGGCCAGCGTCACGCCCTGCCGGCGCCAGAAGCCAGCGTCGCGCCGGATGCTCTCGCCCGACAGCGCATAGTCGAAGCCCCCCGGCAGGCGCACCTCCACCCCCCAGGGCTGGCCACGGGTCCAGCCGAAATTCGCCAGGTAGGCCGCGGTGGAGGCCAGCGCATCGGTGGGATCGTCGCTCCAGATGTCGCGGCGGCCGTCGCCGTCGAAATCCTGCGCATGCTCCAGATAGCTGGTGGGCATGAACTGCGTGTGGCCCATGGCCCCGGCCCAGGAGCCGGTCATCTGCCGCGGGGCCACGTCGCCCGATTGCAGGATGCGCAGGGCGGCGATCAGCTGGGCCTCGAAGAAGTCGCGCCGCCGCCCGTCATGGGCCAGCGTCGCCATGGCCGAGATGATGTCGGTGGACCCGCGCACGGCGCCATAGGCGCTTTCGAGGCCCCAGATCGCGACGACGACCTCGGCCTCGACCCCGTAGCGGCGTTCGATGGCCGCAAGCGTCTCGCGGTGTTCGGCGGCGACGGCCCGGCCGTTGCGGATGCGGGCGTCGGACACGGCGCTGTCGAGATAATCCCAGAGCGTGCGGGTGAACTCTGCCTGGTTGCGGTCGCGCTCGATCACGCGGGACTGAAGCTGGACGCCTGCAAAGGCGCTGTCGAAGACGTCGGGCCGGATGCCCTGCGCCGTCGCCCTTTGGCGGAACCCCGCGATCCAGCGTTGAAATGCCGGGTCTGCCAGCGCGGTCGCTGGCATCGCCGCGCC
This sequence comes from uncultured Roseicyclus sp., assembly GCA_964525355.1. Taxonomy (GTDB): domain Bacteria; phylum Pseudomonadota; class Alphaproteobacteria; order Rhodobacterales; family Rhodobacteraceae; genus Roseibacterium. Next base: position 23,886 of record CAZGHJ010000009.1, read on the forward strand.
GCGCGTCCGTGAAAACCCCGCGGGCGCCCCCTCGCGCAGGATCGGCCGCAGCGAGCGCTGCACGGCGTGGACGGATGGCGCCGTCCGATCCGCCGCGGAGGACACGGAAATCGGCTGTAGTGACGCCCCCGGCGCCGGGCGCTGTTCGGGGAAGATCGACGCGATCGGCGGGGCCGCCATGGCGGGCGCGCCGGTCACGAGGACAAGACAAAGGGTCGTGGCGATGCCGCGCATGTGCTGCGGTCCGTTTGCTGCTCGGTGTTGAGGGTCACCATAGCGCGAATCGCAGGCGGCGTCACAGACATGCCGTGCCGTAAGCGGGCCCTTGCCGGTGCGGCCGCGCGCCCGCGCCCGCGCCCGCCGTCACGACCGCCGGGCCGTCTTCTTTCGAAGCTTCACGCGCTTTTTCGCGGCCTTTGCGGATTTCCGGCGGGGTGCGGCCCCGCGCCGGCCCTGTCCGGCCCCCCGCGGCATGCTGCGGCCCTCCAGGCTTACAAGCTCCAGCGTCAGCCCGCCCGTCACCGGCACGGCCTCGGACAGCCGCACCTCCACCCGGTCGCCGATCCCGATGACGATGCCGCTATCGGCGCCCATCAGCGTCTGGCTCTCGGCATCGTGGTGGAAATACTCGTGCCCCAGCGCCCGCATGGGCAGGAGCCCGTCGGCCCCGGTCTCGTCCAGCTTCACGAAGGCGCCGAAGCGCGCGATCCCGCTGATCCGTCCGGTGAAGCTCGCGCCGACCCGGTCCGACAGGAAGGCCGCGAGATAACGATCCGTCGTGTCCCGCTCGGCCGCCATCGACCGCCGCTCGGTGTCGGAGATATGCTTGGCCGTCTCCTCCAGCCGATCGATCTCCTCGGGTTTGAGGCCGTCATTGCCCCAGCCATGGGCCGCGATCAGCGCGCGATGCACGACAAGGTCGGAATAGCGCCGGATGGGCGAGGTGAAATGCGCGTAATGGCTCAGCGCGAGGCCGAAATGGCCGAAATTCTCGGGGCTGTAATAGGCCTGGGTCATGGACCGCAGCGTGCTCATGTTGATCAGCTCGTCATGCTCGGTGCCCTCGGCCTGCCGCAGAAGCCGGTTGAGCTGCGCCGTCTGCAGCACCTGTCCCTTGGCCAGCGTGAAGCCTGCCGCCTCCGCCGTCTCGCGCAGCGCCTCGATCTTCTCGGGCTGCGGTTCCTCGTGGACGCGGTAGAGGAGCGGCGTCTTCATCTTCTGGAGCGTTTTCGCCGCGGCCACGTTGGCCAGCACCATGAACTCCTCGATCAGCCGGTGCGCATCGAGCCGGTCCTTGAACGCCACCGAGGTGACGCGCCCCGTCTCGTCGAGCTCGATCCGCCGCTCCGGCAGGTCGAGGTCGAGCGGCTGCCGCGCCTCCCGCGCGCGGCGCAGGCTCTCGTAGGCGGCATAAAGCGGCGCGATGACCGGGCCGACCAGATCCTCCGTCTTCTCCGAGGGCGCCCCGTCCTGCGCGGCCTGCACCTCGGCATATTCGAGCGAGGCGACCGAGCGCATGAGCCCGCGCACGAAGCGGTGGTCGCGCAAGGCCCCGTCCTCGCCGATCACCATGCGCGCGGCGATGCAGGCGCGCGGCACGGCCTCGTGCAGCGAACACAGATCGCCCGACAGCGTGTCGGGCAGCATCGGCACCACGCGGTCGGGAAAATAGGTGGAATTGCCCCGCTTGCGCGCCTCGCGGTCCAGCGCCGAGCCCGGGCGCACGTAATGGGCCACATCCGCGATGGCGACCCAGATCACGTGGCCGCCGGGGTTCTTCGGATCGTCATCCGCCTGGGCCAGCACCGCGTCGTCACGGTCGCGCGCATCGGCCGGGTCGATCGTCACGAGGGGCAGATCGCGCAGATCCTCCCGGCGGCCCAGACCCGCGGGCTTGGCCGCATCGGCCTCGGCGATGACCGCGTCGGGGAAAGCGTCGGGGATGCCGTGCTCGTGAATGGCGATCAGGCTGACCGCCTTCGGCGCGCCCGGATCGCCCAGCCGGTCGGTGATCCGCGCCCGCGGCAGGCCCATCCGCCCCTTCGGCCCGGCCTGTTCGGCCTCCACCAGCTCGCCGTCGCGCGCCCCGTGGGTCTCGCCCGCGCGCACCTGCCATTCCCGGTCGGCGCCCTTGGAAATCGGAACGATCCGCCCGCCTTCGGCCTCCTTGCGGAACACGCCCAGGATGCGCCGCGGGTTCGTTCCGATCCGCCGGATCAGCCGCGCGACATACTGGTGATCCTCGCCCGAGACCTCTTGCAACCGCGCGAGGATCCGGTCGCCGGCGCCCAGCGCGGGATCGGTCGCGCGCCCCGAATAGAGCACCCGCGGCTCCGGCCCCTGCCCGTGCCATTCCAGCGGCCGGCAGAAGACATCGCCCAGCGTGTCGGGCTCAAGCACCTGCAACACGCTCACCGGGGGCAGCTTGTCGGGGTCGCGATAGGTCTTGCGCCGCTTCTCCAGATGCCCCTCGTCCTCCAGCTCCTTCAGAAGCCGCTTGAGGTCGATCCGCGCCGCGCCCTTCACGTGAAAGGCGCGCGCGATGTCGCGTTTCGAACTGGCGCCGGGATGCGCGGCGATCCAGTCGAGAAGCTCGGTCTTGGTGGGAAGCTTGGACATGGCTCACCGCCTATCACGCGCCGCGCGTCCGGTCATCGGGAAACGCATGACGGATGCGCAGACTCGCCCCTTCTTCTTGTCCAAAATACGGCGGGGGAGGCCCGTGAGGGCCGGGGGCAGCGCCCCCCGAATGAAAGGCAGTCGGCGTCAGCCGGCGAAATAGTCGGCCATGACCCGGCCGTAGATCGCCTTGAGATCGCGAATGTCCTGCTCCCGCACCCGCTCGTCCACCTCGTGCATCCGGTGGCCCACAAGGCCGAACTCCACCACCGGGCAGTGCGCCTTGACGAAACGGGCGTCGGACGTGCCGCCGGTCGTGGACAGGACCGGCGTCCGGCCCGTCTCGGCCTCGATTGCCGCCGACACGAGCTCCGACAAGGGCCCCGGCGGCGTCAGGAAGGCCTCGCCGGAGACATGGACCTCCAGCGAAATCCGCGTGCCGGTCTCGGCCGCCACGCGGTCCGCCTCCTCGCGCAGCCAATCGCTCAGCCCCGCGCCGGTATGCAGATCGTTGAAGCGGATGTTCACGCTCATCCGCGTTCTCGCCGGGATCACGTTCGAGGCCGTGTTCCCGGTGTCGATCGTGGTCACGGAAATCGTCGACGGGTCGAAATGATCGGTCCCCTCGTCGAGCACATGGCACGACAGCCGATGCGCCAGGAGCGCCACGGCGGGCATCGGGTTCAGCGCCTTGTGGAGATAGGCCGAATGCCCCTGTTTGCCCGTGACCTCGACATGCGCGGTCATCGAGCCGCGGCGCCCGATCTTGATCATGTCGCCCATCTCCGCGACGCAGGTGGGCTCGCCCACGATGCAGACATCCATG
>CAZGHJ010000010.1:0-25367 GCA_964525355.1 uncultured Roseicyclus sp.
AGAGCCCGATCTCGGCCCGGTCGAGCGCCACGATCCGGCTCATCACCATGCCGACGAGAAAGGCCGAGATCGCGAAGAAGATCGGCGGCACGACGATGGCCATGCCCTGCAACTGCTCGATCTCGGCCGAGACGAAACTGTCGCTCACCTGGCCCGAGCGGTCATAGGCGCCGAGCCCGCCATAGGCGTCGAGCAGCGCGTCGACGGCGTCCATCACGTCCTCGGGCACGGCATCGGTGCTGATCCTGAGCGAGAGGTGGTTGAAGGCGCCGGCCATGTCGAAGGCGGCGGCGACCGAGGGCTCGGTCATCCACAGGATCCCGTAGCCCTCGTTATCGGGCATCAGCGCGCCGGGACCGATGGTGTAGATGAACTCGGGGCTGAGCGCGGTGCCGGTGATGGTCAGCGCCCGGCGCTGGCCATTGAGATTGGCGTGAAAGACATCGCCGATCACGAAGCCGTTGGCTTCGGCGAAGGCGGTGGTGACCATGACGTCGTCCGGCCGCGCGGGGTAGGTGCCGTTCTGCAGCACGGGCACGTTCAGCAGGGGCGCGTCGTCCACGGGCCAGGACAGGACGCGGCCCATGGCGACCTCGTCGCGGCCCGGCAGATCGAGGATGACCGAGCCTTCGACCCGTGGCTCGGCGGCATAGACGCCCGAGATCTCGAGGATGTCGGGCAGGATGGTCAGCGGCGCGCGGTTCGCCTCGGCGAAGATATCGGCGAAGCGGTTGCGCTCGTAATAGGCGTCGCGCGTATCGGTCAGCGCGGTGTTCATGCCGAAGGCGGTCAGCAGGATCGCCACGCCGCAGGCGAGCACGACGGCGATGGCGAGACCCTGAAGCCAGAGCCGTTCGAAATCGCGCAGGAGTTTCTTGTCGAGCGCCTGCATCGCGGCCTACCACGCGATCTCATGGGGTGCGACGCGCGTGTCGTTGACCTCGACGCCCGCGATCTTCCCGTCGGCAAACAGGATCACCCGATGCGCCATGGCGCGGATGCCCGCGTTGTGGGTGATGACCACGGTCGAGGTTCCGAGGTCGTCGTTGATCGTCTTCAGGACCTCCAGCACCTGCACGCCGGTCTTGCTGTCGAGCGCGCCGGTGGGCTCGTCGCACAGAAGCACCTCGGGCCGCTTGGCGATGGCGCGCGCGATCGCCACGCGCTGCTGCTCGCCGCCCGAAAGCTCGGCCGGGAAATGGTCCAGCCGGTGGGAGAGGCCGACCATCTCAAGCGCCTCCGCGGCGTCCATCGGCTCTCGTGCCACGTCCGTGACAAGCTGCACGTTCTCGCGCGCGCTGAGCGAGGGGACGAGGTTGTAGAACTGGAAGACGAAGCCCACATGGTCGCGGCGGTAGCGGGTCAGCGCGCGGTCGCCCAGGCCGGTCAGTTCGAGATCGCGGAACCAGACCCTGCCCGCGCTGGCATGGTCGAGCCCGCCAAGGATGTTGAGAAGCGTCGACTTTCCCGAGCCCGACGCCCCCAGCAGCACGGCCAGCTCGCCCGCGTAAAGCTCCAGGTCCACGCCCGCGAGCGCATGCACCTTCACCCCGCCCGTGTCGTAGGTCTTGCGCAGGCCATGCGTGCGGAAGACGTGCCGATCCATTCCGATTGCCTCCTGCCGGCGATGTCGCAGATTCGCGCGCCCGTCGAGTTGATCTGCCTCAAGGCCTGCGTGAGCGTCGCGTCGAAACGGCCCGTCAGGATCTGACCCCCCTCGGCCCCTCGCTGTCTCCGACATGGATTTTCGCGCCAGCATGAAGGAAAGGCCTTTTTTTCTTCATCCTGGCAGGAAACTCTCGGGGGTTCCAAAGGGGGCAGACAGCCCCCCTTTGCTGCTGTCCGGCAAGATCGGCGGCGTCACCTGCCCGTTGGGCACGGCATCCGCCGCCACGCGTTCCCTCAAAGCCGGGACATCGCGCGTTCGAGGTCGCCGTAGCCGGTGAAACGGCGTTCGAAGGCGAGGCCCAGCGTCCTGGCATGGCCGCGCGCCGCCTCGGTCAGCGCGGCATCCTCTGTCTGCGCCTGGTAGACGAGTGTCTCGTAATGGCCGAAATACATGTCCCGCAACTCCGGGTGCCGGTCGAGGCCGAGGGGCCGCGTGACGAAGGCGTCGAACTGCCGGACAAGGAAATCCGTGAGGTAGAAGGCGGTCATCTCCTCGCGGGCGGCGAACGCGGCGTTGCCCTCGAAGAAGCTGTAGCAATGCGGACCCTCCAGCATCTCCACGCCAAGCTCTGTGCAGCGTGCCTGCAGCAGGCTGCCGGTCCCGCAATCGGCGTAAAGGACGAAGATGTCCGCGTAATCCTTTCCGGCCGCCGCGACCGCCTGCGCCACCGCATCGGGGATCTTCTCGGGGTGGTTGTGAAGGATCGCGGGCAGGCATTGCAGATCGAGATGGTCCCAGCCGTTCCGCGCCTTGAGATCGAGGATCTCGCGCGCCAGCGCGCCGCAGCCGATCAGCAGGACACGGCCCCGGCCCTCGGGTGCCAGGCCGCGGTCCAGAAGCTTCCGGTCGTCCAGCCGTGTCATGGCGCACGCTCCTTTCGGTGTCCGGGCCAGTCTAGCGCAGCGTCCTGTGTTGTCCCAGCACCGAAAGCGCGAGGCCCGCCAGCACCACGAGTGCCGCGACCGCCTCGCCCCGGCTGACCGTCTCGCCCAGGACGACCGCCGCGACGCTGAGGCCCACGATGGGGATCAGCAGGGCAAAGGGCGTGACCTGCGCCGCCGGGTGCCGCGACAGGAGCGCGCCCCAGATCGAGAAGCCCAGAACGGTGGAGATGAAGGCCACGTAGGCCACGGCCAGCCAGCCTTCGACCGAGAGCGCGGCGATCGTGGCGACGGGATCCGGGCCCTCGGTGGCCAGCGACGCGCCAAGCATGGGCAGGGGCGGCACAAGGCTCGCCCAGATGAACAGCGCGGTGGTATTCACGCCCCGCAACCGGCGCAGCACGAGGTTGCCGCAGGCCCAGGACAGCGACCCGCACAGGACGAGCCCGAGCCCCAGCAGGGTCACGTTGCCGCCGCCCGCCACGCCGAACAGCCCCAGCCCGAGGCAGGCCAGCGCGATGCCGGCGGCCTGCAGCCGGCCGACGCGCTCGTGGAAGACCAGCGCGGCGAGGATGATCGTGATCGGCGCCTGGCTCTGCAGGATCAGAGAGGCGAGACCCGCCGTCACGTCCGCCTCCATGGCGCTGAACAGGAACGCGAATTGCCCGGTGTTGATGAAGGCGCCGATGGCGAGGATCGCGGCCCAGGAAGCAGGACGCGGGAAGAACAGGATCAGGGGCACGAGGATGGCGAAGCGCAGCCCCACGAAAAGGAGCGGCGGCAGTTCCTCGAGCCCGATCTTCATCGCCGTGAAGTTCGAGCCCCAGGCCAGCACGACGACGAGGACCAGCGCGAGATCGCGGGCGCCGATCACGCGCGCCTCGCGACGGGGATGCGCCCGGTCTCGGTCAGGACCCACGCCTCGCGCCCCTCGATCGCGACCGCCGAGAGGTCGCCGTCCCAGGCGGCTCCGGTGTCGATCGCAAGCCGGTTGCCGTGATGCTCCACACGCGGAACGGGCGTGTGGCCATGGACCACCAGCCGCCCATGCTCGCGCGTGTCGAACAGGAATGCGTCGCGGATCCAGATCAGGTCGGCCGGGTTCTGCGCGGCCAGCGGCACGCCCGGCTGGATGCCGGCATGGACGAAGACGCACTCACCGGCCTCGTGCAGACGCGGCCGTGCGGCGAGGAAGGCCCGGTGCGCCTCCGGCACGGCCTCCTGCGCCGCGTCGTGCAGGGCCCGGGCCGACAGGTCGAGATCAAGGCCGTAGGAGGCCAGCGTCGCCCGCCCGCCGATGCTGGGCGAGAGATACGGGCTGTCGGACCAGCGGCCCGGTCGGGTCGTCAGGAACTCGAGGAACAGCGCGTCATGGTTGCCGAGCAGCACATGGACCCGTGGATCGCGTGCGGTCATCTCGGCGAGGCGGTCGACCACGCCGGCGCTGTCGGGACCGCGATCGACGAGGTCGCCCACATGGATCACCGGCGCCTCGCCGGTCCGCTCGCGCGCGCGGTCGGCGTCGATCCGGGCATGGGCGGCCTGGAGTTTTGCCAGATGGCCGTGGATGTCGCCGATGGCATAGATCGTCATGGCGCGACTTCACGCACAGGGGCAGGGCAAGCGCAAGGGCGCAGACGGTCGATGGGCGCGCGCGTCGCGTCACGATGGCGGATGCGGCCGGATGATGTCATCGCGGGTGTATCCGTTGCACCCCGGGCCGTTCCGCCGCCAAGGCGCGAACGGCGCTCCCGGGCGGAAAACCGGGGAGGTGCAACGACCCGGCGCAGGCGGCAGGAAAGGCCCGCCACGTCCGGCCGACGCATCGCGGAGACGCCGGCCCTTCCGACGCGTGGCGACGGGGCGCCCCGCCGGGCGCCGCCGGCCTGAGGTTTGCCGATCAGGCGCGCGCGGCCATCTGGTTGTGCTTGCGCGCCACGAAATCCTTGGCCGTCTCCACCGCGACGGCGGCATCGCGGCAATAGGCGTCGGCGCCGATGGCGCGGCCGAATTCCTCGTTCAGCGGCGCGCCGCCCACAAGCACGATGTAGTCGTCGCGGATGCCCTGCTCGACCATCGTGTCGATGACCACCTTCATGTAGGGCATCGTCGTGGTCAGCAGCGCCGACATGCCGAGAATGTCGGGCCCTTCGGCCTCGAGCGCCTCGAGATAGCTTTCCACGGCGTTGTTGATGCCGAGGTCGACCACCTCGAAACCGGCGCCTTCCATCATCATCGCGACAAGGTTCTTGCCGATGTCGTGAATGTCGCCCTTGACCGTGCCGATCACCATCTTGCCGACGCGCGGCGCGCCAGTCTCGACCAGAAGCGGCTTCAGGATGGCCATGCCGCCCTTCATGGCGTTGGCGGCCATCAGCACCTCGGGCACGAAGAGGATGCCGTCGCGGAAATCGTTGCCGACGATGGTCATGCCGCCGACAAGCGCCTTCGTCAGGATGTCATAGGGCGTCCAGCCGCGCTCCAGCAGGATCTCCACGCCCTCCTCGATCTCGTCCTTGAGACCGTCGTAGAGGTCGTCGAACATCTGGGCGACGAGTTCGTCGTCGTCGAGTTCCGACAGGATGATGTCGTCGTCTTCGTCGGACATGGGGCGTGCTCCGTCCTGCGCGTCTGGTTGGCGAAGTTATGCCGCGTGGCGCATTAACATCGCGATACATTGCGACATCCCCTGCATCGGGAACGACCGCGTTGCAAATGAAAACGGCGCATGCGCGACGTGAGCCGCGTGCAACTCACGCCATGCTCGGCCCAACGAGACAGACCTGACGCGTTCCGTGGCGCGGCGACAGGTCAGTCTCGCCTTCCCTCGGACCGGTCAGGCCGCCGCCTTGCGACGTGCCGCAGGGGCAGCCAGTGCGGCCAGCGCGGCGATCATCAGCCATACGCCTGCCGGCAGGGGGACGGGCGTGAAGGCTGCAATGGCCTGGTCCGCGACGAGAGCATGGGCGCGTGAGTTGGGGTGAACCGGATCGAACCAGAGAAAGGTCGACGCATCCACTCCGGCGACCGCCGAACAGTCGGAGACAACGCCACCGTTTCCGTCGGTGACAACACAGGGCTCGTTCACGTTCGTGAAGCCGAATTCTCCGGGGTTGGCCTGAACCGCTGCGAACAACGGCCCGGTATCTATGACCGTGACATCGACACCCAGCGCCTCCAGCGTGCCGTCTGTGCCTGGCGTGCCGATATTGGCCCGCAGCCGGTCATTGTAGGCTTCCGTTGCCGTGGCCCCTGCCGCTGCAAGGCTGGTCGAGGCGAGCAATGGCGTGCTGCCCAGGTTCGGATATGTGAAGAACAGGAAGTTGCCGATGCCCTGCACGGCCAGTGCTTTCGCTGCATCGACCACCGCGTCCGCCGCAGCCTCTCCGGTCTCCGCCGTCGGGTGTGCGAAAATGTCGTTCGCGCCGAACCAGAACGCGGCCAGCGTATCCGACCCCGGATTTGCGAGACGGGCGTCGACCAAACTCTGATACTGGGCCAGTTGTCCGCCGAGGTCGACGATCGTGTCCCCGAGCGCTTCTGCACCCCCGAAGGCGAGGTTGAGGACGGTCCCGCCACCCGCCACGACTGCGTCACCGAACGTCTCCGCCCAGACGGGACCGTCCGGTCCCGTGAACTGGCCCTCGAAATAGGGTGGCGTTGGGGGCACCGCCCCGTCTGTGGCTACGAACGCGCGGCCCACATCGCTCAGGCTGTCGCCGAAGACGACGAGATCGGTGAATGCCCCGATCGGTCCGGCCGTCGCGGCTTGCGGTGCGAGGGCCAGGATCGCGGCCGCCAGAATGCGTTTCATCGTGTGGTGACTCCCCGTCATCATGATTTTTCAAAACAGTGGCACGGCAGGGCCGGGCGGTAAACGACATGTCGTGACGGCCGTGGTTGTTCGTGTTATGTTCCGACCGGCTCAAGGGGCGGGATACGGCGATGGGACATGACGCGATCCGGGCGCGCGGGCGTGCCGCGCTCGGCAACGAGACCGGGCGCTTCGAGCGGTTCGACCGCGAGGACGTGGACGATGGCTGGGCGCCCGACGAGGGCCTGCCGCCCCTGCGCACCGAGGTCTCGGAGGAACGGCCCCGCTCCGTCATCACGCGCAACACCTCGCCCGACATCTCCTTCGACCGGTCGATCAACCCCTATCGCGGCTGCGAGCATGGGTGCATCTACTGCTTCGCGCGGCCCAGCCACGCCTATCTGGGCCTGTCGCCGGGGCTCGATTTCGAGACGAAACTGGTGGCACGGCCCGACGCCCCGAAGGTGCTGGAGGCGGAGTTGCGCCGCCCCGCCTACCGGCCCGCGACCATCGCCATCGGCACCAACACCGACCCCTATCAGCCCATCGAGCGGGAGCGGCGGATCATGCGCGGCCTGCTGGAGGTGCTCTCGGACTTCCGCCATCCGGTCGCGGTGGTCACGAAAGGTGCGCTGGTGGAGCGCGACGCGGACATTCTGGGCGAGATGGGGCAGGCGGGGCTGGCGCGCGTCGGCATTTCGGTGACGACGCTCGATCCGGACCTGTCGCGACGGATGGAGCCGCGCTGCCCGTCGCCTGCGCGGCGCCTGAAGGCGATCGAGCGGCTGGCGCGCTCCGGATGCCCGGTGCGGGTCATGGTCTCGCCTCTCGTGCCGGGGCTGACCGATCACGAACTCGAGGCCATCCTGCGCGCCGCGCGCGCGGCCGGCGCGGTCGCGGCCAGCACCATCCCCCTGCGCCTGCCGCGGGAGGTGTCGCGGCTATGGCAGGACTGGCTGGCCGCACAGTATCCCGAACGTGTCGGACGGGTCATGGGCAAGATCCGCGACATGCATGGCGGCCGGGATTACGACCCGCAATTCGGCCGGCGCATGCGGGGCGAGGGGCTCTGGGCCGAGTTGATCGGGCAGCGGTTCCGCCGCGAGATCCGTGCGCTCGGGCTTGCGGAGACGCTTCCGCCGCTGCGCAGCGATCTTTTTGCGCCTCCGCCCCGGCCCGGCGACCAGTTGAACCTGTTTCAGGCGACCGGACTGCCCTAGAGTGCGCGGCGCCGCGCCAGGGGAGGGATCGAGATGTGGAACGAGCGCTACGCCACCGAGGGCTACCTGTTCGGGACCGAGCCCGCCGCCTTCCTGGCACGCGAGGCGGTGCGGCTGCCGCCGGGAGCGCGCGTGCTGTGTGTCGCGGATGGCGAGGGGCGGAATTCGGTGCACCTCGCGCGGCTCGGCCACGCGGTCACCGCCTTCGACATGAGCCCCAACGCGGTGGAAAAGGCGCGGCGGCTGGCGGCGTCCCGCGGCGCCGCGGCGGAGTTCCACGTCGCGGGCCTCGAGGACTGGGACTGGGACATGACCCACGACGCGGTGGTCGCGGTCTTCATCCAGTTCCAGGGGCCAGATGCGCGGGCGGTGACCTTTGCGCGGATGGCGCGCGCGGTGCGCCCGGGTGGGCTTTTGCTGCTGCACGGGTATGCGCCGCGGCAGGTGGGGTATGGCACCGGCGGGCCGTCCGCCGTGGAGAACATGTACACGCTCGACATGCTGCACGAGGCCTTCGCTGGCTGGAAGGTGGTGCACTCAGACGATTACGATGCCGTCATCGAGGAAGGTCGCGGCCATTCCGGGCGCTCCGGCCTGATCGATTTCGTGGCGCTGAAGCCCGAGGCGTGAGGCCTGAGACCTAGCCGCGTGCGCGGCGCCGGCCCCTCCGCTCGCGCGTCGGCGTCTCGCCGTCGGTGCCGTCCGAGCCGGAGGAAAATCCGCCGATCTCCTTCGCGATCCTGTCGAGCGTGGGCGCGTCGCCGCGTGGAGTTTCCTCAAGCGCCGTGCGCATGGCGCGCAGATGGTCGGGCTGCGTGCCGCAGCAGCCGCCGATGATCGTTGCGCCGGCGTCGCGCGCAAGCACGGCGTAGCGCGCCATCAGCTCCGGCGTGCCGTCGTAATGGATGTGTCCATCCACGTATTTCGGGATGCCCGCATTGCCCTTGGCGATCACCGGCCGCTCCGAGCCCGCGGCGCGGAATCCCAGCACCGTGCGCAGCAGGTCCGAGGCCCCCACGCCGCAATTGGCGCCGTAGGCGATGGGCGGGTTGGGCAACTTCTCCACCAGCCCGGCAAGCTCGGCCGAGGTCAGCCCCATCATCGTGCGCCCGGCGGTGTCGAAGCTCATCGTGCCGCACCAGGGCATGTCGGCCAGGCGCGCGGCCTCGGCGGCGGCCTTGTATTCTTCGGGCGCCGAGATCGTCTCGACCCAGAGCACGTCTGCCCCGCCCGCTTTCAGCCCTTCGGCCTGTTCGTGGAACATCTCCACCGCGCTTTCGTGCGTAAGCGCACCCATCGGCACCATGATTTCGCCCGTGGGCCCCATGGATCCGGCGACGAGCACTTTTCGGCCCGCCGTGTCGGCCACCTCGCGGCCGATCTCGGCGGCGACGCGGTTGAGTTCGGACACCCGACCCTGTGCGTCATGGAGCTTCAGCCGCGCCGCCGTCCCGCCGAAGGAGTTCGTCAGGAACAGGTCCGAGCCCGCCTCGACCGCGCCACGGTAGAGGTCGGCGATCCGGTCGGGATGCTCCACGTTCCACAATTCGGGCGCATCGCCCGATTGCAGCCCCATGTTGAACAGCGTCGTGCCCGTCGCGCCATCGGCCAGAAGCCAGTCGCGATCTGAGAGAAGGGCGGACAGGGGATCGGTCATCGAGGCGGCTCCGTGGTCACTGGATACGCGCCTTGCCACGGCAGGCGCGGCGAAGCAAATGCAACGTCCTCATGTTCGACATGAGGCACCGGCGCGCGGTCAAGGCAGGGGATAAGGGCCCGGGTCAGTCGCAGGCGTCGCCGGCTCAGGCCTCGTCCATCAGCTGCGCCTTGGCGACCGCGAGAAGCGCGTCGTATTTCTTGCGCAGGTCGGCCTCGGGCACCCGATCACCGAGGTCGCCCATGATCTTGCGCATGACGTCCTCGTGGCCGGCTTCCTCGAAATCGGCGAGCACCACGGATTTGGCGTAGGCCTCGGCGTCGTCGCCCGTCTTGCCGAGGATGTCCGCGACCCAGAGCCCCATCAGCTTGTTGCGCCGCGCCTCGGCCTTGAACTGCATCTCCTGGTCATGGGCGAACTTGTTCTCGAAGGCGTTCTCGCGGTCGTCGAATGTGGTCATCGCGCTCTCCGTGGGGGTTGGCGTGCGTGTCGCGCGGGACATTACGTCCGCCGGCCCGTCGCCCGCAACCCGTGATCGACGCCGCGCCTTGCGACACAGCGCGCTTTGGCCTATAGCCTCGCCTCCTGTGAGCGGACCTCCAGCGTCCCCTCTTTCCTGTTCCGGAGCGCATATGGCACGCCGCAAGAAGGTCTACGAAGGCAAGGCCAAGATCCTTTACGAAGGTCCCGAGCCGGGCACGCTCGTGCAATATTTCAAGGACGACGCCACCGCCTTCAACGCCGAGAAACACGCCACGATCGACGGCAAGGGCGTGCTGAACAACCGGCTGAGCGAGTTCTTCATGGCGGGCCTCAACAACGTCGGCGTGCCCACGCATTTCATTCGCCGCATCAACATGCGCGAGCAGCTGATCCGCGCGGTGGAGATCATCCCGCTCGAGGTGGTCGTGCGCAACGTCGCGGCGGGCTCCATCTCCAAGCGGCTTGGCATCGACGAGGGAACGGCGCTGCCGCGGCCCATCGTGGAGTTCTACTTCAAGAGCGACGAGCTGGGCGATCCGCTGGTCTCGGAGGAGCATATCCTCGCCTTCGGCTGGGCCACGCAGCAGGATCTCGACGACATGGTGAGCCTCGCGCTCAGGGTCAACGATTTCCTCTCGGGGCTGTTTCTGGGCGTCGGGATCAAGCTGGTGGACTTCAAGATCGAGATCGGGCGGATCTGGGACGGCGATTACATGCGCCTTATCGTGGCCGACGAGATCAGCCCGGACAGCTGCCGGCTTTGGGACATGCAGACCGGCCAGAAGCTCGACAAGGACGTCTTCCGCCGCGACCTCGGCGATCTGGCGGATGCCTACACGGAAGTGGCCCGGCGGCTCGGCGTGATGCCGCAGGGCGCCTCGGGCGCGAGCAAGCCGACGCTGATCAACTAGGGCCGGCGTCGGGATTTCCGTATTTTGAACAAGAAGAAGGCAGGGCCATGAAAGCGGTCGTTACGGTGATGCTGAAGGATGGCGTTCTCGACCCGCAGGGCGAGGCGGTGAAATCGGCGCTTTCGGCGATGGGCTTTGCGGGCGTCGAGGGCGTCCGGCAGGGCAAGGTCGTCGAACTGGACCTGGCCGAGGGCACGACCGAAGCGGACGTGACCGAGATGTGTGAGCGGCTTCTGGCCAACACGGTGATCGAGAGCTACCGGGTGGAGATGCGCTGATGCGGGCCGCGGTTCTCGTCTTTCCCGGCTCGAACTGCGATCGCGACCTTGCCGTTGCGTTCCGCGCGGCGGGGTTCGAGACCGCGATGGTCTGGCACAAGGACACCGAGTTGCCCGCGGGGCTCGATGTGGTGGGCGTACCCGGCGGATTTTCCTACGGCGACTACTTGCGCTGCGGCGCGATCGCGGCGCAGTCGCCGATCATGCGGACCGTGGCCGATTTTGCGGGCCGGGGCGGGCTGGTCCTGGGCATCTGCAACGGCTTCCAGGTCCTGTGCGAGACCCGGCTTCTGCCCGGGGCGCTGATGCGCAATGCAGGGCTGAAATTCGTCTGTCGCCAGCAGCGCGTGCAGGTGGCCACGACGGACAGCCCCTTCACCGCCGGCTACAAGCCCGGACAGGTCCTGTCGCTGCCCATCGCCCATCACGACGGCAACTACCAGATCGACGCCGAGGGGCTGGCACGCCTGAGGGGCGAGGATCGCATCGCCTTCACCTATGACGGCGACCCGAACGGCTCGGTCGCCGATATCGCGGGCGTCCTGTCCGAGAACCGCCGGGTCCTGGGCCTGATGCCCCATCCCGAACGGGCGATCGACGCGGCCCACGGGGGCACGGACGGCGCGGATCTCTTCGCTTCGCTCGCCGGCGCGCTGGTCTCGGCCTGAGCCATGGGCCCCGGTCGGGCGGCGGTTTTCGGCACGCGGCGCCGCGCCGTCTTGAGCCGATGCCGGCCGACGCCTACTCTGGTCCCATGAGTGCGGCCGAGACCACGAGTCGGCCGGGCGCCCCGCGTGCCGCCACCGACGGCCCATGGCGTCCGACCTGGATGCTGCGGATCGCGATGGTCGTCTTTCTCGGCATCGCCGTCGCCGTCATCTGGGTGTCCAACATCCTGCTGACGGACCGCTTTACCGAAAGCACGCGCAACCGGTCCGAGCTGCGGCTCGCGCTCTATTCGGGCTCGATCATGTCGGAATTGCAGCGCCACTCGGTGGTGCCGCTTCTGCTGTCGCGGGATCCTGTCCTGATCCGGTCCCTGCAGGGCAACGACTACACCAACACCTCGCAGCGCCTGATCTCCTACGTGGAGGAACTGGGCGCGGCTTCGCTGATCCTGCTGAACCGGGAGGGGCGCATCGTGGCGGCCACCGACCGGCAGCGCATTTCCGAGCTGCGCTCGTCGGATCCCTTCTTCGTCGAGGCGCTGCGGTCTCCGGACACGGTCTTCACCTCCAACGAGCCCGAGACGGGGCGCTTCGATTTCACCTTCTCGCGCCGGATCGAGGTGGACAATTCGCTGCTGGGCGTGATCCTCGTCGAGGTCGATCTGGCGCGCATCGTGGACCGCTGGCGGGGCACGACCGAGGCGGTGTTCCTGACCAACTCGACGGGCGAGATCATCCTGTCGACCGAACCGCGCTGGCGCGGGCGGACCGAGGAGGAGGCGTTGAGCCTCGCGCCCGCGCCGTCGGCCATCGAACGCGCCATCGAGGCCACGGGCACCTGGGCCTTCGGCGACGAGAACACGCTGTTTTTCGGCAATGACACGATCAGGCTCGAATCGCGCATCCCGTTCCGGGGCTGGCGCATCGTCAGCTACACCGCCTACGCCTCGGTGCGGGAGCGGGTGAACGGGGTTCTGGCGCTTGAGATCATGGGCTTCGCGCTGCTGTTGGCGGGGGGATTCTACGTGGCCAGCCGCCGCGCGAGCCGCCAGTCGGTCATGTTCCAGCGGGAATCGGCGGAGCTTCGCCGCCTGAATGCGCGCCTCCAGCGGGAAATCGCCGGCCGCCAGAAGGCCGAACGCAACCTCGAGGAGGCGGAACAAAGCCTCGCGCAGAGCCAGAAGCTTGCCGCGCTGGGCGAGATGTCGGCGGCCGTCAGCCACGAGCTGAACCAGCCGCTGGCGGCGATGAAGACCTATCTCGCCGGCGCGCGGCTTCTGCTCGACCGGCGCCGTTTCGACGAGGCCAGTTCCTCCTTCCAGCGCATCGACGACCTGATCGAGCGGATGGGCGGCATCACGCGGCAGCTGAAATCCTATGCGCGCAAGGGCGGCGACGCCTTCGAGCCCGTGGATCTGCGCGATGCTCTGAAGGGCGCGATCACCATCATGGAGCCGCAACTGCGGACCATGCGCGCCGAGATCGCCCAAAGCCTGCCGCGCCGTCCCGTCATGGTGGAGGGCGACCGCCTGCGGCTGGAACAGGTCATCATCAACCTGCTGCGCAACGCGCTCGATGCCATGGACGGGAGCGAGCGCCGCGAGATCGACATCCTGATCGCCGAAGGCGACGAGGCGGTGCTGAGCGTGCGCGACAGCGGCCACGGGCTCGAGGATCTCGAGACGCTCTTCGAGCCCTTCTACACGACGAAGAAGCCCGGCGACGGCGTGGGGCTGGGGCTTGCCATTTCCTCCGGGATCGTGTCCGACCATGGCGGGCGGCTGACCGCGCGCAACGCAGAGGCGGGCGGCGCGATCTTCGAGCTTCGGCTGCCGCTGATGGCCGGAAGCGCGCCCGGCAAGCCGGCCGAGGCCGGCGACCGGGCCGCGGAATGACGACGAAAGGGTAGGGCCGCGATGAAGATTGCGATCGTGGACGACGAACAGGACATGCGCCAGTCGATCAGCCAGTGGCTGACGCTGTCGGGTTTCGACACCGAGGCCTACGGCTCGGCCGAGGAGGCGCTCAAGACCATCGGCCCCGATTATCCGGGCGTCGTCGTCACGGACGTGAAGATGCCGGGCATGGACGGCGTGAGTTTTCTCAAGCGGCTGATGGCGCAGGACAGCGGCCTGCCGGTGATCCTGATCACCGGCCATGGCGACGTGCCGATGGCGGTCGAGGCGATGCGGATCGGGGCCTTCGACTTTCTCGAAAAGCCGTTCAACCCCGACAAGATGACCGAGCTTGCCAAGCGCGCCAGCCAGCAGCGGCGCATGACGCTCGACAATAGGGCGCTGCGCCGGGAATTGTCGGACGGCAAGGCGGTGATGCAGAAACTGATCGGCTCCTCGCCCGAGATGGAGCGGCTGCGCGAGGACATTCTCGATCTGGGCCAGGCCGACGGCCACGTGCTGATCGATGGCGAGACCGGCACCGGCAAGACGCTGGTGGCCCATGCGCTGCACGCGGTCGGCCCGCGGGCGTCGAAGAAGTTCATCACGCTGTCCTGTTCGGCCTGGGCGGAGCAGCAGCTGGTCGAAAAGCTCTTCGGTCCCGATCCGGGCGGGGCGCAGCCGCTGGTGGAGGAGGCGCGCGGCGGCACGCTCTGCCTCGAGGATATCGAGGCACTGCCCAACTCCCTGCAATCGCGGCTTCTGACCTTCATCAACGAGCAGGACGTGCCGCCGCAGACCCGTATCATCGCCATTTGCAACGAGCATGCGCAGGGCAAGACGCTGGAGGATTCGCTCCGGCCGGACCTGTTCTTCCGCCTCTCGGCCATGACCATCGTCTGCCCGCCGCTAAGAACGCGGGGCGAGGACGTCCTGACGCTGTTCAACCGCATGTCCGAACAGTTCGCCGAAGAATACGGCTGCGACGCGCCGCAGATGACGGCGCAGGAGGCGGCGCAGCTTCTGCAGGCGCCCTGGCCGGGCAACGTACGCCAGCTTCTCAACGTGGCCGAGCGCGCGGTGCTGCAGAACCGGCGCGGCTCGGGCTCGATCACCTCGCTCCTGATGGCCGATAACGAGGCCGCCGCGCCGTCGATCACGACGGAAGGAAAGCCGCTCAAGGAATATGTGGAAGCTTTCGAGCGCATGCTGATCGACAACACGATGCGGCGCCACAAGGGCTCCATCTCGGCGGTGATGGACGAGCTTTGCCTGCCGCGGCGCACGCTCAACGAGAAGATGGCGAAGTACGGTCTGAGCCGCGGCGACTACCTCTGAGCGGGTCGGTGGCGCCGGGGTGCGCAGCGGCGCAAAGGTCGATTTTATACGAAATGCCATTGCCATATGGCTGCCGCACACCCTAATGTATCGTAGCCGTGCCTCAAAGGGTCGGCTGACCAGTTTCTCTGCAGATCCGAACCGCCGCGTTTCCACTCGCCGCGAGGGGTCCGCAGGTCACTCGGGCGTCGGGACGCGCTTGTCCGTCCGGCCCAAACGGAACCGCCCCAAAACGGGGCATGAATGGCCGAACCGGCGCGTCCAGGATCGGCCGGAGACAACGCGGTGCTGAAGTCAGGGACAGTCGGGTCGGAGATGGGCGGGGCAGGATCCCGCGCATCGCACCGGTCGTCTGCTTCCCTGCGGCACGCGCCACATCATGAACGCACCGGCCTCACTGCGTGCCGACCCGTTGGGTCGGTTCATGCCGTTGGACGTGGGCGCTGCGTGCGGGCAAGGACATCATGGCAAAAAAGATGCTTATCGATGCCACACACCCGGAGGAAACCCGGGTTGTCGTGGTCGACGGAACCAAGGTCGAGGAGTTCGACTTCGAGTCGCTGAGCAAGCGGCAACTTGCGGGCAACATCTATCTGGCGAAGGTCACGCGGGTCGAACCCTCGCTACAGGCTGCTTTCGTGGATTACGGCGGCAACCGCCACGGCTTCCTCGCCTTTTCGGAAATTCACCCCGACTACTACCAGATCCCC
The DNA here is from genome assembly GCA_964525355.1 of uncultured Roseicyclus sp. Classification (GTDB taxonomy): domain Bacteria; phylum Pseudomonadota; class Alphaproteobacteria; order Rhodobacterales; family Rhodobacteraceae; genus Roseibacterium. The sequence continues at coordinate 15,525 of CAZGHJ010000010.1, forward strand.
GTGGCCGACCGCGAAGCGCTTCTGGCAGAAGAACGTGAATATGCCGAGGCCATGGCTGCCGAGGCCGAGGACGAGGTCAAGCCCAAGCGCCGCCGGACCCGCCGCCGCAAGCCCGAGACCAAGGCGGAGGGGACCGAGGCCGATGCCGTCACGCGCGGTTCCCCGTCGGGTATGGACATCGTCGACCTCGACGACGAGGACGCCGAGACCCCGGACGCGGCAACGGACCGGGACGATGCGGCGACACCGGACGGGTCCGATGCCGTCGGCACGGATGGGGCGACCGGCGAGGACAACATGGCGTCGCGGCCCGCCGAGGCGGAAAGCGACGACGACGATGCCGATGACGCGGACAGCGGCGACGCCGACGATGGCGACGAGAGCGCGTCCGACGCGGAGACCGTCGCCGACGACGATACCGAGGAGGATATCCGCCCCACCCGCAAGCCGCGGCCCCGGAAATACAAGATCCAGGAGGTCGTGAAGGTCCGCCAGATCATGCTGGTGCAGGTCGTCAAGGAAGAGCGCGGCAACAAGGGCGCGGCGCTGACCACCTATCTCAGCCTCGCCGGCCGCTACTGCGTGCTGATGCCCAACACCGCCCGCGGCGGCGGCATCTCGCGCAAGATCACCAACGCCGTGGACCGCAAGAAACTCAAGGAGATCGCCACGGCCCTGGACGTACCGCAGGGCGCGGGCCTGATCGTGCGCACGGCTGGCGCCAAGCGCACCAAGGCCGAGATCAAGCGCGATTACGAGTACCTGCAACGGCAATGGGAGCAAGTGCGCTCGCTCACGCTCAAGTCCATCGCGCCCGCGCTGATCTACCAGGAAGGCGACCTGATCCACCGCACGATCCGCGACCTTTACAGCCGCGAGATCGACGAGGTTCTGGTGGAGGGCGACGAGGGCTATCGCCGGGCCAAGGACTTCATGAAGATGATCATGCCGTCCCACGCCAAGAACGTGAAGCACTACACCGACCCGATGCCGATCTTCGCGAAGCACAAGGTCGAAAGCTACCTCGCCGACATGTTCAACCCGGTCGTCCAGCTGAAGTCCGGGGGCTACATCGTCATCGGGGTGACCGAGGCGCTGGTGGCAATCGACGTGAACTCGGGCCGGGCCACGAAGGAAGGCTCGATCGAGGAGACGGCGACCAAGACCAACCTCGAGGCCGCCGAGGAGGTGGCGCGGCAGGTGCGGCTGCGCGATCTCGCGGGTCTCATCGTCATCGACTTCATCGACATGGACGAGCGGCGCAACAACGCCGCCGTCGAAAAGCGTCTGAAGGACAAGCTGAAGACCGACCGCGCCCGCATCCAGGTGGGCCGCATCTCGACCTTCGGTCTGCTGGAGATGAGCCGTCAGCGTCTGCGGCCGGGCATGCTCGAGGCCACCACGCAGCCCTGCTCGCATTGCCATGGCACCGGTCTGCTGCGCTCGGACGACAGCCTCGGCCTGTCGATCCTGCGCCAGCTAGAGGAAGAGGGCACGCGCGGCCGCGCCAAGGAGGTGCTCCTGATCGCGCCGGTGGGGATCGTGAACTTCCTGATCAATCACAAGCGCGACTATATCGAGGCGATCGAGGGGCGCACGGGCCTTTCGATCCGGATCGAGGCGGACGCGCACATGATTTCGCCCGATTACAAGATCGAGCGGTTCAAGACGGCGACGCGGCGCGTCACGGCGACCGCGCCGATCAGCTCGATGGATGCGAGCCTGATGGAGGAGATCGAGGAAGACGCGCTCGCCGAGGCCGAGGCGGCCGAACAGCCCGAACAGGCCGAGGATGTCGCGGCGACCGACCGTCCCGATGGCGGCGACGACCAGCCGAAGAAGAAACGCCGCCGGCGTCGCGGCGGGCGCGGCCGGCGCAAGGGCGGCTCCGGCGAGGACGGTCAGGACATGTCCGATGACGGCGCGTCCGAAGATGGCGCGGCCAGTGAAAAGGCCGCGGATGATGCCTCGGCGGACGCGCCTGCGGAAGCCGACGGCGCGACCGAAGACGACCAGGGCAAGCGCAAGCGCCGGGGTCGCCGCGGCGGGCGGGGTCGAAAGTCCGATCAGCACGAAAGCGATGCGGCGCAGGAAGAGGCCGGCGCATCGGCCGACAGTGCAACGCCCGAGCAGGGCGAGGCGCCGTCGGGTGGCGATGCCGCGCCGGCAGAATCCGGTCCCGCACCCGAGCCTGCGCCCGAAGCCGAGTTCGCCGAAGCCCCCGAGGCTGCGCCGGAGACGGAAGCGGAGGTGGCGTCCGAGCCGGCCCCTGAAGCACAGCCAGCCTCGGAACCGGAACCCCAACCGGCCCCGGAACCTCAACCGCAGCCCGAGCCGGAGCCTGTCGCGGAGCGCGAGCCGGCGACGACAGCCGAGCCGGCGGAGGACAAGCCCAAGCGGCGCGGCTGGTGGTCCATCGGCTGACCGCCCCCGGTGGCGTCTGCCCGGTGGGCGGGCGTCATGCGACGCAAGCGGAACACATGACAGAAACAGGAAAGGGCGCCCACGACAGGCGCCCTTTTCCTTTTCCCTCCGGACCGCAGATCGGGGCGGTCAGTTCATCTCCGCGCGCACCGTGTCGACGATCTCCAGCATCCCGTCGAGCGGGACGTAGCCCCGGACAAGCTGGTCGCCGAAGACGAAGCTCGGCGTGCCGGTGATCTGCAGCCGGGTCGCAAGCTCGCGGTTGTAGTTGATCGTCTGGGTCACCAGGGGGTCGTCCATCGCGGCGAAGATCGGCGCGGGGTCGAGGTCGAGGTCCCTCGCCACGCCGGCCAGGCCGTCCGACGTGACGTCGCCGCGCATGACCATCAGCGCGTCGTTCATCCGGGCGTAGGCATCGTCACCGTTGACGATCCGCGTGGCGATGGCGAAGCGCGATGCCAGCACGGACTGCTCGCCCAGGATCGGGAACTCCTTGACGATATAGCGAATGTTGCCGTCCAGTTCGATGAGATCCGCCACTTCCGGATGCGCCCGCCGGCAGAAACCGCAGCGGTAATCCATGAACTCGACCAGAACGAGGTCGCCCTCGGGATTGCCGCCCACCCAGTCGAAGGCCGACCGGAACAGCGCGTCGGCATTGGCCGCGATGGTCATCTCGTCGCGCTCGGACTGGGCGGCGGTCTCGCGCTCCTCGAGGACGGCGATGGCTTCCATCAGCACTTCGGGATTGTCGAGCAGATAGGCCCGGACCTCGGCCCTGAAGGCCGCGCGCTCGGCGTCGCTGAGATCGGTGAGATCGGCGGCGGCGGGGCTGGCTGCGATCAGGCCCGCGAAAGCGAGCGGGGCGAGGAACTTCATCCGGAGATCTCCGTCAATGGCCGGGTTTCGGGAAAGGCCTAGCACATCCTGCGCACCAATCCAGCCCGCGACATGCGGCAAAGGGATCGTCTGCCCTTGGCGCTCGCGTGCGCAGCCGGGTGCGCCGGGGCCGGCCCGGCTCTCCATTGACGAGCGCCTCCGTGGCTGCTTTGTCGGCCTGCGCAGAGGCGCTGCGACGCGGGTGAGAGGACACGGGCATGCGACAATCGAGGCGATCCGGGGTCGACCCCTTCATCGTGATGGATGTGATGGAGGCCGCGCGCGCCGCGGAAGAGGCCGGGCGCCACATCGTCCACATGGAGGTCGGCCAGCCGGGCTCCGGCGCACCGGAGGCTGCGCGACGGCGGCTTGCGGCGGAGATGGAGAAGGGGCCGCTGGGCTATACCGTGGCCCTCGGCCGTCCCGACCTGCGCGCCGCGATCGCCGCACTCTACGGCGAATGGTACGGTCTCGACCTCGATCCGGGCCGCGTGATCCTGACCTCGGGTGCCTCGGGCGGCTTCCTGCTGGCGTTCACGGCGCTGTTCGACGCGGGCGAGCGCGTCGCGCTCGGGGAGCCCTGCTACCCCTCCTACCGGCAGATTTTGACGGCGCTGAGCCTGGAGCCCGTGGGCCTCGTGACCGACCGGGACACGCGGTTCCAGCCCGTCCCCGGGCAGCTGACACCCGATCTTTCGGGCCTGATCGTCGCCAGCCCCGCGAACCCGACGGGCACGATGCTGGGGCACGAGGACTTGTCCGCACTGGCCCAGGCCTGCGACACGCACGACATCTCGCTTATCTCCGACGAGATCTACCACGGGCTGCAATACGAGGGCCGGGCGGTCAGCGCGCTGGAGGCGACGGATGCGGTCTACGTGATCAATTCCTTCTCCAAGTACTTTTCCATGACCGGCTGGCGCCTGGGCTGGATGGTCGTGCCGCCCGATCATGTGCGCGTCGTCGAGCGGCTGGCGCAGAACATGTTCATCTGTCCGGCCCATGCCAGCCAGGTGGCCGCGCTCGGCGCGCTGTCGCCCGAGGGCCGTGCGGAACTGGATGAACATCGCCGCGTCTACACGCGCAATCGCGAGATCCTGCTCCGGGGACTGGCCGAGATCGGGCTCACGCGCACGGCGCCGGCCGACGGGGCGTTCTACGTCTATGTGGACGTCAGCGACCTGACCGGCGACAGCCGCGCGCTGGCGGCGCGCATCCTCGACGAGGCGGGTGTCGCGGTCACGCCGGGGCTCGATTTCGACAAGAGGCGCGGGGCGGGGACACTGCGGCTCTCCTACGCGCGGGGCACGGCGGAGATCGAGGCAGGTGTTGCGCGGCTGAGGCGCTTCTTCGCCGGCAGCTGAGGGGCGGCGATCGGGCCTTGGGCCGGCCTGCGCCCTCTGCTAGGGCTCGCGCAGCAGATCCCAAGCGGGGCCAACCCGTGCCGAGAGCAGTCCAGACAGTCCTGATCGCCGTGGCGGTGTGCCTTCTCCTGGCGGGGGCGGGCGCGGCGCAAGGCTTCGGCGCGCTTGCCCGCGTGCTGCCCGACGACACGCAAGTCGTGGAGGAGGGCGACACGCTGCGCATGACGCTCGGCCTGAGCCAGCCGGTACCGTTCCGCGTTTTCGTCCTCGACGATCCGTGGCGCGTGGTGCTGGACTTCCGCGAAGTGCTCTGGGACGGGCTGCCGCCGGGCCTCGATACGGCCGATGGCATCCGCGCGGTCGCGGCAGGCCCTGCGCGCGATCCCGGCTGGTCGCGGATGGTGGTGACGCTGGACCGGCCCATGTTGCCCCGGACGGCCGCGATGGAGACCGACAGCGCGTCGGGCCGCGCGGCGGTGCATCTGGTGCTGGAGCCCGTCGCCGAGGATGTCTTCGCGGCCGAGGCCGGCCTGCCGCCGGGGCTTGCCGCGCGCACCGTGCCGGACCGTCCGCCGGCGCCCGCGCGCGACCGCGTCCGGATCGTGCTCGACCCCGGCCATGGCGGCGTCGACCCCGGCGCGGTCCGCGGCGAGACGACGGAGGCCGATCTGGTGCTGGGCTTCGCGCGCGAACTGGCCGAGGCGCTCGGCCGGACGGGTCGCGTGGACGTGATCCTGACCCGGCAGACCGACGTCTTCGTCCCGCTGCCCGACCGCGTCACGCTGGCCCGTTCCGCCGGGGCGGATGCCTTCGTCTCGCTCCACGCCGACGCGCTGGCCGAGGGGCGCGCACGCGGCGCGACCGTCTACACGCTGGCCGCGCGCGCGTCGGACGCGGCCAGCGCGGCGCTTGCCGAACAGCATGACCGCGCCGATCTGTTGCAGGGGATCGACCTCTCGGCCAGCGACGACGCGGTTGCGGGCGTCCTGATGGACCTTGCCCGGCTTGAGACCGCGCCGCGGGCCGACGCGCTGGCCGACACGCTGGTGGCGCGCATCCGGGATGCGGGGCTCAGGCTTCATTCCCGGCCGCGGGGCGAGGCGGGGTTCACCGTGCTGCGCGCGCCCGACATCCCCTCGGTGCTGGTCGAGATCGGTTTCATGTCGGACCCCTCGGACCTCGAGAACCTTCGCGACCCGGAGTGGCGCGCCGCGATGCAGGGCGCGCTGGTGGAGGGCATCCTCGACTGGGCCGAGACCGACAGCTTGCGCGCCGCGCTGCTGCGCCAGTGACGCATCGGCCCGCGCCGGACGCTGCGGCCGGTCAGACCGTCGTCCTCAGGCGGGGGCGCGGTCACCCGGCGAAGGCCTGCGCCGCGATCCCGCCTTGTTCACGCTTGCGCGAAAAGCCGCCTTTCGCCTTTTGACCCGCGCGGGCGGGCGGCGTATAAGCGGCGCGTGGTTGAACCGGACGTCCGGGTGGGGCGTTGGCCGGCGCAGGGGTGTCGCACCCGAGGTCAGATCCAACCGGCACGCGCGTGCAACACAGCCTTCAAGGGATTTTCCATGTTCCGTTTCGTTTTCGGCATTTTCGGCGCCACCTTCAGCGCGGTGACGCTTGGGCTTGTGTTTGCCGCGCTCGGGGTCGGGGGGCTTCTCTTCCTCTACAGCCACGATCTGCCCGATCACGAGACCTTGTCGAACTATTCCCCGGCCACGATCAGCCGCATCTATTCGCGCGACGGAGCGATCGTCGACGAGTTCGCCACGGAACGCCGCCTTTTCGTCGCGGCCGAGGACATCCCGCCGATGGTGGCCGACGCCTTCGTCTCGGCCGAGGACCGCAATTTCTGGGAGCATCAGGGCTATGACCCGCGCGCCATCGCCGCCGCCTTCGTCGAGGCGGTGCAGACCCGCGGCCAGTCGGTGCGCGGCGCCTCCACCATCACCCAGCAGGTGATGAAGAACTTCCTTCTGGACGGCAGCCGCACCATCGAGCGCAAGGTGCGCGAGATCATCCTCGCCGCGCGGATCGAGGGTACGCTGTCGAAGGAACGCATTCTCGAGCTTTACCTCAACGAGATCTTCCTCGGCCAGAATTCCTATGGCGTGGCCGCCGCGGCGCAGACCTATTTCGCCGCCGGCCTCGAGGATCTGACGCTGGAACAGGCGGCCTACCTCGCCGCGCTGCCGCAGGCGCCGTCGAATTTCCATCCCGTCCGCGACTACGACCGCGCGATCAGCCGCCGCAACTACGTCCTGCGCGAGATGTACGAGAACGGCTATATCGGCCGCGCCGAGATGGAGCGAGCCTCCGCCGCGCCGCTCGAGACGGTGCAGGGCGGTCACATCGAGCCCGCCCGCGCGACGCAGCCGCCGCGGAGCTACTTCACCGACGAGATCCGCCGCCAGCTGTCGGCCGAATACGGCGAGGAGGATTTCTTCACCGGCGGCTACGCGGTCCGCGCCGCGATGGATGAAAACCTCCAGCAGGTGGCGGAACGCGCGCTGCGCCGGGCGCTCGAAAGCTTCGATCGCGACCGGGGGCGCTGGCGCGGCCCGGTCGATCGGATCGAGCCCGATCGGCTTGCGGGCGGCGAGGCGGCCTGGCGCGAGGCGCTGGCGGGCGCCGAGATTCCGCGCGACATCGACGGCTGGCACGCCGCCGTGGTGCTGGAGATCGGCCCGTCCGCGGCGCGGATCGGCATCGAGAACGTGCCCGAGGACTCGGACGGCCATTTCATCCCCGCCGAGGACGTCACCTGGGCCCGCCCCGTGGATGCTGACGGCAATGTCGGGCCGCAGGCGCGGGTGCCGGGCGACCTGTTGAGCGTGGGCGACGTGGTCCATGTGCGCGCCATGACGCGCGACAGCGACGGGGCCTTCCTGCGCTGGACCTTGCGCCAGATCCCCGAGGTGCAGGGTGCCTTCATGGCGATGGACGTGAACACGGGCCGCGTTCTGGCGATGCAGGGCGGGTTTTCCTACCAGCACTCCAGTTTCAACCGCGCCACCCAGGCCACGCGGCAGCCGGGCTCCAGCTTCAAGCCGCTGGTCTACGCGGCCGCGCTCGATTCGGGCTACGGGCCCAACACCATCGTCATCGACGCACCCATCGAGCTGGAGACGCCCGAGGGCATGTGGCGGCCGACGAACGCCTCGAACCAGTTCTACGGGCCCGCGCCGCTTCGGACGGGGATCGAACGGTCGCGGAACCTCATGACGGTGCGCCTTGCGCGCGACGTGGGCATGGAGACCGTCGCGCGCTATTCCGAGCGGTTCGGCGTCTATGACGACATGCAGCCGTTTCTTGCCAATTCGCTCGGTAGCCAGGAGACGACGCTCTATCGCATGGTCGCGGCCTATGCGATGTTCGCCAATGGCGGGGAACGTGTGGATCCCACGCTCGTCGACCGGATCCAGGACCGCTACGGCGCCACCGTCTACCGCCACGACCAGCGGCTTTGCCCCGATTGCGAACTGGCCTCGCTCGATCCCGGCTTCGCGCCGCGGATCGTGTCGAACCGCGAGCGGGTGATCGACCCGGTCACGGCCTACCAGGTGACCTCCATGATGGAGGGCGTGGTGCAGCGCGGCACGGCGGCGCGCACCGTGGGTGGCGCGGGGATCGGCGTGCCCCTCGCCGGCAAGACCGGCACCACGAACGAGGCGCGCGACGTGTGGTTCGTGGGCTTCTCCTCGACCATCGTGGCGGGCTGTTACATCGGATACGACCAGCCGCGCAGCCTGGGCCGCGGTGCCTCGGGCGGGGGCATGTGCGGGCCGGTCTTCGCCGAGTTCATGCGCGAGGCCGTCCGGGAATACGGCGGCGGCCCCTTCGCCGTGCCCGAGGGCGGCGCCTTTTTCCCGATCGACCGCTATTCCGGTCAGCGGCTGCCACCGGGCAGCGCGGGGGAACACGTGGTCTACGAGCTTTTCCGCCGGGGCGAAGAGCCCTTCGAGGGGCTTCTGGCCGTGATCGACGGCGGCTGGAGCATGGGTTCGGACCTGCCGATGTTCGGCCGCGGCGAGGGCGACCCGGAGGAGGCGGCCGGTATCCAGCCCGGCACGGCGACGGCGCCGCGCGAAGAGACGACCGTGACGACTTCGACCGGCGACGCGGTGCGCGTGCCGACGGGCACGGGGTTCGGGACCCTGAGTTCCGGCGGGCTGTACTGAGGCACGCGGCCGGCCCGTCCGGGGGGGGGCGGTCGCTGGGCGGTCTTTCGGACCCGCGCGGGTCCCGAGGCGACGGCTTGAGGGGGGCGGCGGGATTGTCTATCTCTCGGGGACCGCGACGAGATCGCGAAGCTTGAGGGCAGGAAGATGCGCGCCGAGACGCAAGGTCATATCGACAGGATCCGCAAATCGCTGGACCTTCTGGGGCAACGGATGGGGCTGGAGACGGCCCAGCACCGGCTCGAGGAATTCAACGCCCGCGTCGAGGACCCCGAGCTTTGGAGCGACCCGGAGCGCGCGCAGAAACTGATGCGCGACCGGCAGCTTCTGGTGGACCAGATCGGCACCTACGAGGCGATCAAGTCGGGGCTGTCCGACAATGCGGAACTGATCGAACTGGGCGAGGCCGAGGGCGATGCGGAGGTGGTCTCGGAGGCCGAGGCGGCGCTGGCGGACCTTGTGAAGACGGCTGCCGCGAAGGAGCTCGAGGCGCTGCTGAACGGAGAGGCCGACGGCAACGACACCTTCCTCGAGATCAACGCCGGCGCGGGCGGCACCGAAAGCTGCGACTGGGCGGGGATGCTGGCGCGGATGTACACCCGCTGGGCCGAGAAGCGGGGCTACGAGGTGGAGCTGCAATCCGTCAGCTACGGCGAGGAGGCCGGGATCAAATCGGCCGTCTACAAGATCTCGGGGCACAACGCCTATGGCTGGCTGAAGTCGGAGTCGGGCGTGCACCGCCTGGTGCGGATCAGCCCCTATGACAGCGCCGCGCGGCGGCACACGTCGTTTTCCTCGGTCTGGGTCTACCCGGTCGTGGACGACAATATCGAGATCGAGGTGAACCCTTCGGAAATCCGGATCGACACCTACCGCTCCTCGGGCGCGGGCGGGCAGCATGTCAACACCACCGACTCGGCCGTGCGCATCACGCATATTCCGACGGGCATCGTGGTGACGAGTTCCGAGAAATCCCAGCACCAGAACCGCGACATCGC
>CAZGHJ010000011.1:0-24622 GCA_964525355.1 uncultured Roseicyclus sp.
GCCTTCTACGAGAAGATCATGACCGGCGAGGTGCTGAGCCGGATCACCACCGACACGACGCTTTTGCTGAGCGTGATCTCGTCCTCGGTCTCGATCGCGCTGAGGAACCTGCTGATCCTGATGGGCGGGCTGGCGCTGATGCTGATCACCTCGCCGAAACTGTCGGGCGCGGTTCTGCTGATCGTGCCGCTTGTCATCGTGCCCATCGTGGTGCTGGGCCGGCGCCTGCGCGTCCTGAGCCGGCAGAACCAGGACTGGATCGCGGAAAGCTCGGGCAATGCGTCCGAGGCGCTTCTGGCGGTGCAGACGGTGCAGGCCTTCACCCATGAGCGCCCCTCGGCGGCGACCTTCGACACGGTCACCGAACGCAGTTTCGACAGCGCCAAGAAACGCATCGCCACGCGCGCGGTGATGACGGTGATCGTCATTTCGCTGGTGTTCACGGGCATCGTCGGCGTCCTGTGGGTGGGTGCGCGGGACGTGCGCGCCGGGGACATGTCGATCGGCGAGCTGATCCAGTTCCTGATCTACGCGATCATGGTCGCCGGATCGGTCGGTGCGCTGAGCGAGATCTGGGGCGAGTTGCAGCGCGCGAGCGGCGCGACGGAGCGGTTGGTGGAGCTTCTGCACAGCGACGACACGGTGTCGGACCCGGTGCTCGGCAAGTCGCTGCCGAGGGGCGGGCGCGGGGCGATCGCCTTCGAGGACGTGCATTTCTCCTACCCCACGCGGCCGGAGGATCGCGCGCTTGACGGGGTGTCGTTCACCGTGCAGCCGGGCGAGACCGTGGCGCTGGTGGGGCCGTCGGGCGCGGGCAAGACCACCGTCTTCCAGCTGCTGCAACGGTTCTACGACCCGTCCTCGGGGCGGGTCACGATGGACGGGATCGATCTGACCGACATGCGGCGCGAGACGTTCCGGGCCGCCATGGCGCTGGTGCCGCAGGACCCGGTGATCTTCGGCGCCTCGGCGCGGGAGAACATCCGCTTCGGCCGGCCCGACGCGACCGATGCCGAGGTCGAGGCCGCCGCGCGCGCCGCCGCCGCCCACGGTTTCCTCAGCGAGCTGCCGCAGGGCTACGACACCTATGTGGGCGAGCGCGGCCTGATGCTGTCGGGCGGGCAGAAGCAGCGCATCGCGATCGCCCGCGCGATCCTGCGCGACGCGCCGGTGCTGCTGCTGGACGAGGCCACGAGCGCGCTCGACGCCGAAAGCGAGCGGCTGGTGCAGGAGGCCGTCGCGCGGCTTTCGGAGGAGCGCACGACGCTGATCGTGGCCCACCGTCTGGCCACGGTGAAACAGGCCGACCGCATCCTCGTCTTCGAACGCGGCCGGATCGTCGCCGAGGGCCGCCACGAGGATCTGGTGGCCGAGGGCGGGCTTTACGCGCGGCTGGCGCGGCTGCAGTTCACCGAGGGCATGGCCGCCGAATAGGCCCCGCTTGCGCGGCGCAGCGCTTCCTTCCATGCTGGGCGGGCCGCATGAACCGGGGACACACCGGGCGGCGGCGGCACAGGGGGAGGATGACATGGCAAGATTTGCCAATCGCGAGGACGTGGCCGGGATCGAGGCGGACCTGCCATGGCCCGAGGCGCAGCCGGCCACCACGATGTACGAGTTGCTGTCGCGCACGGCCGAGCGCCACGGGGAGCGCAACGCGCTGAGTTTCCAGATGTTCTCGGGCCCGCGCGACAGGGCCGAGACGTTGACATGGACCGAGCTTCACGCCCGCTCGACCCAGGCCGCCAACATGTTCCGTGCCCTCGGCGTGGGCGAGGGGGACACGGTGGCCTTCGTCCTGCCCAACTGCACGGAGACGGCGGTGACGATCCTCGGCGGGTCGGTCGCGGGCATCGTGAACCCGATCAACCCGCTGCTCGAGCCCGAGCAGATCGCCGCCATCCTGCGCGAGACGAAGGCCCGCGTCGTCGTCACGCTGAAGGAGTTTCCCAAGACCGACGTGGCGCAGAAGATGGCGGAGGCCGTGCGCAACGCGCCGGGCGTGCAGGTGGTGCTCGAGGTCGATCTCCTGCGGTACCTGACGGGGATCAAGCGGCTGATCGTGCCCTTCATCCGGCCGAAGAACCCCACCGGGCACCGGGCGCGGGTGGTGGATTGGGACGTGGAGATCGCCAAGTATCCATCTGACCGGCTTGAGTTTTCCGACAGCCAGACCGACCGCGTGGCGGCCTATTTCCACACCGGCGGCACGACCGGCATGCCGAAGGTGGCGCAGCACTGCTATTCGGGCATGATCTACAACGGCTGGGTGGGCCATACGCTCCTGTTTACGGAAAAGGACAACGTGATCTGCCCCCTGCCGCTGTTTCACGTTTTCGCCTGCCACGTGATCCTGATGGCCATGGTGGCCTCGGGCGGTCACATGATCCTGCCCACGCCGCAGGGCTATCGCGGCGAGGGGGTGTTCGACAATTTCTGGAAGCTGGTGGAGCGTTGGCAGGTGACGTTCATCATCACCGTGCCGACCGCCATCGCCGCGATGATGCAGCGCCCGGTGGATGCCGATGTCACCAGCGTCAAGACGGCCTTCTCGGGCTCCGCGCCGCTGCCGGTGGAGTTGTTCCACCGTTTCGAGAAGGCGACGGGGGTCACGCTCGTCGAGGGCTATGGCCTGACCGAAGCCACATGCCTTGTGTCCTGCAACCCCGTGGACGGGGAGAAGAAAATCGGATCGGTGGGCATTCCCTTCCCGCATTGCCGGGTGCGCATCCTGAAGCAGACGCCCGCCGGGCCCATCGATTGCGAGACCGACGAGGTGGGCGAGATCTGCGTGGACAATCCGGGCGTTCTGGAGGGCGCGACCTATACCGAGGGCGCGAAGAACCAGGACCTCTACCATTTCGGCCGCTATCTGCGCACCGGGGATCTGGGCCGGATCGACGCGGACGGCTATCTCTGGATCACCGGCCGCGCGAAGGATCTCATCATTCGCGGCGGCCACAATATCGACCCCGCCGAGATCGAGCAGGCGCTGGCCGGCCACCCCTCCGTCGCCTTTGCCGGCGCCATCGGTCAGCCGGATGCGTTCGCGGGCGAATTGCCGTGTGTTTACGTTGAGTTGGTCGACAAGGCTCATCTGGAGCCGGAAGAGCTGATGGCTTGGTGCCGAGAGCATATCCACGAGCGCGCGGCGATCCCGAAACATCTGGAAATCCTGCCGGAACTTCCGAAGACCGCGGTCGGCAAGGTGTTCAAGCCGGATCTCAGGCGGCGCGCGATCACCCGCGTCTACGATGCCGCGCTGGCGGAGGCCGGCGTTCCGGCGCGGGTGGCGGAGGTGCGGGAGGACAAGAGGCTCGGGCTCGTGGCCCATCTGGAGGCGACAGGCAAGCTCGACGAGGCGGATGTGGCCAGGGTGTTGGGGGAGTTCACGGGCCAGTGGACACTTGAGAAAGCATGAGCTTGCGCGCACAAGCCGTTGTTCGGGATTAGATTTCCTTGGCGGCGCCTGTCCTTGCGAATGGCGATGCCCGGCGGCTGTTTCTCCACCGTCACGCGCTGCTCGAGCGGCCCGCGGGCCCGGCCACCGGCGCTGCGCTGGCCGACCTAGTCGGGCGACTGGGCTTCGTTCAGGTCGATAGCGTCAACACGCTGGCGCGCGCCCATGACATGATCCTCTGGTCGCGGCGTCCATCCTACCGGCCGGCGTCGCTACGGTGGCTGAACGACCGCGCGCGGCTCACGTTCGAGCACTGGACCCATGATGCCGCGATCATTCCGATCGCCTTCTATCCCCATTGGAAGCTGCGCTTCGCTCGCGACCGGGCCCGGCTGCACGGCAAGTGGGCGTCGTGGCAGGGGCCGGCGTTTCACGACGAAATCGACCGGGTGCTCGCGCATGTCGCGGCGTCCGGCCCTGTCGGAAGCGCGGATCTTGCGCGCGACGCGGCGTCCGGCACGACCGGATGGTGGGACTGGCATCCCTCGAAGACGGCGCTCGAGTTCCTGTGGCGATCGGGCGATCTGGCCGTCAGCCGCAGGGAGGGATTTCGCAAGATTTACGATTTGCCTGAAAGGGTTATTCCCGCGGAATATCTCGAGGCGCGCCGGCCCGACCCCGCCGGGACGATCGACTGGGCCTGCTCGACCGCGCTCGACCGGCTGGGTTTTGCGACCGCGGGCGAATTGGCTGCGTTCTGGGCGCTGGTCACGCCGGGCGAGGCGCGGGGCTGGGTGAGCGGCGGGCTCCGCCGGGGCGATCTGGTGGAGGTGGATGTGGCGGGCGCGCGCGGAGACCTGCGCCGGTCGGTGATGTGGTCCGGCGACCTCGATAGCCTGGCGGCCTTGCCCGACCCGTCACCGCGCCTGCGGCTGCTCAGCCCCTTCGATCCCGCGCTGCGCGATCGCAAGCGGGCCGAGCGGCTGTTCGGTTTCGCCTACCGGATCGAGATCTTCGTGCCCGAGGCGCGCCGGCGCTACGGGTATTACGTCTTCCCGGTGCTGGAAGGCCTGCGCCTGGTCGGGCGCATCGACATGGCGGCGCAGCCGGGGCGCGAGAGCGTCCGGGTGCGCGCCTTCTGGCCCGAGCCGGGCGTCCGGATGGGGCGGGGCCGGTGCGCCCGATTGATCGCGGAGATCCAGCGGGCGGCGCAACTTGCTGGCTGCGCCCGGATCGACTACTCTACCGACTGGCAGCGCTGGGCATAGGTTTTCCACGTGAAATCAGGCCCTTGATCACAGGTGGACAAGTCGAAAACCGGAACGGAAACAGAACATTCGGGACTGTCATGCATGTGGGTCAATTCTGTCCCCAGCTGTGGATGAGTGCGAAAACACAGCAACTTCTGAACTCACATTGAAATACAGTCACAAAGGCTTGAAAAAACGCGCTTCTTGTGGGTTGTCGCGATTTTATCCACAGCCGCTTCTCGGAGATGATCGGAACGTTCAGATGCCGTCGAGCCCAGCCGGGAGATCGACGCCCTGGCTACGCAGGACATGCAGCATGTCGATGAAGACCCAGTTTTCCGCCAGCTTGTCGCCGGCGCGGCGGTAGATGTCGACGACACGGAACTCGGCCGCCCTGTCGCTGCCGGGCAATCCGAGGAACCCGCCGAGCGGCCGGGCGGTGAAATTGGGCCAGCCGAAGAACCCGCCGTAATGCCCTTCGGCCAGTCGCGCCACATGGCCCGTGCGGCTGCGGTCGGTGAAGGCCGCGCGGAAGGGGGCCGCGTGCTGTGCGGCGTAGCGCGGAATGGTATAGGTCGCACCGATGCCCTCGGGGCCCCACCAGAGCATGTCCTCGGCCCAGCTGCGGCGCAGTTCCTCCTCCAGCGGCAGCCCGAGACCCCAGCACCCCAGATCGCCGATCATGCCGTTGATCGCGGCCAGCGTCGCCGCGCCGTCACCGGCCGGCTGCGGGCCGCGGAGCAGCCCGTCATGGGTGCGCGGCCCCGGCTGCACGAGGTGTTGCGCTGTGGCGGGGCCGAAGAGGGGCTGGCCCGCCTGGGCCATCAGGTGCGGGATATCGAAGAATTGCGCCGTCTCGACGATGCGCCCGTCGCGGACGTGGTGAAACTCCGCGTAGCGCAGCATCACGAGTTTCCGGGTCGGCCGGATGCCCAGCCACGGCTTGTCGAACAGGCCCATGAGATGGCCCATGGACACGACCCAGCGCCCGGTGAAGCCGTCGATCTCGTTCAGTCCTGCGAAGAAGATGTCCTCCCGCCGCTGCAACCCGGTGAGCGCGGTCGCAAGCGGGGCCCAGAAGGCTGTCGCGACGGCCTCGGGGCCGGCCAGCTCATCGAAGGGGCACATGCCGCGCCAGTGCCAGTCGGCGGCGCCGTGCCGGGCGAGGGCGTCGGCCATGTCCGCAGGGCCCGCGGCCGCGAGGGCGGCGTGGTGGGCGCGCACGATGTCTTTTTCTGCCTGAAAGTCGGTCATGTGGTTCGGGTCGCGGGCCGGGGTCGGCCGAAGAAAACTGTTGCCAGCTTGGGGAATCGCTGTCTAGGTTTTTTGCAAGCGTATGCAAAAAGCGCGTCTGGACGAAAGGTCTGGACGCAAACAGGGGGCCGCGATGGCGGAAATCCAGCTCAACGGCGTGTCCAAGCGCTGGGGCACCTTCGTCGGCGTGGACGATTTCAACCTGACGATCGCCGACCGGGAGTTCCTGGTCCTGCTGGGGCCGTCGGGCTGCGGCAAGACGACGACGATGCGGATGATCGCGGGGCTGGAGGATCCGACCGACGGCGAGATCCTGATCGACGGGCGCGACGTGACCCATCTGGAGCCCAAGGACCGCGACGTGGCGATGGTGTTCCAGTCCTACGCGCTATATCCGAACATGAATGTCTACGAGAACATCCGCTTTCCGCTGAAGGTGCGCGGGATCGATCCCGCAACCCATGACGCGCGGGTGCGCCGCGCGAGCGCGATGGTCGAGCTCGACGAGTTCCTGCACCGCAAGCCGGCCGAACTGTCGGGCGGACAGCGGCAGCGCGTGGCGCTTGCCCGCGCCATCGTGCGCGAGCCGAACGTCTTCCTGATGGACGAGCCCCTGTCGAACCTCGACGCGAAGCTGCGGGTCTCGACGCGCGCGCAGATCAAGAACCTCAGCCACGAGCTTGCGGTGACGACGATCTACGTCACGCACGACCAGATCGAGGCGATGACGCTGGCCGACCGCGTGGTGGTCATGAAGAACGGCGTGGTCCAGCAGGTGGGCAGCCCGACCGAGATCTACGACAATCCCGCCAACACCTTCGTGGCGAGCTTCATCGGCAGCCCGGCGATGAACCTGATCGAGGGTCAGGTGACGAACGGCGTCTTCACCGCGCCCAAGGTCGAGGTGGCCGGCGTCGATGCGCCGGACGGGCCCGCGACGCTGGGCTACCGGGCCGAGGATGCGTCGGTCGTGGAGTCTGGCGGGCAGATCAACGCGCCGATCTACACGCTGGAGCTTTTGGGGGATGCCACCATGGTCACGGTGCGCATCGGCCATACATTGGTGTCCGTTCGCGCCGACAAGTCCTATCGGGCCGAGATCGGGGACATGGTCTCGATCTCCATTCCGGCCGGAATCTGCCATCTTTTCGATGGCCGGAACGGCGCGCGAATTGGCGCCTGAGGCGGCGTGTGCACAGCCCGGGCCGATCCACCGGGCCAACCCCTCGGACGCGCTGCCCCATGGCGCGTCCGGAACGAAACGACACAGGGAGAAGACGATGACGAACAAGACGTTCAAGGTCGGTGGCGCCGCGCTGGGCGCGGTCATGGGCCTGATGGCGAGCACCGCGCTGGCGCAGTCCTGCGGCCCCGAGGGGCAGTCGGTCCGCATCCTGGGCAACGACTTTCCGGCGATCCAGGCGCTGGCCAACACCGCGCAGAACCTGTGTGGTACGGCGGCCTCCGAGTTCACCATCACCCTGCGCGACGACACGCGCGACATGATGAACCAGGCGCAGACGCCTGACCCGGCACAATACACCGCTGTCATCGTGGCCAACGCGACGCTGACGCAACTGATGAACGACGGGCTGGTGCGGCCCCTGAACGACCTCGTCGAGGCCTATGGGGAGAACATCAGCCCCAACCAGCTGATCACCATCGAGGGCAACGTGATGGCGGTGGCTTTCATGGCGAACTCGCAGCACCTGTTCTCGCGCGCGGACATCCTGGCCCAGGTCGGCATCACCGAGCCGCCCGCCACCGTGGAGGATGTGCTGGTGGCCGCCGAGGCGATCCGCGCGGCCGGCATCATGGAGCATCCGCTGGTGATGAACGCGAGCGGCTGGGACCTGGGCGAGTTGTTCAACATGGTCTTCTTCGGCCATGGCGGCACGCTGTTCCAGCCCGGCACGGCCCAGCCCAACGTGAACACCGAGACGGGCGTCGCGACACTGGAGACGCTGGCGGCGCTGGCGCAATATGCCCCGCCGGACTATCTCAGTCAGTCCTCGAACGACACGCAGGGCATCTGGGAGGCCGGGCAGGCGGCGCTGGGCATCATGTGGGGCTCGCGCGGGGGCGCGATCCTCGACGACCAGGGGTCGAGCGCGGAGGTCACCGCCAACACCGTGCTGAGCGCGGCGCCCACGGTCGCGGGCGGCGAGACCCCCTCGGCCACGCTCTGGTGGGACGGTATCACGATCGCGGCCAACATCTCGGACGCAGAGGCCGAGGCGACCTTCGCGGCACTCGCGGCGGCGATGAACCCCGAGATGGTGGCCGAGCACAACGACGACGCCATCTGGCTGGTGTCGGGCTACCAGCCGGGGCCGGCGGCGGCGGGTGTGGCCGCCACGGCGCAGGGCGGCGCGCGGCCCTACCCGATGATCCCCTACGTCAACCTGATGCACAACGCGGTCGCCGCAGAGGTGGCCGACTTCCTGCAAGGCCGGGAGACGGCGGAGGAAACGCTGGCCGATATCGAGGCGGCCTACGTGACCGCCGCGCGGGAAGCGGGCTTCCTGGAGTAATCGCCACGGGCGGGGGCCCCGAGCGCGGGCCCCCGTCCAGCCGACGCAGACGGGGCCGGGGGCTTTGAGACATGCCGCATCGCACCTTCTTCTGGTTCATCCTGCCGACGCTGTCGGCGATGATCCTTTTCATCGCGCTGCCCATCGTTTCCGTCTTCATCCAGTCCCTTCACATCCAGCACGAACAGGTTCTGATCGTTACCGAAAGCTGCGGGCCCTTCGGCTGCGACGAGGTCACCACCGTCGACCAGGAGGCGACGCGCGCCCTGCGCGAGGCGCAGCCGCTGGGGCGGTTCAACGGGCTCGGCACCTATCTCAACCGCGCGCACCTCGCCACGGCGGAGCTGGCCGAGGCGTGGCGCACGTCCGAGAGCATCGGCCAATTCTTCGGCCGGGTGATGAACCTGCCCTTCTACGCCGCGCTCGCCTTCACGCTGACCTATACCTTCATCGTGACGCCCTTCGTGCTGGTGCTGGGCCTCGCCATCGCGGTGGGCGTGAACAACCTGCCGGGCATCTTCAAGGGCCCGACGATCTTCGTCTCGCTCCTGCCGATGATCGTCACGCCGCTTGTGGGGGCCTTGATCCTGTTCTGGATGGTGGATGTGGACGGGATCATCGGGGCGACGTTGCAGAATGTCTTCAACGACCCCTCGCTCAGCATCAAGGCCTCGACGCCGCTCGTCTGGATCATGCTGATCGTCTACGGCGTCTGGTCGTCTTTGCCCTTCAGTTTCATCGTGTTCTACGCCGGTCTTCAGACCGTGCCGCAGGACACGATGGAGGCGGCGATGATCGATGGCGCGTCGAAATGGCAGCGCATGCGCCACGTGGTGGTGCCGCACCTGATGCCGTTGGTGATCTTCATCACGCTGATCCAGTTGATGGACAATTTCCGCGTCTTCGAGCCGATTGTTTCCTTCCAGGCCGAGGCGCATGCCCAGTCGCTGTCCTGGATCATCTACAACGACCTGATCGCGGCCGGAAATCCGCTCTATGGCTCGGCCGGCGCCACGTCGATGCTGACGATCCTGGGCGTCGCGATCCTGCTCACGCCGGTGCTGATCCGCACCTGGCGCGACTTCAACCGCAAATCCGTCTGAGGGGCGCCGATGTCCACGAAAGCGCAATCCCGCATCACGCCGCTGAAGGTGATCTCGGTCGCTCTCGTGATCCTCTGGGTCGTCATCGCGGCCTTCCCGTTCCTGTGGACAGTCTGGGGATCGTTCAAGGTCCAGAGCGATTTCTTCTCGCGCGCGGACTGGACCAACGCGATCACCGGCACGCGCACCATCGTCGAGACGGGCGCGCCCTTCACGCTGGACGGCTACGAGGGCGCCTGGATCCAGGAGGAGTTCTGGCGCGCGGTCCTGAACACGGCGATCGTGGTGTTCTTCACGGTGACGATCTCGCTGACGATCGGCACGCTCGGGGGCTACGCGCTGGCGCGGTCGGGTTTCCGCTATGCCTTCTGGCTGCTGATGCTGGCGCTGGTGTTCCGGGCGATGCCGCATATCACGCTTGTCTCCGGCTATCTCCTGCCGTTCTTCGAGTGGAACGTCTGGGGCATCCTGCCCACCACGATCATCGTGCTCGTGGCGATCAACCAGCCCTTCACGCTGTGGATGCTGCATTCGTTTTTCCTCAACATTCCCAAGGAACTGGACGAAAGCGCCATGGTCGATGGCTGCACACGGTTCCAGGCCTTCCGGCGGGTGATCATCCCCGTCATGTGGCCCGGCGTGATCACCACGGGGCTTTTCAGTTTCCTGCTGGCCTATAACGACTTCACCGTGACGCGGATGCTGCTGAGCCAGGAGAACGAGACGATGATCCCCAAGATCGCGAGCTTCCTCGGCTCCACCCAGGTGGAGGGCAACGTGATGTTCGCCGTCGCCGCCGTGGTCTCGGCCACGGTGCCGCTCATCGTCCTGATCATGTTCTTCCAGCGCCAGATCGTCAGCGGCCTCACCGCCGGGGCGGTGAAGGGGTAGTTCATGCGCTGTCCACAGGTTTTCCACACGTCCGCGCGCCACCGCGGCCCGAAGCCGGGACGGGGCTGACATGAGCGACGTACACACATCGAACAAGGCCGTGCTCGCGCCCCTGCGTGCGGCGATGTTCGATTTCGAACGGTCAACGGTGCGCGCGGCGATGGACAATCTCATCGCCCGGGATGCCGCCGTGCGCCTCGCCCACCCGTTTGGCGAGATGGTCGGGCCCGGCGCGCTCTGCGAGACCGCCCTCAGACCCCTGTACCACGCCATGCCGGACCTGGAGCGGCGCGACTGGATCGTGATGGGCGGCGTCACGGAGCATGGGGATGACTGGGTCGGCTGCGGCGGGCATTACATGGGCACGTTCGTGCGGCCCTTTCTCGACATCCCGCCCACGGGGCACCTCGCGCATATGCGGTTCCACGAGTTCTACCGCTTCGAGGGCGGCCGTGTGGTGGAGATCCAGGCGCTGTGGGACATCCCCGAACTTATGATGCAGGCGCGCGCCTGGCCCATGGCGCCGTCGCTGGGACGGGAATTCTGTGTCCCCGGGCCCGCGACGGGCGACGGGATCGTGCCGGGGCCGTGGGACGCGGCGCGCGCGCGGGCCAGTTGCGATCACGTGCTCGCCATGCTCGCGCACATGAACAAGCATCCCGAGGAGGGCGGCCCGGAGGTGATGGAGATGCCGCGCTTCTGGCATGAAAACGCGAACTGGTACGGGCCCGCGGGCATCGGCACGGGACGCGGGATCGCGGGGTTTCGCAACTGGCACCAGATCCCGTTCCTGCGCGCCATGCCGGACCGCGGCCGGCACATGGACGGGATCACCCATCATTTCTTCGGCGACGGTGATTATGCCGCCGTCACCGGCTGGCCCAACATGATACAGACGGTCACCCATGACGGCTGGATGGGAATCGCGCCTTCGGGCAGACGCATCGCGCTGCGCAGCCTCGATTTCTGGCGCGTGGATCACGGGCTCATTCGCGAGAACTGGGTGCTGGTGGATCTGCTCGACGTCTACCGGCAACTGGGCGTCGACGTGCTGGGGCGGATGCGCGAATTCAACAAGGCCCGCGTGCCGGGCGAGATCCCCTTCCCGGTGGGCGCGCCATGAGCCGCGCCGATGCGAAGGACGCCCCCAGGGCGAGCGTGACCGTCGCCAAGGTCACCTCGGCCGAGGTGGCCGCGCGCGCCGGCGTCAGCCAGTCGGCCGTCAGCCGCGTCTTCACCCCCGGCGCCTCGGCCTCGGCCCGGACCGTGGAGAAGGTGCGCCGCGCCGCCGAGGAACTGGGCTACCGGCCCAACGTGCTGGCGCGCGCCATGGTCTCGGGGAAAAGCCGGATGATCGGCCTCGTCGTGGCCTATCTCGACAACCAGTTCTACCCCGACGTGCTGGAGCGGCTGTCGAACGCGCTGCAGGCGCGGGGCTATCACGTGCTGGTCTTCATGGCCTCGCAGACGGCGGGCAATGTCGACGCGGTGGTCGAGGAGCTTCTGGATTACCAGGTCGACGGGATCATCGCGGCCTCGGTGGCGCTGTCCTCGGAGCTTGCGGCGCGTTGCCGCGCGGCGGGCGTGCCCATGGTGCTGTTCAACCGGGCGCTGGAGGGCCGCGGCTTTTCCTCGGTGACCTCCGACAACGCGGTGGGCGGCGCGCGCGTGGCCGAGTTCCTGCTGGCGGGCGGGCACAGGCGGATCGGCTATATCGCGGGCTGGGAAGGCGCCTCGACCCAGCGCGACCGCGAGGCGGGGTTCACGCGGGCGCTCGCGCAGGCGGGGCGGGGGCTTCATGCCCGCACCGTGGGCGATTTCCGGATGCCACAGGCGCGCGCGGCGGCGCTCGAGATGTTCTCCGGCCCGCGCGCGGACCGGCCCGACGCGGTCTTCGTGGCGAACGATCACATGGCCGTCGCGGTGATGGACACGCTGCGCTCGGAACTGGGCCTGTCGGTGCCGGGCGACGTCTCGGTCGTGGGCTATGACGACGTGCCCGCCGCCGCATGGCCGGCCTATGACCTGACCACCATGCGCCAGCCGGCGGGGCGCATGGTGGCCGAGACGGTCGACCTTCTGCTCGGGCTGATCGACGCGCCCGCGATGCCGCCGCGCAATGTCGAGGTGCCGGGACGGCTGGTCCTGCGCGGCTCGGCGCGACGACCCCAAGGATGGACACGCACATGAAGGGCTTCGACCCGAAATTCCGCGACTTCCCCGACTATATCATCGGGATCACCCGGGAGATCTGGGAAGATCGCGGCATCCACACGCTTCACGACTATTACGCGAAGGACATCGTCGTGCGCGCGCCGGGCTCGGTCGTGATCGGCAATGCCGACGTGATCGGCGCCACCATGGCCACGCTGCACGAGTTTCCCGACCGGGTTCTGCTGGGCGAGGACGTGATATGGTCGGGCGCGCCCGAGACGGGGATGCTGAGTTCGCACCGGATCCTGTCGATGGCCACCCATGCGGGCGACGGGGTCTACGGCAAGGCCACGGGGCGGCGGCTCGTCTACCGCATCCACGCCGATTGCCACGCGAAGGACAACGTGATCGACGACGAGTGGCTGATCCGCGACCAGGGCGCGATCGTGCGCCAGCTGGGCCTTGAGCCGCGGGAATACGCCGCCGATCTGATCGCGCGGGAAGGGGGGGCGGAGGCCTGCGTGCGCCCGCTGACGCCCGAGACGGATCGGCGCGGGCCTTATGCCGGCACCGGCAACGACAGCGCCTGGGGCGCGCGGCTGGCCGAGATCCTCGGGCGGATCATGGGCGCGGACCTCTCCACGATCCCTGCGGAATACGACCGCGCCTGCCACCTCGGCTATCCGGGCGGCGTCACCGCCCATGGCCACGCGGCGGCGGACCGGTTCTGGATGGGCCTGCGCGCGGCCTTCCCGAAGGCGGAGTTCACGGCGCATCACGTGATCGGCCGCGATGACGCCATGATGCCGCCGCGCGCGGCGGTGCGCTGGTCGCTCTGGGGCCGGCACGAGGGCTGGGGCGCCTTCGGCGCGCCGACGGGCGCGATGGTCTACGTGCTGGGCATCACCCATGCGGAGTTCGGACCCTGGGGGCTGCGCCGCGAGTATACGCTTTACGACGAGACGGCGATATGGAAGCAGATCCTCCTGTCCGGAGCGGCGACCTGATGCGCCCCGTTTCGCGCGCCGTCACCCATGCCGAGGACCGCCAGATGAGCCCTCCCGACCGCATCCTTCGCCACGGCGAACCGCCATCCGGCGCGGCAAGGCAGCCAGCCGCATGACCCCGGTCTTCGACGGACACAACGACGCGCTCCTGCGCCTGTCCATGGTGACGGAGGATCCCGTGGCGCTTTTCCGCGACGGGGGGGCGGGTCACGTGGATCTGCCCAAGGCGCGCGCCGGGGGGATGGTGGGGGGCTTCTTCGCGCTCTTCTCGCCCACGCCGGACCAGCCGCTCGATTTCCGGGTCTTCGACGATCCGCCCTACGATATCCCCATGCCCGACCCGATGCCGCGCCATGCCGCCGCGGTGCCGGTGGCGCGGCAGGTCGATATCGCCTCGGCACTGGAGGCCGCCGGGCTGATCCGGCTGGTGCGGAGCCGTGGCGACCTCGACGCCGATCCGGACGGCCCGCTGACGGTGGTCCTGCATCTGGAGGGGGCGGAGTGCATCGACGCCGACCTCGGCGGGCTCGACGCGCTCTACGAGGCTGGGTTGCGCTCGCTCGGGCCGGTCTGGTCGCGGCCGAATGTCTTCGCCCATGGCGTGCCGTTCCGCACCGGCTCGGACGGGGATACAGGGCCGGGCCTGACGGAGGCGGGCCGCGCGCTGGTGCGCGACTGCCACGCGCGCGGCATGGTCGTCGATTGCAGCCACATCACGATGAAGGGGTTTTGGGACGTCGCCGAAGAGGGAATACCGCTCGTGGCGACCCATTCCAATGCCTGCGCCGTGGCGCTGACCGCGCGGAACCTGACCGATGCGCAGCTGAAGGCTGTCGGCGACACGGGGGGCATGGTGGGGCTGAACTTCGGCACGATGTTCCTGCGGCCCGATGGCAAGCGGGCGCCGGAGGAGGGCATCGACTTCGCGCTGCGCCACCTGGCGCATATGGTCGAGATGGCGGGGGAGGATCACGTGGGCCTGGGCTCGGATTTCGATGGCGCGCCGATGCCCGAGGGGCTGGGCAGCGCGGCCGAGTTGCAGACGCTTGTCGAGGCGATGCGCGGCGCGGGCTTCGGCAAGACGCTGATCGACCGGATCTGCCACGACAACTGGCGCGCCTTTCTGGCCCGGACCCTGCCGGAAGCCGCCTGATGGCGGCCCCGCGGCCCCCGGGGCGGCGTTGTCCCCGCGGCCTCGGTCTGCCACAAGACGGCGCGCCGGTGCCGCAAACGATGTCACGCAACGAGAGGGAGCACCCATGACCATCCTCACCACCCATGTCGGCAGCCTGCCGCGCAGCCAGAAGGTTGTGGATTTCATCTTCGCGCGCGAACGGCAGGAACCCTATGCACACGCCGATTTCGACGCTGCGATGGCCGAGGCGGTCGCCGAGACGGTCGCCCGTCAGAAGGCGGCCGGTATCGACATCGTGTCCGATGGAGAAACGTCGAAAATATCCTATGCCACGTATGTGAAGGACCGCTATACCGGCTTTGGCGGAGACAGCCCGCGCAATGCGCCGGCGGATCTGAAGCTTTTCCCCAGCTTTTTGAAAAGGCTTGCGAACGAGGGGGGTACGCCGAAATACGCGCGGCCAATGTGCATCGGTGAGGTGAAATCCAAGGGCCAGGGCGAGTTGGAGAAGGATATCGCAAATCTGAAAGCGGCGATGTCGGCCCATTCTGTGGACAAGGCCTTCATGAACGCCGCCAGCCCCGGCGTGATCAGCCTGTTTTTGCAAAACGATCACTATCCCAGCCGCGAGGCGTATCTCGCCGCGCTCGCCGACGCGATGAAGGCGGAATACGAGACGATCGTGGCGGCCGGCCTCGACCTGCAACTCGACTGCCCTGATCTCGCCCTGAGCCGCCACATGCTTTTCAGCGACCTCTCCGACGCGGAGTTCGTGAAGGTGGCGGGCGCCCATGTGGAGGCGCTGAACCACGCCCTGCAGGACGTGCCGGAGGACCGCGTGCGCATCCATATCTGCTGGGGCAATTACGAGGGTCCGCATGTCTGCGACATCCCCATGGAGACGATGTTCGACACGCTGATGTCGGCCAAGGCCCGCTATGTCCTGTTCGAGACTTCCAACCCCCGCCACGGGCACGAATGGACCGTGTTTCGCGACCGCAAGGGCGACATTCCCGACGACAAGGTGCTGGTGCCCGGCGTGGTCGACACGACGACGAATTTCGTGGAACATCCGGAGCTTGTGGCGCAACGTATCCGGCGCTTCGTCGATATCGTGGGGGCCGAACGGGTCATCGCCGGCAGCGATTGCGGCTTCGGCACCTTCGCGGGGTTCGGCGCGGTCGATCCCGAGATCGCCTATGCCAAGCTCGCGGCGCTGAGCGAGGGGGCGAAGCGCGCGGCATGACCGAGCCGCTTCTGTTTCTGCCCGGCATGATGTGCGATGCCCGGCTTTTCGCGCCCCAGATCAAGGCCTTGTCGGGCAATCGTGAGGTTCTGACCGGTGAGATCGGCGCCGCGGACAGCATGGCGGAGCTGGCGCGAATCCTGTTGAAGACCGCGCCACAACGCTTTGCCCTTGCAGGGCTTTCCATGGGCGGTATCGTCGCGATGGAGGTGATCCGAAAGGCCCCCGAGCGCGTGACGCGGCTGGCGCTTCTGGACACCAATCCGCGCGCCGAACTGCCCGAGGTCCAGGCCCGGCGCGCGCCGCAGATCGCGGCGGTGCAAGCGGGTGGGTTGCGGCAGGTGATGCGCGAGGAACTCAAGCCCAATTATCTCGTCGACAGTCCGCGCAAACCGGCGATTCTCGACCTGTGCATGGAGATGGCGCTCGCGCTGGGACCGGAGGTGTTCGAGCGCCAGTCGATCGCGCTGCGCGACCGCCCGGACCAGCAGGAGACGCTGCGCGCCGTCACGGTGCCGACGCTCGTCCTGTGCGGGCGGCATGACACGCTCTGCCCGGTGGAGCGGCACGAGCTGATGCACGCGCTTGTCCCCGGCTCCGACCTGATCGTCGTGGAGGGGGCCGGCCACCTGCCGACCCTCGAGCAGCCCGAGGCAACCACTGCGGCCCTCGAGCGCTGGCTCGGGGCCTGAAGGCGGGCCGGCC
The DNA here is from genome assembly GCA_964525355.1 of uncultured Roseicyclus sp. Lineage (GTDB taxonomy): Bacteria > Pseudomonadota > Alphaproteobacteria > Rhodobacterales > Rhodobacteraceae > Roseibacterium. The sequence goes on from CAZGHJ010000011.1 coordinate 16,680, forward strand.
GGCCGCGCGCCGCGGTCGTTGTGGCCCGGGGCGTGCTTGGCTAGGCTCCGCAGACGCCACGGCCCGAGGCTCGAGACATCCATGACGACCTTCCCCAGCACTGTGCGCAGCTCGACACGGAGCTCTGCCCGGCCATGATGACGGCCGGCCCCGCCGCGGCGCCCTCACTCAGGGCCGTTCTCCTCTGGGCGGCCGTGCTCGCCCTGCTGGCGGTGGCGCTGTCGCCTGTCCTGACACGCTCCCACGTGGAGGGGTTCACCTATTTCACCGAGACGATGGCCTTTCTCGTGCCGGACGCGGCACGCGGCGACCCGCTCTGGGCAATGAACCACCGGTATTTCTACCTGTCGCGGCCCGGCGTCGTCTGGGCCATGGCGCCGCTGGCCCAACTTGCGCCGGGGCAGGCCTATGACCTGCTGATGTGGATCGCGCTGCCGGTCTTCCTGACGGGGCTGGTCAGTTTCGCCCGGGTCTGGAGCGGCGCGCGATGGCTGTCCTGCATCGCGGCGCTCCTGGCGCTGCCGATCGCGGTCGAGGTGAATTTCTTCCACAATGACAACGTCCTGGCGACGGGCCTTTCGCTCTGGGCGCTGGTTCTGGTGGTGGGCGGGCGCGGCGCGGGGGCGGTGGCGGGCGCGGGCGTCCTTTACGGGCTGGCGGTGCTGTGCCGGCTCGACCAGGTGCTGCTGGGCCCGTTCTTCGCGGTCCTCCTGCTGCTGCCCGCGTCCTCCGTCGCGGGGGCGCTGCTGCGGGTGGCGGCCATGGGCCTCGGCTTCGTGCTGGTGCATGGCGCCTTCGCCCTGATCGACCCGCAGGCGGCCAACCTGATCCTGCGGATCGCCGTCGTGGCCGAGGCCGACGCGCTCTGGGGCCGGGGCGCGGGCGCGCCCCTCGTGCTGGCGATAAGGGACAGCTCCGCCATCCTGATCGCCCTGGGGGCGGGCCTGCCGGCGATGGCCGCGGGGGCCGTCGCCCTGGTCGCGTCGTGCCGGAGCGGCGGTGCGAGGGTCTGGGCGCGGCCTGCGCTGCTGATCCTTTATCCGGTCTTCATCTACGCGCTCACGATCGGGAAATATTACGATCCGCGCGGCGTGATGGTGATGCTGCCGATGCTGGCGCCGCTGGCCGCGCTGGGCATCGACCGCTGTATCGTCGGGCCCTTGCTGGGCGCGCCGGCCCGGCCGGGCCCGTTGCGGGGCGCGGTGGCGGCGCTGATCCTTCTGCCGGTCTTCGTGCCGGGCGTGCCGCTGGTCGAGCGCGTGCTGCCCATCGGCCGGGAGACCGAGAACGCGCCGCCGACGCTGACGGGGCGGATCTGGTTCACGGGCGCCTGGCGGGACTGGCAGACAGAGGGGTTCCACCGCCCTGACGCGGCGGCCGCAGCGCTCGTCCGTGGCCTGCTGGCGGGCGGGATCAGCCCGGTGGTGGTGGTCACGAGCGCGTGGACGGATGACCGGCGCCTGCAGCATGCGGGCGTGACCGGCGGTTTCGCGCCGGCCGGTCCCGCGCCCGGACCATGCGCGGGCGTGGCCGAGCGCTGGGAGCATGGGGACGGGACGGTGCTGATCCATCTGCGCGCCCATGTCCCCTTCCTGCCGGACGCTGACGTGAACTCCGCCGCGCTGTTCCTGGCCCGCGGTGCCGATTGCCTGCGGAGTGTCCCCGAACCGGCCCGTGTCGCGGTGAGTGCGCATGGCGTGGACGTGACGCGCCAGCGCCCGGCGACCGGTCTGCGGTCGCGGCCGGGCGGGGCCTTCCGGATCACGGATGACGACATCGCCGCGCTGGAGGATCGCGCGGCCGGGACCCTGCGGGCGCAGGATGGCGCAGCACCCGGCAGCGACGTCGATGCGCTGGCCGAGGCGCGGCTGGCCGCGGTGGTCCGGCGTCTCGACTGAGCGGAGCGAGGCCCGGCGGTCGCCACGCGACGCGCGGCTTTGCGCGCCCCTCGCCCTGGATTCCCGGCGGGTGCGGTCGGACGCCGACCGACGGGACCGGCTGTCAGAAGGTCATGACGATCCGCCCCGGCGCCTGTCGCTGGCCCGACCGCGCGCATGAATGGCCGGGGCGATTCATGTCCGTTTTTCGGTCTTCGGCCAGCGGCTTGTCACGCAGATGCCTGTCGAGGCCGATCTGTTGATCGTGCTGTGCCCGATCGCGACCACGATCTTGGATCGTGGCCGGATCGAGCAGCGGGTGGCTCCGCTTGACATGCGGACTTCGCGAGGGGGGGGCCTTGCCTGTCGGTGCGGCATCCGCCTGCAGGGTGCGGGCGCGCCGCTGTTGCGCGACCTCTCGGCGCGGGGCGGCTCCGGGCGCGGCCTTCGTCAGCCGCCGAAGGCGCGCGCCATGACGGTGCCAAGACGCCGCGCGAAACCGGCGGGATCGACGGGGCCTTCGCCCTCCACGATCCGGGCCTGGTCGAGCAGGAGATGCGCCGCGTCCTGCAACAGCCCGTCGTCATCCGTGGCCCCGGCCGCCGCCCGCGCGGCGAGCGCCGTGACCAGCGCGTGGCTGGGGTTCAGCTCCAGCACCCGCGGCAGCCCCTCTTCCAGCTGGCCGTGGCGGCGCAGCAGGCGCTCGAGGTTCACGTCCATGTCGCCCTCGTCGGCGACCAGGCAGACCGGGCTGTCGGTCAGACGCCGCGACGGGCGCACGTCCTTGACGCGGTCGCCCAGTTCCAGCTTGAGCGCCGCGATCAGCGCCGAGAGATCGGCCGCCTCCGGCGTGTCCTCCGCCTCGGTGCTGTCGTCATCGGCGATCGCGTCGAGATCGGCCGCGCCGCGGGTGATCGACCGGAACGGCTTGCCCTCGAACTCGGTGACATGCTGGAGCCAGAACTCGTCCACCGGGTCCGACAGCAGCAGCACCTCCACGCCCTTGGCGCTGAAGCCTTCCAGATGCGGCGACCGCGCCAGCTTCGAGGGGCTTTCGCCCGCCAGATAGAAGATCGCGTCCTGCCCCTCCTTCATGCGCGCCACGTAATCGGCCAGGCCCGTCAGCGCCTCGCCGCCGGTGGTGGCGAAGCGGCAGACCTCCAGGATGCGGTCGCGCAACGCGTGCTCCTCGACCAGCCCTTCCTTGAGGACGGCGCCGAAATTGCTCCAGAAGGTCGCGTAATCCTCGGGCGCCTTCGTGGCCTTCTTCTTGAGCTCGCTCAGGACCTTCTTGGTGATCTGCGTGCGGATGCGGGCAAGCTTGGGATCGTGCTGCAACATCTCGCGCGAGACGTTGAGCGAGAGATCCTGGCTGTCGACCACCCCGCGCAGGAAGCGCAGCCAGGCGGGCACGAGATCCGGCGTGGTCTCGGATATGAACACGCGGTTCACGTAGAGCTTCACATGGCTCTTCCGTTCCGCGTCGAAGAGGTCGAAGGGCCGGGTGGACGGCACGAAAAGAAGGCTCGTGTGGTTGAGGTTGCCTTCGACCTGTGTGTGCATCACGAGCCACGGCTTGTCGAAGGCGTGGGCCGCGTGGCGGTAGAACTCGGCGTATTGCGTCTCGGTGATGTCCTTCGCGGGAAGCGTCCAGAGCGCGTCGGCGGTGTTCAGCGTCTCGCCGTCGAGCGTGACCGGGACGCCGATATGTTCGGAATAGGTCTTGATGATGTGCCGGATGCGCGCTTCGTCCGCGAATTCCTTGGCGTCCTTCTTGAGGTGCAGCGTGACGGTGGTGCCGGGGCCGTCCCGCTCGGCCGGTGCGACGGTGAAGGTGCCCTTGCCGTCCGAGGACCAGAGCCAGGCCTCGGCCGCACCGGCCTTGCGCGTCAGCACGTCGACGCGGTCGGCCACCATGAAGGCGGAGTAGAAGCCCACGCCGAACTGGCCGATGAGGCCCGGCGCGTCCTTTTCCTCGGCCTTCAGGGCCTTGAGGAAGGCGCCGGTCCCCGATTTGGCGATGGTGCCCAGCGTGTCGAGAAGGTCGGCGTGGTCCATGCCGATGCCGTTGTCGGAGACCGAGAGCGTGCGCGCCTTCGGGTCGGCCGAGAGCGCGATGGCGAAGCCCGTGCCGGGGTTGAGGCTGGCATCCGTCAGCGCGGCGTAGCGCAGCTTGTCGCAGGCATCCGAGGCGTTGGAGACCAGCTCGCGCAGGAAGACCTCGCGGTTCGAGTAGAGCGAACTTGCGACGATCTCCAGAAGCTGGCCGACCTCGGTCTGGAAGGAATGGGTTTCGGTCTCGATCGTCTCGGTCATGGGGCCCTCCACCTGAATTGCGCGGCGCTCATTTAGGGGGCGCAGGCCGCGGTTTCAACGCGCGGCGGCTCAGCCCCAGGGGCCGGCCGCCGCCTGCCGGTCGGCCCGCGGGCCGGCCGCACCGCCCGCCATGGCGCGCAGGCGCGCGACGCGCTCCTCGACGGGCGGATGCGTGGCGAAGAGGCTGTCGACGCGGTGCATGTGCAACGGGTTGACGATGAACATGTGCGCCGTCGCCGGGTTCCGCTCGGCCGCGACATTGTCGATCCGGCCCGACAGCACGCCCAGACGGGTGAGCGCCGAGGCGAGCCAGCCCGGGTTGCCGCAGATCGCGGCACCCTCGGCGTCGGCCTCGTATTCGCGCACGCGGCTGATCGCCATCTGCACCATCCCCGCGGCCATCGGCGCGAGGATCATCATGGCCAGCGTCGCCACAAGCCCCATGGGCCGGTCGCGATTGCCGCCGAAGAACAGCGCGAAATTGGCGAGCATGGAGACCGCGCCGGCCAGCGTGGCGGTGATCGTCATGGTCAGCGTGTCGCGGTTCCGGATATGCGCAAGCTCGTGGGCGACGACGCCCGCCACCTCCTCGCGGCTCATGTTGCGCAGGAGGCCGCGGGTGACGGCGACGGCGGCGTTCTGCGGGTTGCGCCCGGTGGCGAAGGCGTTGGGCTGCTCGGTCTCGATGATGTAGAGCGCGGGCATGGGCAGGCCGGCGCGGGCCGCCATCTGCTCGGTCATTGCCCAGAGCTCGGGCGCGGCGCGCGCATCGACGGGCCGCGCGCCATGCATGCGCAGAATCGCCTTGTCGGAATTCCAGTAGGAATAGAAGTTCATCGCGAAGGCGAGGCCGAGCGCGATGAGAAGGCCCGTCTCGCCCCCCAGCACGAGGCCCGCGACGCCGACGAAGGCGGTCATCGCGGCCATGAGGATATAGGTGCGCAGCATCGCGTCGGTCCTCCGAATGTTCCCGCGCGGATATGGGACGCCGCGCCCGGCCGGACAATGGCCCAAGATATCCAGTCTATCACGCCACGGGCGGCCGCGCACAGGCGGCGCGAGGCGCCGTCGCATTGACGCCCGTCAATCGGAATTGTTGGCGGTGGTAGTAATATCTAGCTGCTGCAACCGATCCAGACGGTCGGGGAGAGCGCCGTGACGACGGCACGGGAGGAACGGGAGACATGGTGAAGATGAAAATGCAGCTGCTGGCCTGCGCCGCGGTACTGGGCCTGGGCGCTGCGGGGGCTCAGGCCCAGTCGACGGCGGGCCTGGAGGAGTTCATGCATTCCTGCGCCAGTTGCCACGGGCTGACGGGGCAGGGCAACGGGGCGGTGGCGGAGTACATGAACGTCGAGGTACCCGATCTCACGCGGCTGGCGATTGAGAATGGCGGCGAATTCCCGATGCTTCAGGTGATCCAGATCATCGACGGGCGGACCGGCATTCGCGCCCATGGCAGCGAGATGCCGGTCTGGGGCCGGCGCTACATCGAGGAATTCGCGCCGCAGGCCGGCCATTTCGGCGCCGAGCTGATGGTGCGCGGCCGTATCCTGGCGCTCGCCACGCATCTGGAGGCGATCCAGGAGTGACATGGACCGCCCCGGCGCGACATGCGGCGCGCCGGGGCGGGGGCGCCCCTAGTCGGGGTGGCTGGGCGCCTTGCCCGACGGGGCGCTGTAGGGCCGGGTGACATCTGTGAGGCTGACGTCGAGCGCCTCGACATCCACCGCGATCGCCCCGTCGCCGGCCAGCACCAGCGTGATCCGGCCCATGCCGTCCTCGCCCGGCGTCCAGTCGAGGGTCAGCGCGGACAGCACGAGGTCGGGCTCGTCCCTTGGCACGCCCTGGCTTGCGACTCGGAGCGCGTCCTCGATCACCAGCATGGCGCGCACGCGCTCGGGCGGCGTGCGGCGGCCGCCATCCTCCCAGCGGAAGCGGTTGAGCAGGATGGCGAAGCGGCGGCGGCGGCGGTCCCAGGTCATCTCGCTCACGGGGAAGACGGCATCCTGCACCAGCGCGCCCATGACGCGCAGATCCGCGGCGTCGAGCGCCCTGAGCCGCAGCGGGCGTTCGCCCCCGTCCTCGAAACGGGCATCCGCGCTCATGTCTCCGGGATCCTCTCGATCTTCGCGCCGACGGCCGAGAGTTTCTCCTCCACGCGCTCGTAGCCCCGGTCGAGATGATAGACCCGGCTGACCACCGTCTCGCCCTCGGCGGCGAGGCCCGCGAGGATCAGGCTGACCGAGGCGCGCAGGTCCGTGGCCATCACCGGCGCGCCGCGCATCGTGTCAACGCCGGTGACCGTCGCGGTGCCGCCCTGAACGTCGATCTGCGCCCCCATCCGCATGAGTTCGGGCGCGTGCATGAAGCGGTTCTCGAAGATCCGTTCCTCCAGCACGCTGACCCCCTCGGCGCGGCAGAGAAGCGCCATCATCTGCGCCTGAAGGTCGGTGGGAAAGCCGGGGAAGGGCTCGGTCACCACGTCCACGGCGCGAATCCCGCCATTCTCGCGCGCGACGGTCAGGCCCTTGGCGGTTTCCGTCACGCTGACGCCCGCCGCCTCCAGTTTCTCGGCAAAGGCCCCGATCAGCTCCAGCCGCCCGCCAGGCAGGTCCACCGATCCGCCGGCGATGGCGGGGGCGAGCATGTAGGTGCCAAGCTCGATCCGGTCGATCACCACCGGGTGCGTCGCGCCGTGAAGGCGGTCGACGCCCTGAACCGTGATCTCGCCCGTGCCCTCACCCTCGATCTGGGCGCCCATCGCGCGCAGGCAGCGCGCCAGGTCGACGATCTCGGGCTCGCGCGCTGCGTTTCGCAGGACGGTCGTGCCCTTGGCGAGCGTGGCCGCCATCAGCGCGTTTTCCGTGGCCCCGACCGAGACGAGCGGGAAGTCCACCACCGCGCCCCTGAGGCCCGAGGCGGCCTCGGCATGCACGTAGCCGTCGCGCAGATCCAGCGTCGCGCCCATCGCCTCGAGCGCCCGGAGATGCAGGTCGACCGGCCGCGCCCCGATCGCGCAGCCCCCGGGCAGCGAGACCACCGCCCGCCCGTGCCGCGCCAGAAGCGGGCCGAGCACGAGGATCGAGGCGCGCATCTTGCGCACGATGTCATACTCGGCCGTGTGACTGTCGAGGCCATGCGAACTGAGCGCGAGGACGCGCCCCTCGTTCAGCGCCGTGACCTCCGCGCCCAGCGATTGCAGCAGCGTCGTCATGGTGCGGATGTCCGACAGCCGCGGCGCGTTGGTCAGCGTCAGCGGCTCGTCGCTGAGCAATGTCGCGGGCATCAGCGCGAGGCAGGCGTTCTTGGCCCCCGCGATGGGGATCTGGCCCCGCAGCGATCCGTTTCCGGTTACGACGATCTTGTCCAAAGTCCTGCCCTCGTCCGCCCCCGGCGCGGGGGCTGTTCCGGCCCGATCAGGTCTTGTCGCCCGATCCGCCGCCCCCGGCCGCCGCCGAGCGTTGCCTGGCCTGCGCCTTGCGCTTGGCCATGTTGGATTTCAACGCCGCCTTGAGCCGCGCGTCGCGGTCCGGCTTCGACGCCCCTGAGGTCTTCTTGGGATGGCTCTTCTCACCCATGCCCGTCCTCATACAGGGCCCCGGCAGGGCCGTCCAGATTGCGCTTGCGTCATGGGGGGATTGGGTCTAACCACCGGCGTCGTGAAAACGGGGCCGCAGTAGCTCAGTGGTAGAGCGCACCCTTGGTAAGGGTGAGGTCGGGAGTTCAATCCTCCCCTGCGGCACCATC
>CAZGHJ010000012.1:0-11219 GCA_964525355.1 uncultured Roseicyclus sp.
AACTGGTCGAGATGGGCTACATGCACCACCAGCGCTGCGAGATCGACCGCCGCTCCGTCCGGGTCCGGCTGACCGGCAAGGGCAGGGAGATCCGCGACATGGTCCAGGCCCTGTTCGAGCGGCACTCCGACGGGCTGGAACGGCAGGGTGTGCTGGGCTCGGACAGCATCGACCGGGTGAACCATTCGCTCAAGCGCGTGGAACGGTTCTGGAGCGACCAGATCCGCTACATCTACTGAGCCTTCCGATCGAGACCCCGCGCGCGCCCCTCGAGACCGGCGCAGTACTGCAGTGCCGGCCCTGCGCGCCGCATCCCGCCGATCCGCGCTCCGCAGATTCTCCACAAGACGTCCCGCCGCCAGAGGGATCGCGCGCATTGATTTGCAGTCCGCGGGCGACAGGTGCCTGCACCCGGCAAAAGCCCGGCGGCCCATCTTCCCGACGCTGAAGGAAAACCGGCGCCCTCGCTCCTGTGCCGCTGGGGCCTGACGGCAAACTGGCCCGGCGGCGTCGCGTCCCCATGGTCCACCGGCGCTGGCCTGGACGCCCGGCGCGGACGCGGCGCGGGGCGATGTCGGCACCAGTCGAGACCTGAAACGTATCCCGGCCGATGCGGGCCTTGGGCGCGGATCGCGTTTGGTGGACCGTCGCAAACCCTGGCGCACCGCATGGCGCGAGGGAGGCAGACCAGGCCGGGACCGTTTCCCGCCCCCGCGTCTAGCCTTTCTTGATCGGCACGCCGAACAGTTCCAACCTGTGCCCCTTCAGCCGGTAGCCCAGTTTCTCCGCAATCCGCTCCTGCAGCGCCTCGATCTCGGGATCGACGAACTCGATCACTTCGCCGGAATTCATGTCGATCAGGTGGTCGTGATGATCCCGCTCGGCGTCCTCGTAGCGTGCGCGCCCGTCACCGAATTCCAGCCGGTCGATGATGCCCGCCTCCTCGAAGAGCTTCACCGTGCGGTAGACCGTGGCGATCGAGATCTCCTTGTCGCGTTTCACCGCGCGGGCGTAGAGCTCTTCCACGTCCGGATGATCGTTCGAGGCCTCCAGCACCCGCGCGATCACGCGCCGCTGTTCGGTCATGCGAAGCCCCTTCGCCTCGCAACGTTCCAGGATCGTCTCGCCCATCGCGGCCCCTTCGTCCTCTGCCGACATGGGCGGTGCGGGTCGCCCGCCCCGTCATCGCCCGTCCGCCGTCACCGGCAGGTTTAGGCCAATCGACCTGGCGATGAAAGCCTTCGGCCCATGGGGCGGCCGGCGGCGCTTGACACCCCGGCGGGCAGGCGACACTCCCGCCCGCGACAGGAGGAACGCCGATGACCCCCAGATCCCGGATCGATGCCTTCGGCGCAGTGTCGCTGGTGGGCTTCGCGCTCCTGATGGGCATCAACCAGGTGGTCATCAAGATCACCAACGAGGGCCTGCAGCCGGTTTTCTTCGCCGCGCTCCGCTCGCTTGGCGGCGCGGCGGCGATCTGGCTCTGGATCCGCTGGCGCAACATCCCGCTCGGCCTGCAAAGCCGCACGGTGCCGGCGGGGCTCCTGATCGGGACGGCCTTCGCCTGCGAGTTCATCTTGCTGTTCCTCGCCCTCGACCTCACCAGCGTCACGCGGGTCTCGGTGATCTTCTACACGATGCCGATCTGGCTCGCGCTCGCGGCGCATGTGCTGATCCCGGGCGAGCGGTTGACGCGCGTGAAATCGGCCGGGCTGGCGTTGGCCTTCGCCGGCGTTCTGGTGGCGTTCCTCGGCCATGGCGAGCGGGCGGCGGCGGGCTCGCTTCTGGGCGATGTGCTGGCGCTCGGGGCGGCCATGGGCTGGGCATCGATCGCGCTCATCGTGCGCACGACCGAACTGAAGGCCCTCCGCCCGGAGGTGCAGCTACTGTGGCAGCTGGTCGTCTCGGCGCCGATCCTCTTCGTCGCCGCCGCGTTCTTCGGACCGGCCCTGCGCGAGCCCGAGCTGATCCACTGGGCGGGCCTGGGCTTCCAGATCGTCGCCGTGGTCTCGGCGGGGTTCCTGTTCTGGTTCTGGCTCCTGACGCTCTACCCGGCCTCCTCGGTCGCGGCCTTCGCCTTTCTCGCCCCGATCTTCGGCGTGAGCCTGGGCTGGCTGGTGCTCGACGAGCCGGTGGGGCCGGGCATCCTCGTGGCGCTTGTGCTCGTGTGCCTTGGCCTCATCCTCGTGAACCGGCCGCCGCGCGCCTGATCTCAGGTGCCGCAGAAGGTTTCGTGCACCGCTTCGTGAGGCGCTGGCGGCAGGGCAAGGTCCATGTCCGCCTGGCCTGGGTCGAAGGGCCGGGCGAGTGCTTCGGTCAGCCGGTGGAACGGCCCCAGATCCCCCGCAAGCGCGGCCGAGATCGCCGCCTCAACGCGGTGGTTGCGCGGGATCAGCGCGGGGTTCGCCGTGCGCATCGCCGCCACGCGCCCGTCCTCGGACCGGCCCTCGGCGCCAAGCCGCGCGCGCCAGTCCGACAGCCAGGGCCCGAGCGCGTCGGGATCGGCGAAGCCTGCGGCCGCCTCCTCCGGCGTCTCGCCCGACAAGGCGCGGAAGGTGTTGGTAAAATCCGCGCCGCCCTTCGCCATCCGCTCCAGCAGGTCGAAGGCCAGCGCCGCGTCGCCTTCCCGCAACTCCGCAAGGCCGAGCTTCGATGCCAGAACCCCGTGCCAGGCCGCGTCGAAACGGTCCGCAAAGTCGTTCACGGCCGCGGTGAACCCCTCGATCGCCGCGTCCCGGTCCGGCATAAGCGGCAGGAGCGCGGTCGCCAGCTGCGCAAGGTTCCAGACCGCGATCTGGGGCTGGTTGGCATAGGCATAGCGCCCGAACCGGTCGATTGACGAAAAGACCTGGCCGGGGTCGTAGGCGTCCATGAAGGCGCAAGGGCCATAATCGATGGTCTCGCCCGAGATCGTCATGTTGTCGGTGTTCATCACCCCGTGGATGAAGCCCACGCCCATCCATTGCGCCACAAGCTCCGCCTGCGCGCCGATCACCGCGTCCAGCAGGCCCGCGGGCCCCTCGGCCTGAGGGTAATGCCGCGCGATGGCGTGATCGCAAAGTGCTTGCAGCGCCTCGCTGTCCTGCCGCGCGGCGAAGAACTGGAACGTGCCCACGCGGATATGCGAGGCCGCGACGCGGGCGAAGACGGCGCCGGGCATACGCCCCTCTCGCAACACGATCTCGCCCGTGGTGGCGGCGGCCAGCGCGCGGGTCGTGGGAATGCCGAGCGCGGCCATCGCCTCGGAGACGATGTATTCGCGCAGCACCGGCCCCAGCCAGGCGCGCCCGTCGCCCATGCGCGAATAGGGCGTGCGCCCTGCGCCCTTCAGCTGGATGTCGAAGCGCGCGCCGTCGGGCGCCACGACCTCGCCCAGCAGGATCGCGCGTCCGTCGCCCAGTTGCGGCACCCATCCGCCGAACTGGTGCCCGGCATAGACCTGCGCAATCGGCTCGGCGCCTTGCGGAAGCGCGTTGCCGGCGAAGATCGCCGCGATCTCGGCCTCGGTTTGCGGCAGCGTCAGGCCCAGCCGCGCAGCGAGGTCGCGGTTCACCGCGATAAGTCCCGGCGCCTCGACGGGCACGGGCGGCTGGCGGGTGAAGAACCGGTCGGGCAGGCGGACGTAGGAGTTGTCGAATGGGAAATGGACGGTCATCGGCGCGGCACCTCCTTGCATATCCAATTTAGGCGGCTTTGGACCCCGATGCCAGCCATCGGGGTTGAACGGGCGCGGGCAGGCAACAGTGTCTTGTCCGTGAAACGACACAGGAGGACACCAGATGACCGCAACGGACCGCGTTGCCATGCAGCTTCGGGACCGTCCCGAATACGCCTCGAAACCCAAGCCCCTGACCTTTCCGCCCGATGCCAGCGTGGCCGACGCCGTGGCCGCCATGAGCGCGCGGGGTTTCGGCTCCGTCGTGGTCAGCGATCCCGACGATCGGGTTCTCGGCATCGTGACCGAGCGCGACGTGATGAAACGCCTCGTGAACGAGCGCCGCGACCCAGACACCACGCCCTTGTCGGCGATCATGACGGCCGAGCCGCGTGTCGCGCGCGAGACCGACGATGTGGTCGACTGGCTGCGCATCATGTCGAATGATCGCTTCCGCCGCCTGCCGGTGGTGGATGACGACGGCCGGATCAAGGCGATCTTCACGCAAGGCGATTTCGTAAGCTACACATGGCCCGACCTCATCCACCAGGCGGCGCAACTGGCCAAGGCCTCGATCTTCCGCCAGTGGCACCTGTGGCTGATCGGCGGGGCCGTGGCGCTTTACTCGATCCTGATGATCATCGTCGTCGCGCTGGTGACCTGACGGGGCCACGCGACAGGACGGGCGGCGCGCGCGGGTCAGAGCCGCGCGAGCCGCCCCGTCAGCAGGTCGTAGAACCCGTCCGCGTCCACGTCGCCCATGAAGGTCGCGTTCCGCGACCGGTCGGTCACGCCCCACCAGTCGGCCACCGTCATGCCGCGGGTGAGGTCCGATCGCGTCTCGATCTCCACATTGATGTGCCGCCCCGTCAGCAGGCCCGGCCGCACCAGATGCGCGATCACGCAGGGATCGTGCAGCGGCGCGCCGTCGGACCCGTATTTCGCCTCGTCGTGGCGCTCGAAAAAGCCGATCCAGTCGGCCACCACGTCGCCCACCGGCGTGCCCAGATCGCGCAAGGCGCTTACCCGCGCCCCCGTGGTCAGCACCTTGTGCGTCACGTCGAGTGGCACGACGGTCAGCGGCACGCCCGCGCCGAAGACGATCGCCGCCGCCTCGGGATCGACATAGATGTTGAATTCGGCCGCGGGCGACCAGTTGCCGACCTCGAAATAGGCGCCGCCCATCAGCACGATCCCGCCCACCCGGCCCACGATGTCGGGCGCGGTGCGGAAGGCCGTGGCGATGTTGGTCAGCGGCCCCAGCGGGCAGAGCGTGACGCTGCCCTCGGGCTCGCGACGCAGGGTCTCGACGATGAAATCGACCGCGTGTGCCTCCTGCAGCGGCATGGCCGGCTCGGGCAGGTCCGCCCCGTCGAGCCCGGTCCGCCCATGCACCGCCTCGGCCGTGACCAGATCGCGCTCCAGCGGCCGATCGCAGCCCGCGAAGACGCGCATGTCTGGCCGCCCGGCCAGTTCGCAGACCTTGCGCGCATTCACCTGCGTCAGCGCCAGCGGCACGTTGCCGGCCACCGCGGTGATGCCCAGCACCTCGATTTCCTCGGGGCTGGCCAGCGCCAGAAGGATCGCGACGGCGTCGTCCTGCCCGGGGTCGGTGTCGATGATGATCCTGCGCGCCATGGCGGCCTCCGGCTGCGGTGTCGTGCGGTTCTGGACCGCCGGTGCGGCGACCGCAAGCATTGCGCCCCGCCGCCAGCGCGATAGGCTCGGGCCGATGAAAGGACGCGCGCATTCCGAACCCGCTGCACCCGGCGCTGCATTGCGGGGCACTCGCTCTCGACGATATGGTCCGGGGCAATGTCGGCCGTGGCGACGTCATGGCCGTGCGCGGACCGGACCGCGGCGCGCGGGACTTGCGGCAGATGTCCGTGTCATGGCCCTCACCGCCGTTCCACCGGGTCGCAAGAGCTTGCCGCCGGCGCGCAAATCAGACCTGAATCAAGACCCGGGCCCGAGGTGGCTCCAGCGTCCGGCCCATGTCCCACGCGAGGTTCGCACCCGATGACCATCTTCACCGCGACCCCCTATGCCGAGATCGAGATCGGGATGGAGGCCAGCACCTCGCGCCTCGTGCGGGCCGACGATCTCTACGTTTTCGCCCATGCCTCGGGCAACGTGAACCCGCTGCACCTGCCCAAGGAGGATGGCGACGGCGACGGCAAGCCCGAGGCGGTCGCGCCCTCGGCCTGGGTCGCGGCCCTGATCTCGGGCGTGCTGGGCAACCAGCTTCCCGGTCCGGGCACGCTCTATCTGGGACAGAATCTCGAGTTCATCGGACGGGCCCATGCGGGCGAGACCCTGGGCGTGCATGTGCGCGTCGAGGCGAAGGGCCCCGAGGGCGAGGTGCGCCTATCCGCGCATGTCGAGGGGCCTGGCGGCACGATCTGCCGGGGCGAGGTGCGCGTGCGCGCGCCCGACCGAGCGCTCAGCGTCGACGCCTCTGGCGTGCCAGGCCTGACGGTGCAGAGCCACGCCCATTTCGACCGGCTGATCGCGCAGGCCGAACCGCTCGCGCCCATGCCCACGGTCGTCGTCTGCCCCGAAAGCCCCGACGCGGTGATGGGCGCGGTGCTGGGGCGCGATCACACGCTGATCGCGCCGATCTTCGTGGGGGCCGCGGACAAGATCGCCGCCGCCGCGACCGAGGCGGGCGCGGACATCACCGGCATCGAGATCCTCGATATCCCCGATCACCGCGCCGCGGCCTTGCGCGCGGTCGCGCTGGTCCACGAGGGCCGCGCGCGGGCGGTGATGAAGGGGCATCTGCACACCGACCAGCTTCTGCATGCCATCCTCAAGAAAGAGGGCGGGCTGCGCACCAACCGCCGGCTCAGCCATGTCTTCGTGATGGACGTGCCGGGCCTCGATCACCTTCTGTTCGTCACCGATGCCGCGATCAACATCGTGCCCGATCTCGAATGCAAGGTCTCCATCGTGCAGAACGCCATCGACCTCGCGCGCGCTCTCGGGATCGAGACCCCGAAGGTCGGCATCCTCTCGGCCGTGGAGACGGTGACGCCCTCCATCCCCTCGACCATCGATGCGGCGGTGCTGTCGAAGATGGCCGATCGCGGCCAGATCACCGGCGGGCTGGTGGACGGGCCGCTGGCCATGGACAATGCCGTCGATCTGGGCGCGGCGCGCACCAAGGGGCTGACGGGGCTGGTGGCGGGACATGCCGAGATCCTCGTGGCCCCCAATCTCGAGGCGGGCAACATGATCGCCAAGGAACTGACCTTCCTCGCCCACGCGGCCGCGGCCGGCGTCGTGATGGGGGCGCAGGTGCCCGTCATCCTGACCTCGCGCGCCGATGACGACCGCGCGCGGCTGGCCTCCTGCGCCGTGGCCGCGCTTGACGCGCATCGGCGGGCGGGCCTGTGAGCGACGGGCTGCTTCTCACGCTGAACGCGGGGTCGAGCTCGATCAAGTTCGGGCTTTACGAGGCCGCGCCCGAGCCTGCGGAGCGGATGCGCGGCCAGATCGACCGGCTGGGGCCCGAGGCGCGGCTGGTGCTGGACGGCATGGCGACGGCGGTCTCCGCGCCCGATCACGCCGCCGGCCTCGACGCGATCCT
Source organism: uncultured Roseicyclus sp. (assembly GCA_964525355.1). Lineage (GTDB taxonomy): Bacteria > Pseudomonadota > Alphaproteobacteria > Rhodobacterales > Rhodobacteraceae > Roseibacterium. The sequence continues at coordinate 7,248 of CAZGHJ010000012.1, forward strand.
CGACGCGCTGGGCCCGCATCTGGCCGGACGGCGCATCGCGGGCGTCGGGCATCGCGTGGTGCATGGCGGGCCCGAGATCGACGGTCCGCGCGCGCTGACGCCGGAGCTTCTGAGACGGCTCGAGGCGCTTGCGCCGCTGGCGCCCCTGCACCAGCCGCACAACATCGCGGGCATCCGCGCGGCCATCGCCGCCTTCCCCGAGGCCGTGCAGGTCGCCGCCTTCGACACTGCCTTCCACCGCGGCCACCCTTGGGTGAACGATACCTTCGCCCTGCCGCGCCGCTTCTACGAAGCGGGCATCCGGCGCTACGGCTTTCACGGTCTGAGCTACGACTACATCGCGGGGAAACTCGCGCGCGACTTCAAGGATGTCGCGCAAGGCGCTGTGATCGTTGCGCATCTTGGCAACGGCGCCTCGCTCTGCGCGATGCGGGACGGGCGCTCCGTCGGCTCGACGATGGGCTTCTCCGCACTCGACGGGATGCCCATGGGCACCCGCTGCGGCCAGCTCGACCCGGGCGTGATCCTGCATTTCCTCGCCGAGGGAATGGACGTCGACGAGATCACCACGCTTCTTTACAAGGAGAGCGGCCTCAAGGGGCTGTCGGGCCTTTCTCACGACATGCGGACGCTGCTGGGATCCGACTTGAAGTCGGCCTCGGAAGCCGTTGATTATTATGTGTTTCGGCTGACGCGTGAGATCGGTGCCATGGCGGCGGTGCTGGGCGGGATCGACGCGCTCGTCTTCACCGGTGGCATTGGCGAGAACAGCTCCGAGATCCGGGCGCGCGCGCTCGAACCGCTCGGGTTCCTCGGGCTTGCGGTTGACCCCGAAGCCAATGCCGCGAACGCCACCGGGATCGGCGCCGGCGCCGTGCCCGTGCTCGTCCTGCCCACCGACGAGGAGCGCGTGATCGCGCGCGCCACCGCCGCGGCGCTGTCCCGAGCGGGATCCGGGGCGTGAAAGGGGCTTGAAGACCGCGCCGTCACGGCGCAGGAGGGAGATATGCGCATGTTCCTTGTCATCATCCTCGTCCTTGCGGTCGCCACGACCGTGGCGCTCGCCCTCTACGCCCGCAGTTACCAGATGCGCCCCGAGGTCTGGCATGTGGACCCGGGCGAGGGGCCTGCGCCCACGGGCGGCAACGTCTTCGTTCTTCGTGGGGAGGACGCACCGCGGCTGGCCGGCAGCTTGGCGGAGGTGGCAGCGCGGCTCGACCGGGTGGCGCGCGCCGAGGGTGCCGAGCCGATCGCGGGCGCGGCGTCGGAAGGCTTCGTGACCTACGTGGCGCGCTCGCGCATCTTCGGCTACCCCGACGCGATCTCGATCCGTCTGCACGAGGAGGGTGAGGCTACGCGCGTCGACATCTTCTCGCGCTCGGCCATCGGCGAGTCCGATTTCGGCGTGAACGAGGCCCGCGTGCGCCGCTGGATCGCCGCCGCGCAGGCCGACGGCGGCTCTTGACCGCGAGCCCACGCGCCGTCACATCGCCCCCATGCTTCCCGCCGACCGCATGCGCCAGATCACCGAGCGTTTCGAGTATCTCGAGGCGCAGCTCGGCGCGGGCGCCGGCGACATCGCCACGATCGCCCGCGAATATTCCGAGCTGAAACCCGTGGTCGCCCGGATCGAGGGCTGGCGCGCGCTGACGACCGAACTGGACGAGGCGCGCGCGCTGGCCTCCGACCCCGAGATGCGCGCCCTTGCCGAGGACGAGATCGCCCGCCTCGCCCAGGCCATCCCCGAGGCCGAACACGCGCTGCGGCTCGCGCTTCTGCCGAAGGATGAGGCCGACGCCCGCGCCGCGATGCTGGAAATACGCCCCGGCACCGGCGGCGAGGAGGCGGCGCTTTTCGCCGGCGACCTGCTGCGCATGTACACCCGTTACGCCGAGGCGAAGGGCTGGAGCGTCGAGATCATCGACCTGCAACAGACCGAGCTCGGCGGCATCAAGGAGGTCACGGCGCGTGTCAAGGGCGAGGGCGTCTTCGCGCGACTGAAATACGAATCCGGCGTGCACCGCGTGCAGCGCGTGCCGGAAACCGAATCGGGCGGGCGCATCCATACCTCCGCCGCCACCGTCGCCGTCCTGCCGGAGGCGGAGGAGGTCGATATCGCGATCCCCGCCCAGGACATCCGCATCGACACGATGCGCGCCAGCGGCGCGGGCGGCCAGCACGTGAACACCACCGATTCGGCGGTGCGCATCACGCACCTGCCCACCGGCATCGTCGTCACCAGTTCCGAGAAATCCCAGCACCGCAACCGCGAGATCGCCATGGCCGTGCTGCGCGCGCGGCTCTTCGACCTGGAACGCCACCGGGCCGCCGCCGAACGCGCCGCCGACCGCAAGGCGCAGGTCGGCTCGGGCGACCGGTCGGAACGCATCCGCACCTACAACTTCCCGCAGGGCCGGCTCACGGATCACCGCATCAACCTCACGCTCTATCGGCTGGCGGACGTGATGGCGGGCGATCTGGACGAGGTGATCGACGCGCTGACCGAAGACGCGCAGGCCACGGCGCTCGCGGCGCTGGATGGCTGAGCCGTCGGGGCGGGTCCGCGTGCGCGACTGGCTCGCCGCGGCCGAGGCGCGGCTTGCGCCCCTGATCGGCCGGGAGGAGGCGCGGCGGGACGCGCGGCTTCTGCTGGCAGAGGCAAGCGGCCTGAGCGCCGCCGGACTCCTGGCCGCCGAGCGGGAGCCGCTCGCACCCGGGGTGCAGACGAGGGCCGACGCCTTCCTCGAGCGCCGCGCCGCGCGAGAGCCCACCGCGCAGATCCTCGGCGCCTGGCCGTTCTGGGACCGGTCCTTTGCGGTCACGCGCGACGTGCTGACGCCGCGGCCCGACACCGAGACGCTGGTCGAGGCCGCCCTGTCCGAGCCCTTCGCGCGGCTTGCCGATCTCGGCACCGGCTCGGGCATCCTCGCGGTGACGCTGCTGGCGGAGCGGCCGGGGGCGACGGGGCTGGCCACCGACATCTCGCAGGCGGCGCTCGACGTGGCGGCACGGAACGCGGCGGCCCATGGCGTTGCTGGCCGGCTGACACTGTCGCGGGGCGACTGGTGGGAGGCCGTGCCGGAGCCCGCGCGCTTCGACCTCATCGTGTCGAACCCGCCCTATGTGACCGCCGGCGCCTATGCCACGCTCGCCCCCGAGATCACCGGGTTCGAGCCGCCGGGCGCGCTGACGCCGGGGGGTGACGGGCTCGCGGCCTATCGGAAGATTCTGGCGCGCGCCTGCGATCACCTCGCGCCCGGCGGGCGGCTCATCGTCGAGATCGGCGCCGATCAGGCCGCGGCCGTGTCCGGCCTTTTTTCGGCGGCGGGGCTTGAAGACCTGCGTATCCTTCCCGATCTTGCAGGGCATGATCGGGTGGTGCTGGGCCACCGGTCGGCGGGCCGTCAGCGCTGACGCCGCCGCAAAGCCGCAAAATATTCCGAAAATACGACGGATTGCGGCTTTTTGCCTTGTGTCACGGCGCCGGGCGTGCTTAGTCAAACCGCGCGGGACGAAGGGCATGCGCCCCCTCGCGCCGACTTCGTCAGATACCGCGGGCCAGAAGATTCGATTGGGCCCGGCGCGTTCGCGGTTCGGGTGCCGGTGGCGGCGCCATCCTCTGCAACACCCAGGAAAACTGGATTTACAGACCTACACCATGAGATCATCCAAGAACCGCTCGCGGTCCAAAGGCAACCGCAACCGTTCCGTTGGCAATATCGTCAATCGCGTGTTCGACTCCTCCGGACCGGAGGGCAAGGTGCGCGGCACGCCGCAACAGATCATCGACAAGTACAACCAGCTGACCCGCGATGCGCAGCTGGCCAATGATCGCGTCGCGGCCGAGAATTTCCAGCAGCATGCCGAGCATTACCTGCGCCTTCTGGGCGAAGCCCAGCGCGAGATGGACGCCCGCCGCGAACAGCAGCAGGGCGGTGGCCAGAACCCCGGTCAGAATGCGGACCAGAACGC
>CAZGHJ010000012.1:11319-24351 GCA_964525355.1 uncultured Roseicyclus sp.
GGCCAGAATGCGGGTCAGTCGCGCGGTCAGACCAAGGGTCAGCAACAGCCCCAGTCAGACGCTGGCGGCTCGGGGCAGGGCGACAAACCGGCGGCGGAGCAGGGCTCGGACGGCGGCGGCCGCGCCTTCGATGCGGTGGTCGACCCCTCCGACGGCGGCGACGGCGACAGCACGCTGGTCGAGACGCCCGAAAACGCGCCCAAGCCCCGGCGCCCCCGGCAACGGCGGCCGAAAAAGACCGAGGACCAGGCCGGCGATGCGCCCGCCAAGCCCCGGAAAAAGGACGACGCCCCGAAGGCGGGCGGCGACGACCCCGCCCAGGAAGCGGCCGAGTAGCGCAGATACCCAGGACGGCGTGCGGCCAGCCGTGGCCAACGCCCGTTCGGACGGCGCCCCGCGGTCGGGTGCCGCACGCGGGGCCCATGGGGCAGGACCGCCCGGTCGCCTATACCGCCCTTGTTCTCAGACATCTCCCCGAAAGCCGCGGGCCAGCCGGCAGAACGCCTCCAGCGTGATGTCCTCGGCCCGCGCCGTGGGTGGAATGCCCGCCTCGGTCAGGCGCGTTTCGATATCGGGCGCAAGGCCGCGGAGTGCGGATCGCAGCATCTTGCGCCGCTGGTTGAAAGCCGCTGCGACGACGCGCGACAGGATCTGCGGCTCGGCCGGAAAGCGCGGCACGGGCAGGGCGGTCAGATGCACCACGGCCGAGCGCACCTTGGGCGGCGGCGTGAAGGCCTCGGGCGGAAGCGTCATGGCGATGCGCGCCTCGGTGCGCCACTGGGCCAGGATCGCGAGGCGGCCATAGGCCTTCGAGCCGGGTTGCGCCACGATCCGCTCGGCCACCTCGCGCTGGAACATGAGCGTAAGCGACGTCCAGGCGGGGGGCCATGTTTCGGGCGTGAGCCAGCGCACCAGCAGTTCGGTCCCGACATTGTAGGGCAGGTTGGCCACGACCTTGATCGGCGCCTCCAGATGCGCGCGCCAGTCGAGCGCCAGCGCGTCGCCATGGATCACCTCGAGGCGTCCGGGATAAGCCTCGGCGATCTGCGCCAACGCAGGCAGGCAGCGCGCGTCCTTCTCCACCGCGACAACCCGGCGCGCGCCCGAGGCGAGAAGCCCGCGGGTCAGCCCGCCGGGACCGGGGCCCACCTCCAGCACGTCCGCGCCCGACAGATCGCCCGCGACACGCGCGATCTTGGCGGTCAGGTTCAGGTCCAGAAGAAAGTTCTGCCCCAACGCCTTCTTGGCCGAGAGGCCGTGGGCGGCGATGACCTCGCGCAGGGGGGGAAGGCTGTCGATGGCGCTCATGGGGGGACATGGCCCCAGATTTCAGCGTTCCGCAAGGCGGCAGGCGCCGCCGCGGGACCTGAAGGCCCCTTGGCGGCGCCGGGGCGCCCGTGCGCGGGGCGGGTTTCCCGCGACGGGACGTGGCGCGGGCGTCATGCGGCCTCAGCCCGTGGCGCGGTTCCGGGCAAGTTCGGCGGCAAGCTCGAGCGCGGCGATCAGGCTGTCGGGCCGGGCGCGGCCCGTCCCCGCGATGTCGAGCGCCGTGCCGTGATCGGGCGAGGTGCGCACGAAGGGCAGACCCAGCGTCACGTTCACGCCCGCGTCGAAGGCCAGCGTCTTGATCGGGATCAGCGCCTGGTCGTGATACATCGCCACCGCCGCATCGTACCGGGCGCGGGCCGCGGCGTGAAACAGCGTGTCGGCCGAGTGCGGGCCGGTCAGCCCGTAACCCTCGGCCCGGAGCGCCTCGATCACGGGGGCGATGGTCTCGATCTCCTCGCGGCCCATGGCACCGCCTTCCCCGGCATGGGGGTTGAGGCCGGTGACCGCGATGAGCGGGCTCTCGATCCCGAAATCGCGGCGCAGCGCGGCGTCGGTGATGCGGATCGTGTCGGACAGAAGCGCCCGGTCGAGCGCGCGCGGCACCTCGGCCAGTGGAATATGGATCGTCGTGGGCACCACGCGCAGGTCAGGGCTGGCCAGCATCATCACCACGCGGTCCACGCCGGCGAGATGGGCGAGGAACTCCGTATGGCCGGCGAAGGCGAAACCCGCGCCGTCCATCAGGGCCTTCTTGTGGATCGGGCCCGTGGTCAGCGCCGCCGCCTCGCCGCGCAGCGTCAGGTCGACCGCGCGGGTGATGGCCGAGACGACGGCGGGCGCGTTCGCGGGCTCCAGCGTGCCGGGCGTGGCGGGGGCGGGGAAGGGATGGGGCAGCACGGGCAGGCCGCGGTGCAGGACGCGCGCGGCCTCGGACGGGGCGGCGATGGGCGCCACCGGCACGCCGAGATGGCCCAGATGCGCCGGATCGCCGAGCACGAAGAAGGGAACCCGGCCGTCGAGTTTCTCCCAGGCCATGGCCGCGAGTTCCGGGCCGATGCCGGCCGGCTCGCCAAGGGTCAGCGCAACGGGGGCCTGCGGCGTCATCGCGCGCGCCCGGCCTTCAGCCGTCGCCGTAGACGATGATCGCGTCGGCGCGCAGTTCCTCGAGAAATCCCGAAGCGAAGGCGCCCATGCGGCGCTGGAAAAGTTGCTCGCGCACCTGCTCGCGGGCCTCATCGGGCACCTCGCTGCTGCGCGCGCAGAGCATCGTCACCAGAAGCAGCGTGCCGCCGCCTCGGGTGACGTCGAAGGACATCTCGTTGGCATCGAGCCGGCTCAGCGCCGCGGCGATGTCGGCCGGGATCTCGCCCGGCGGCAGGACCTGGCGTTCCAGCCCCTCGGGGCGCAGCCCGTAGAGGTCGTTGCAGGTATCCACTTGGTCGCGCAGCCGCTGCGCCTGGGACAGGGCCTCGGCGCTGCTTCCGCCCGCGATGGGGATGGTGGCGTAGTCGATCGAGCCGCCGTCGGCGCCGCCGCTGCGCGCGATCGCGCGGTCGACCTCGGCATCGCTGACCTGCGCGCGCGAGGCGAAGCGGGCGCGCACGACGTTGCGCCAGTTGATGCCCGCGGCGACGAAGTCGCGGAACGTTTCCGCCGAGACGCCGGCCTGGCCGAGCGCGTTGATGAACTGCTCCGGGCCCATGTTCGCCCGGCCCGCGAATTCGGCCACGCCGGCCTCGATGGCCTCTGCCGTGGCCAGCACGCCCATGCGCTCGGCCGCCTCGTTCTGGAGCCGCTCGTTGACGAGGGCCTCGGGCACGCCCGAGATCACCTCGCCCGGCGCGTTCAGAAGCTGCAGGAACAGGCGGCGCTGCTGGATCTCGTAATTGGTGACGATGTCGTTGTTGACCCGCGCGGCCACCGCGAAGGGGCTCTGTGCGGGAGCGGGCAGTGCAAGGCCCACGATGACAAGTGCTGCCGCCAGCGTCGAGGCGAGCAGCCCCTGGCGTGTCCGGGTCGGCAGGGTCGGGCGGGTCGTTGCGGTCGTATCGGTCATGGCGCTGTTATCGGGCGACGCGCCTTCCGGCGCAAGAGGTCTGTGCCGGGCCGTGTCCACGCAGGCGGGCGCACCGGTCAGTAATTGCACCTGCGGTCCCGGGCGCGGCCCTGCCGCGAGGCGCCGAAGCCGCTCAACTCGACGGTCACGCCGAACTCGGTGATGTCGTCCACATTGGCCGAGGCGCTGTAGCGGCGCGACACGGACATCTCCATGTCGATGCATTCGTTCTCGTAGCCCAGGCGCAGGCCGGCCTCGGCGGGGTTGCCCTCGGCGAAGTCGAACCGCCAGTCCACGCCTGCCGTCCAGTCGCTGTCGAAGCGGTAATCGGCGTCGACCGCCCATTCCCCGAGGTCGCGCGGCCGGCCCTCGTCGGCATCGGCCTCGAGCCAGGTGTAGGTGCTGGCCAGCCGGTGCGCCTCGCCCTGCCAGTCGACGCGGAACTCGTTCGAGGTGAATTCGAAACTCTGGTCGAAGAGCGCGCGGTTCACGACGCGCAGCCGGCTCGGCATTTGCAGATGCGTCACCAAGAGCCAGTCCGAGGTTTGCCCGTCAAGGCCCGAGCCCGGCGTGAACTGGCCCAGATCCTCGGCGTGCAGCACGATGCCGCCGGCAAGGCCCGCCGACCAGCCGGCCGGGTCGAGCCGCGTGTAACCCAGTCCGACGGCGGTGCGCGCGCCCGTCTCGCGGCGGTCCGAGCCGGGGAAGCGGTCGAGCGAGAAGATGTTGCCCTCGTCGAACTCCACCACCGAGGTGTCCTCTTCCACGACCGCGTCGCCGCCTGTGTCCGACCAGGCCATGTGCACCACCGGCTCCAGCACATGCGCGGCACCGCCCGCGCCGACGCGGCTCAGCGGGTAGCGCAGCTCGATCGCGCCGTAGGGGGTCAGGCGGGTCTCCACGTCGTTGAGCGCATCGTCGACGTCCTGCCGCGCGCTGTGCAGATCCGCCGCAAGCGCCGCCTCGGCCGTGACGACAAGCCCGTTGCGCAGCACCTCGCTGCGCTGCCAGTCGAGCACGCCCGAGATGCGCACTGCGTCCGTGGCCAGCGGCCGGCCGTTCGCCGCCAGCGTGCCGGGCGTGTCCTCGTCGCGCAGATAGCCCAGCGTGTCGAGGCGCATCTGCGCGATGCCGCCCAGCACCTCGCCCGGGATGCGGTGCACGATGCGCCCGTCGATCACCCGCGCGGGCAGGGTCTGGTCGCGCTCGTTCTCGCGCAGCGACGAAAAGCTGGTGATGCCCACGTCGAAGAAGCCTTCGGGCGTGGCCCGCGACAGCCGCAGGTCGCTCTGCAGGAAACTCGGGTCCGGAAAACCGTAGGTCGTCAGGTAGTCGTCATCGCTGGCGGCCTCCAGCCGGAAGGTCAGCGCGATGCCGCGTCCGACCCCGAAAAAGCCGTTGGCGAAGACATGGCCCCGCACATCCTCCTCGGTCAACTCGTCCCATGTGACCGAGCCGTTGGCCGTGACCCGGCCATTGCGGAACGCCTGGCGGTAGCGCAGCTCGATCGTCTGGCTGTCGCCCAGGCCGAGCCAGGGCGTCACCGTCACGTCGGCGTGATCGCCCAGCGTGACGAAATAGGGCAGGCGGATCTGCGTGCCGGTGGCGTCCGTGGCGCGGATCGAGGGGCCCAGAAAGCCGGTCGTCCGCGTCAGCGTCGGGTCGGGCAGGCGCATCTGGGGCAGCCAGATCACGGGCACCCCCGCGACGCGGAACTGCGCGCCCTCGAAATAGATCTGGCGCTCGACCTCGTCATGGATCACGCGCCGCGCGCGGATCTCCCACAGGGGCACGGGATTGTCGAAGCAGACCTCGCAGGAAGAGGCGACGGCCTGATAGGCCTGCGTGTAGCGCCCCTCGACCCGGTCGATTCGGTTTGCCGCGATCTGCATCTGCCGGTCGAGCACGAGGCGGGCGGATTGCAGGACGCCCTCGCGCAGATCGGCCGAGAGATCGGCGAAATCGGCCACCAGTACCGTTTCGCCCGAAGCGTCGATCAGCGTCAGCGGACCCTCGACCGAAATCCGGTCGCCGGCCTCGGTATAGGTGATCGCCTCGGCCCTGAGCCTGCGGCCCTCGAAGAAGACCTCGACGCCGCCGCGTGCGGTGATCGCGGCCGAGCCCTGCTGGAAGAGGATATCGTCGGCGACAAGCGTGGCCGGCGCGGATGCGCCCGGGCTCTGGGCAAGCGAAACCGGGGCCGGCGCCAGCACGGCCAGCCCGGCGATCAGCGCAAGGCCCAGCCGGCCCGGCGCCCGTGATATGTCGCGTGTGGCTCTACCCATCTTCCGTATGCAACAGGACCCCCAGCGCCAGCATGATCGCCGCCACCGGCGGGGACCACGCCACGAGAGCGACGGGCAACTGCCCGCTTTCCCCCAGAACTTCGGCGAAATCCCTTATGAAATACACCCCGAATCCTAACAAAATCGCGGCAAGCACCATGATGCCCGTCCGGCCGAACCGGGTGTGGCCCATGGTGAATCCCGCACCGATCAGCACCATCGCCGACAGCATCAGCGGATTGCTGAGCTGCATCTGCAGCCAGATGCGGTGCTGGAGTGCCGCGAACCCCGCTTCGTTGAGCTGCGCGATGAAGCCCGGCAATTCGTAGATCGGCACCGTGTAGGGGCGGCCGAAACTGTCGCGGATCTGCTCGGCCGTGAGTGTCGAGGGCAGGACCAGCCTCGGATGGGTCTCGGCCGCCGCTTCGGCGTTGGGCGTGCTGCCGATGGGCCAGCGCTTGACGCCCGACAGCTCCCAGGCGCCGTTCGCCAGCACCGCTTCCTCGGCGCTGATGCGCTCGGTCATCAGGCCCGCGTCACCGAAGGTGAAGAAGCTCGCGTCGAACAGGTGCGTGCCGTCGGCATTGGTGCCCTCGGCATGGATCACCGTCTGCTGCGACGGGGTCCCCTGCCTGAGCCAGAGCCCCTCGGCGCTGACCGAGACGGTGCGGCTCTCGGCGCCCTCGTAGCGCGCGACCGTGTTCTGGTACTCGCGCGAGGTGGCCGCCACGATCGGGTTGAGGATCAGAAGCGCCAATACGCCCAACCCGAAGGCCACGAGCACCGGCGAGATGGCCGAGCGGATCGCCGAGCGCCCCGCGGCGCGCACCACGACCAGTTCGGACGTGCGCGCCAGCCCGAGAAACAGGATCAGCGTGGCCAGCATCACGAAAAGCGGCAGCCAGGTGTAAAGCGCGCGCGGCAGCGTCAGGAGCGACAGCTCCACCACCGCGCCCAGCCCGTGCTCCGCCCCGATCCGGCGCATCTGCTCGGCGATGTCGATGGGCAGCAGGATGCCCACGAAGACCGCCGTGACGATCCCCAGCGCGCGCAGGAAGCGGCGGGCGAGGTAGAAATGCAGGATCATGGCGCCTCCACCGCCGGCCCGGTCCGCGGCCACGGCCGCAGCCGCGACAGGCCGCGCGGCCCGACCCCGGCCGCAACAAGCAGCGCCCCGGTCACGGCCAGCGCCGCGACCGGCTGCGCATAGGCCAGGTACCAAAGCGCGGCATCGGCCCGCGCCGCGGCCTCCGAGGCGTTCCAGACCACCTGCAACGGCACGATCAGAACGACGGCCAGCAGGATCTGCCGCCAGACCCCGAAGCGCGAGAAATGGCCCAGCATCAGGCAGAGCGCGCCGATCAGCGGCGGGAAGACCGCGAAGAGCGCGCGCGCGATCCGGTCATGGCCCTCGAAGAGCATCCGCGCCAGCGGCAGGCCCAGCGCGGCGGCCAGCTCGGCATCGGCCCGCACGAGGACGCCGGTGGGCAGTTCGCGCGCGCCGACCGCCCGCACGCGCCCCTCCGTGATCAGCCCGGCCACGTCATAGGTGAAATCGGCGAAGGTCACCGTCGACAGCCGCCCCGTCGCGCGGTCGAGCGACTGGGCCATGCCGTCGAACATCACCAGCCGCGGCCCGCCCTCGGCGCGCAGCAGGATCCCGGTCCTGGCCACGTAGGTCGTCTCCACGCCCGGGTCCGAGCGGTCATGCATCAGCATGTCGCGGAACTCTCCCAGCTCGGTGATCTCGCGGATGTAGACGGTCAGACCGTCGGCAGGATGGATGAACGCGCCCGCGCGCAGGAAGCGGCCGGTCATGTCGGCCTCGACCTCCGCCGAGCGGTCGATGAACTGGCCGCGCGCCGCGGGTGCGAGGATGTTGGACAGAACGGCGATCAGCGCGGCCAGGAACAGCCCGAAGACCAGGACGGGGCGCAGCAGCCGCGCCGCCGACAGGCCCGCGGTCTGCATCACGACAAGCTCGCTTTCGCCGATCATCCGGTTGAACGTGTAAAGCGTCGCCACGAAGGCCGCGATGGGCAGGACCATCTGCATGATCTGGGGCAGGGCGAGCGCAGTGAACTCGAGGAACACGCCGAGGTTCTGGCCGTCGGCGATCAGCGTGTCGAAGAGGTCCACCGCGGCCTCGATCCAGTAGACCGAGATCAGCACGAGGCTGAAAAAGCCGAACAGCACCATGAGCTGGGCCAGGATATACCGGTCGAACCGCCCCAAACCTTGTTCTCCTTGCGCGGCCTCGCGCCGCGCCGACATCCCCGACGGGCCCCCCGGTCATGCCCGGCGGCCCCCGCATCCGTGCGTGCGGGCCTCGCGCCCGCCACGCCTTGATCCCGCGCACGGGTGGCAGTCCGCGCACGCTTCGCCACAAGATACTGCACCGCGTCGCCGGACAACAGGCCGATCTGGCAAATGCCGTGGCCTCGCCCTAAGGTCACGACCGGAAAGACACGCAGGCCGCCGCCGGCACGGGCGGTGGCCGCACGGAACCGAAGTGAACCGAAGCGAACCGAACGGGACGAAGCCAACCATGACCACGCCGATCCGCCTGACCTTTACCGACACCGATCTCGACGCCCTGGCCGGGGCAGAGGGCACGCTCGCGGTCGTCGTGCCGCCCGAGGGCACGCTCGACCCCGCGGCGCGGCGGATCAACCGCCTGACCAAGGGCGCGCTGGCCCGCGCGGTGGAGGCCGAGCGTTTCGCGAAGGCCAGGCCGGGCGACGTGCTGTCGCTGGCCTGGCCGGCTGGCCTCGCTGCCGAGACGCTGCTGGTGGCCAAGCTGCCGCGCCGGCCCGGCGTCGAGGAGGCGCGCAAGGCCGGCGCGGGGCTTGCCAAGGCGATGGGCAAGGGGCCCGTGACGGTCTGCGCGGGCGCGACGGCCCGCGCGGCAGACCTGGGGCTGGGGCTGGTGCTCAGGACCTACGATTTCGCCGATCACAAGACGCCGCCCGAGGGCGAGGCGGCGAGCCCCGAAGCCGCGACGCTGATGGTCTCCAAGCCCGAGGACGCCGCGGCGGCCTGGGCCGATCTCGCCCCCGTGGCCGAGGGGGTGTTCTTCACCCGCGATCTGGTGAACGAGCCCTCCAACGTGCTGACCACCACCGAGTTCGCGGCCCGGCTCGAGGCGCTGCGCGATCTCGGCGTGGAGGTCGAGGTGCTGGAAGAGCCCGAGCTCGAGGGGCTCGGCATGCGCACGCTCCTCGCGGTGGGGCAGGGTTCGGAAAGCCCCTCCAAGGTCGTCGTCATGCAGTGGAAGGGTGGCGGCGACGAGGCGCCGCTTGCGCTGATCGGCAAGGGCGTCGTCTTCGACACCGGCGGGGTCAGCCTCAAGCCCGCCGCCGGCATGGAGGACATGACCATGGACATGGGCGGCGCGGGCACCGTCGCGGGCGCGATGAAGGCCATTGCGGGGCGCAAGGCCAGGGCCAACGTGGTGGCGCTGGTGGGCCTGGTGGAGAACATGCCCGACGGCCGCGCGCAGCGTCCGGGCGACGTGGTGAAGTCGATGAAGGGCGACACGGTCGAGGTCATCAACACCGACGCCGAGGGCCGCCTCGTGCTGTGCGACGTGATGTGGTACGCGCAGGAGCGGTTTGCGCCTTCCGGCATGATCGACCTCGCCACGCTGACGGGCGCCATCATCATCAGCCTCGGCAACGAGAACGCGGGCGTCTTCTCCAACGACGACGCCTTCTGTGACGCCTTCCTCAAGGCCGCGAAGACCGAGGGCGAGGGCGCGTGGCGGATGCCGCTCGGGTCGGCCTATGACGAGAAGCTGAAAAGCCGGGTCGCCGACATGAAGAACGTGGGCGGGCGCGAGGCGGGCTCGATCACCGCGGCGCAGTTCCTCGGCCGTTTCGTGAAGGATGGCACGCCCTGGATCCATCTCGATATCGCCGGCGTGGCGAGCGTGAAGGCCGACACCGCGCTTGCGCCCAAGGGCGCCACGGGCTGGGGCGTGCTGGCGCTCGACCGGATGGTGCGCGACGGCTACGAGGGCTGAGACGGGCGGCACGCGGCATGGGCGAGGCCTATTTCTACCACCTGACGCGCGCGCCGCTCGAGGCGACGCTGCGGCTTCTGCTGGAGAAATCCCTCGCCCAGCCCTGGCGCGTGGCCGTGCGCGGGCGCACGGAGGCGACGCTTGCGCGGCTCGACGAACAGCTCTGGCTGCCCGAGGGCTTCCTGCCGCACGGGCGCGCGGGCGGGCCGCATGACGCCGACCAGCCCGTGCTTCTGACCACCGGGCCGGCGGGCAACGCGCCGGACTGTCTCGTGTCGGTCGAAGGCGCGGATGTCACCCCCGAGGAGGTTACCGGCCATGCCCGCGTGATGATCCTGTTCGACGGGCACGACCCGGGCGCGGTGGAGGCCGCGCGGGCGCAGTGGCGGACGCTGACACAGGCGGGCGTGGCCGCGAAATACTGGTCCGAGGCCTCGGGCCGCTGGCAGATGCAGGCCGAAAGCGGTGGCGCCTAGCGCTCCAGCACCATGCGGCCGCCCGAGATCTCCATCCGCGAGAACCGCTCCAGATAGGACATGCCCAGAAGGCTCTCGGGCATCTCGCCGGCATTGACCACCGCCGGCACGTCCGTGTCCGCCACCCCGCCCAGCACCACGGAGGCCAACGTCACCGGCGCGGTCTCGACCATGCCGTTGGCGGTGAAGGCGCGGCCCGAGAAGATCAGCCCGTCGGGGTCGATCCCCGCCCGCGCGGCGTCCGCGCGGCTCAGGACCAGCTCGCTCGCGCCGGTGTCGATCACGAAGCGGATCGGCGCGCCGTTCACCTCCATCGTGACGTAGAAATGCCCGTCCACCGCGCGCGGAAGCTCGACCCGCGCGCCCTCCATCATCACCGACTGGCGCGGCGCGACGGTCTCGCGGATATCGCCCCAAAGCCCCACCGCCACGATCGCGCCGAGGAAGATGAAGCCCCAGATCGCGGCGTATTGCGCCAGCCGGCCCGCCTGCCGCCGCTGCGACACGACGAACCAGCCCCCGATCACCGCCGTGAGCAGGCTGAGATAGACAAGGCTCGCGATCTGGTCGCCCGTCAGAGCGGTCATTGCGGTCTCTCCTGCGCGATAGCGACGGCCCGGCCGCCCGTCAGGTAGTTCGGGATTTCCTTACTTACGCAAGGGAAGCGTCCCGCGCCACGATATCCAGTCTGTTCACGAGATCCAGACATGATCAAAGCAAGCGAAGGGACGGGACGATGATTTCTGCCATTTTCACGAAGACCGGGGCGATCGGGCTCGCGCTCGTGGGGACACTCGCGCTGTCGGGTTGCGTCGAGACGACCACGATGGCGTCGGACGACGGGGGCGACGCGGGCTCCCTGACCGCGCAACTGTCGGGCACGACCCTGACCAACGACCGCAGCACCATCGTGCTGGGCGCGGATGGCAGCATGTCGGGCTCGGTGGAGGGCGCCTGGACCGAGCGTGACGGCCAGTTCTGCCGCACGCTCACGGCCCCCGCGCGGCTTGCCGGCACGATTTGCCAGCCGGTGCGCTTCAACGATGATGGTACGGTGACCTTCATCGGTGGCGCCGGTGGCGACGTGACCTACACGATCGGCTGACCCGACGACGGCCGCAGCCTCGGGGCGTCGGCGCTTCGGGGGCTGCGTCCTAGACCACCTGGAGATCGCGCATCCCGTCGATCACGAACTGCACCGACAGCGCGGCCAGCAGCATGCCCAGCAGCCGCGTCACCACGTTGATGCCGACCGGCCCCAGAAGCCGCTCCAGCGGGGCCGCAAGCAGGAAGAGCGCGAAGACCACCGCGATGACCAGCGCCATCACCCCGTGGATCGCCAGCACATGAACCAGATCGCCGCCCTCGCGCCCCGTCAGCAGGATCATCGTGGCGATGGCGCCCGGCCCGGCGATCAGCGGGATCGCGAGAGGAAAGACCGACGGGTCGTCCGGATGCTCGGCATCGGCCTGGCCCTGCCGCCTTTGGGTGCGCCGCTCGAACAGCATGTCGAGCGCGGTCAGGAACAGAAGCACCCCGCCCGCGATGCGGAAGGCCGGCATCGAGATCCCGAGAAAGGCCAGCACCGCCTCGCCCGCCACCCCGAAAAGCGTCAGAAGCCCCAGCGCCACGAGGCAGGCCCGCACCGCCACCTTGCGCCGGGCGCGCGCCTCCATCCCTTGCGTCAGCGCCACGAAAAGCGGCGCGAGCCCGATCGGGTCGATGATGACGAACAGCGTCACGAAAGCCGGGATGAGGGGCGCGAGGTCCATGGACCCGGCCTATAGAACGCGCGCGCGGCCGGCGCCAGTGCTGGACGACATGCGCGGCGCGGGGCTAGGCTTCGGCCTATGCGTATCGTTCAGGCCGCCATGATCTGCCTTTGCCCCGTTGTCGCGCAGGGCCAGACCGCGCGGCTCGAGGTCCTTGTCGAGGACGCCGCGGTTCTGGACGTGATCGTCCTGCGCAATATCGAGGCCTGCGGCCCGGTCTCGGGCCTTCTGCGGGTGGATTTCGGGCCTTCGTCGGGTCGGGTGCTGATCGACACCGAATATGGCGGCGGCGGCACGCAGGATCCCTGGACGCCCGTGGTGCGCGCCGGACCGGCGCGACTGATGCCGGTCGCGGATGGCGCGCGGGCGCTCGAGCTGCTCGTGGCGGGGCTCGCGCCGGGCGAAGAGGTCATCGTCACGCTCGACATCGACAGCGAAGGCGAGGCCGCGCGCGCGGGGCGCATCGTGGCGACAGGTGCCGAGATCGCGGGGGCACGTGGCGTCTTCACGCCCGATACCGTCGGGGCCGGGGCGCTGGCGGGCACGTTCGATGCCACGGGCACGGCGGTTCTCGCAGGTCCGCTGCCTTGTGTGCCGCCCGAGCTTTCCTGAGCGCGGCTCAGCCCGCCTCGGCGGCCTCGAGCTTTTCGGCGGCGCGCACCCAGAGCGCCTCGGCCCGGTCGAGCCCCTCCATGACCTCGGCATACTTTCGCTGCCAGACGCCCAGGTCGCCCGCCCGCTCGGGCTCGTAAAGCTCGGGATCGGCCAGTTTCGCGGCGAGTTTCTCGCGCATCTCCTCGATCTTCGCGACGCGGGCTTCGGCCTGCTTCACCTCGGCGCGGATTTCGCGCAGCCGCTCCTGCGAGACGGGCTTCGGTTTCGATTTTGGTTTCGCGGGCTTTTCCGCCTTTTCCTCGCCCTTCAGCAGCAGCGCGCGGTAGCTTTCCAGATCGCCGTCATAGGGCGCCACGCGGCCGTCCTTCACCAGCCACAGCCGGTCCGCGACAAGGCTCAGCAGATGCATGTCGTGGCTGACCAGGATCACCGCGCCGGAATAGGCGGTCAGCGCCTCGACCAGCGCCTCGCGGCT
>CAZGHJ010000013.1:0-24206 GCA_964525355.1 uncultured Roseicyclus sp.
GGCCTGGGGCTCCAGCAGGCCGGCTGCTGCGGCCCGTGCAAGTTGCTCGGCCATGATCTGGGCGGCTTCCTCGATGTTCGGGCGGGAGGTGTTCGCGGGCGCAGGCTCCACCGGTGCGGGTGCCGGGTCGACAGGCGGCGGGTCGCCCTCCGGCGGGGTCGGGCGCGGGGCGCCTGGCGTCGTGCCCGGGGTCAGGAGCCGCGCGAGATCGGGCAGGGCGGCGGCGGCGATCTCTCCGGCGGTTTCGGGGCGGGGCGCGCGAGGCTCGGTCGGCGGGGGGGCGACCGTGTCCGAGGCCCGCAGGGCCGCAGGGCCCGGGTCGGGCGTGGGAGTGGGATCCGACACGTCGACCACCACGAAGCTGTCCCTGTAGCGGAAGGCGGACACGTCGCAGTCGCAGGCCAGCGCGATGGCGAGCGTCGCGCCCTCCTGCGACAGGTTCGCGATCCGGTTGCGCTGGATCAGGTCGAAACTGCCCGCAAGATCGAAGCGCTCGACGCCCGGGTCCAGCGACAGGCGCCAGATGCGTCCGTCCTGGTCCAGTTGCCAGGATCTATCCGCCCCGATGCGGATCACCAGCCGGGTGAATCCCTGATGGTCGCCCGCGTCGACCGCCAGCGTCTGCGCGTGCCCGTCCTGCGCGCACAGGAGCGACAGGCCAAGAGCCGCGGCGCACATCGCGGTGCGCGGTCCGAACCGGGGTGACCGGCTCATGCGGCCGCCTGTTTCAGGTCGTGCAGCGCCTCCTCGAGTTCGTTGAAGGGCGGGCGCACATGGCCGGGGACATTCTGGCGGCCGACCTCGATGCAGATGTTCGTGGAGTGGTTGTGAAGGTTCGCGACGAGCACTTCCCGGACCAGGAGGTAGAACTGGTGATCCTCCTCGATGACCGCCTTCACGCGGGCGGCGAAGGGGCCCACGAAGCCATAGGCGAGGAAAACGCCAAGAAACGTGCCGACAAGGGCGCCCGCGATCAGACCGCCGAGCACTTCGGGCGGCTGATCGATGGAGCCCATGGTCTTGATGATGCCCAGGACCGCCGCGACGATGCCGAGCGCGGGCAGGGCGTCGGCGGTCGTTTGCAGGGCATGGGAGGTGTGCTGGGCGTGGTGGAGGCGATTCTCCAGCCGCTTGTCGAGAACCTCCTCGACCTGGTGGGGGTCGTTGTAGTTCATCGACGCCGAGCGCAGCGTGTCGCAGATGATCTCGACGATTTCCCGGTCGGCGAGGATGCGGGGATAGCGCGTGAAGATCGACGAGTTCTGCGGATCCTCGGTGTGTTCCTCGAGCGCGACGGCGTTCTGCCGGGCCAGGCGGATCAATTCGAACAACAGGCACAGCAGATCGCGGTAATCCTCGGGCTTCCAGTGCGGGCCCTTGACGATCTTTCCGAGGTCCTGGAGCGTGTGCTTGATCGTCGCCTTGTCGTTGGCGATCAGGAAAGCGCCGATCGCGGCGCCGAGAATCATCGTCATCTCGTAAGGCAGGGCCTTGAAGATGATGTAGAGCTTCCCGCCGGACCAGAGATACCCTCCGGTCACCATGCCGAGCACGCAAACGATACCGATGATTCCGATCATGCCGGGTTCTCCTGCTGTCCGGCACGGTTTCGCAGAATTGGGTTAATTGCCCGTTTCCGCCGCCGCATCCCCTGCCCGTGTCGGTGCCTGCGCGTTGCGCGTCGCGAGCACGACGGAGATGGCGTACGCGGTCTGGGGATCGAGCTCCGCGAGCAGGGCCGCGCTGCTGGCCGGGCCCATGCGGGCAAGGAAACCGGCGGCGAAACTGGGCTCCATCTGTGCGAAGAGCGGGGCCGCGGCGGCGGGTTCCATGGTCTCGTAGACACGGGTCAGTCGATCTATGTCCGTCTCCGAGGCCGCGTCTGACACCGCGATAAGCTCGGTCAGCCGCGCCTCGGCGGCCTCGAGTTCGGCCAGACGCTCTTCCACGAGGATTTGCGCGGCGGCGACCGAACGTTCCCGTTCGGCGATCTCGGTCTCGCGCCGCAGAAGATCATCGCGGAGGCGTTCCACCTCGTCGAGGGCGGAGCGGATCGGCGCGACCGGGCCGGCCACGTCGGCGCTTTGCGTACCGGAGGCCGCAACGGCGGGCGACGTGTTGAAGGGATCGCCGATCTGGCCGAGCCGGAGGAGCGCCGAGACGCTGAAAATCAGCCCGAGGGTCAACAGGATGCTGACCCGGCGCCGCTTGGGTCCGCGACGTTTCACCGGGGCCTTGCGGGCCCCGGCCATGGCCTGCCCCCGCGGGGCCTTTGCGGATGCATTCTGTCCCATGGGCCGTGCCTATGCGTCCGCCGCCTTGCGGTGCCGGAAGACCGCGACCGGCTCTGCGGTCTCTTGCGGGCTGATCTCGGTACCGCGGCTGCGCCGCGACCCGAACACGGGCGCGTCCTGCGGTCCGCCGCGCTCCACGGCGGAGACGAACGCGACGTCCGGCTCGCGCTCGGGCGGGGTCGACATGGCGCGATCCGCCGCGTCCTCGGGCGCCTCGGTGGCGGGGCGGGACTGCACGTCGATGGCCGTCTCGGCGAAGTCGTGGCAGGCGGCGATCATCATCTCGAGCTCGGCCGAGATCTCGCGGGCTTGCCCGACGAGATCGTTGAGATGCTTGCCCGCGCCGTCGGAGCCCGCCTTCGCCTCACCGAGCGCGGCCTTCATCTCCTCCACCTGCGCGGACAGGACGGCGATGGCGCTGCCGATTCCCTTGTCGAAACTGCCCAGCCTGGTCAGGCGGCGCGACAGGATCATGCAGTAGGCGGCCGCCCCCAGACTGGCGGTCATCAGAAGGATGTCGGCGGCATGGGTCATAAGGGTCTGCATTCAGTTCACCACGAATTGAGTGACGAGAAGGTCTTGCACCCGGCCCGGCCCGGTCACGACCTGGATGCGCCGCAGGATCTGGGCGCGGAGGATGGCAAGGCTGGTCGGTTCGCTGATTTCCTCGAGGCTGACGACGCGCAGGTAGCTGTTCAGCACATCGAGCACACGCGGCAGAAGATGCGCGACTTCGGCCTCGTACCGGGTGGGCACCTCGAGCTGGGCGGTGAACATCAGATGCTCGCCGCGCACTTCCGGTCCGAGGCTGATCACCACGGGATCGAGCGGCACGAAGACCACGTCCGGGCCGGGCATCCCCGTCTCCTCCGGCGTGTCCGGGGCCTCGGCCGCCGCGACATCCTCGGGGGCGAAGGGCCCCATCGTCACCGCCCAGTAGCCGCCGCCGCCGCCGAGGGCGGCGAGCACGACACCGATGATGAGCGGCAGCATCAGGCCCCCCCGCTTTTTCTGGCTGGTTTCGTCGCTTTCTGCGGCCATGGCGAACGGCTGATCCCTCTTGCTGTCCCGGTCGGTTTTACCTGCTCAGCCCTAACCGTTTGTTAAGCGCGCAATGCCTAGAAGACGGGGTTCGCCAGAACGGCAGGCATCGTGAGGATCGCAGTGGAAACGCTGACAACCTATTGGAACGGCTTGGACCTTCGTCGTCGTGCTTTCCTGGTCGGGGGGGCGGCGGCGCTGGCGGTGGTCCTGCTGATTCTGACACGCGTCGCAACGGCGCCGAGCTACGATCTTCTCTATTCGGGGCTGGAACCCGCCGCGGCGGGCGAGGTCATCACGGCCCTCGAGGCGCGCGGCGTGGCCTATCGGGTGTCCGGCAGTTCGATCGAGGTGCCGGCGTCAGAGCGCGACGGCCTGCGCATGGCCCTCGCCGGCGAAGGGCTGCCGGCCAACGGGCCTCAGGGTTATGAGCTGCTCGATTCGCTCTCGGGTTTCGGAACGACGTCGCAGATGTTCGACGCCGCCTACTGGCGCGCGCGCGAGGGAGAGCTTGCGCGGACGATCATCTCCTCCCCGCACATTCGCGCCGCCCGCGTGCATATCGCCAATCCGTCGGCAGATCCCTTCGACCCCGCCCAGGAGGTGACGGCCTCCGTCGCGATCCGTCCCGCGTCGGGCGGGCTCGCCCCGGGCCACGCACAGGCGCTGCGGTATCTCGTGGCCTCCTCCGTGCCGGGCCTGAACCCGGACAACGTGACCGTGATCGACGCCGATTCGGGCCGTGTTCTCGGCGCCGATCAGCCGAACTCGCCCGCTGCCGACGCTGCCGGCCGCTCCGAACAGCTGCGCCAGAACGTGGAACGCCTGCTCGCGGCGCGGGTGGGCCCTGGGAACGCCGTCGTGCAGGTCAGTGTCGAGCTCGAGACCGCGCGCGAGACCATCCTCGAACGGGTGATCGATCCCGAAAGCCGCGTCATCGTCTCCACGGATACCGAGGAGCGCGACGATGTCAGTCGCGGGACGGCCCAGGGCGGCGTGACGGTGGCCTCGAACCTGCCCGACGGCGACGCGGAGGGGGCAGCCGGCCAGAGCAGCTCGCAGCGGAGCGAGGCGCGCGAATCGGTCACCTTCGACATGTCCGAAACCCAGCGCGAAATCGCCCGGGAACCCGGCTCGATCCGGCGGATTTCCGTGGCGGTGCTTCTCAATGGCGTGCCACAGGTGGGCGAGGACGGCGTGGCGCAACTGGTGCCGCGCACCGAAGAAGAGCTTCGCGCGCTCGAGGCGCTGGTGCAGTCCGCCGTCGGCTTCGACGCCGCACGCGGGGACAGCGTCACGGTGCAGTCCATGGTCTTCGACGAAGCGGTCCAGCCCGACGTGCTCGAGGCCGGTCTTCTGGATCGGCTGCAACTGGATGTCGGGCGCCTGATCCAGACCGCGATCCTCGGCATCGTCGCGCTGGTCATCGCATTCGGCCTGATCCGACCGATGATGCGGCGCGGGGCCGCCGGCGAGTCCGCGGCGGAGACCGACATGGCCCTGCCCTACCGGTCGGGCCCACCCGCGAACGTACCCATGGATCTCGACGACGACATGCCGTTGGGGGATGGCCCGCCTCCGATCGATCTCGACAATCTCCCGGATTTTCCGCAAGTCGCGCTGCCCGCGATGGGAGGCCCGTTCGGACATGGCGACACGATCGACATCGATCCCGTCACGCGCCTGAAGCGCCTGATCGAGGAACGCGAGGAAGAAACCGTCGACATCCTCAGAAGCTGGATGGATGAGGACGAGGAGGGCCAGCGGCGATGACACGTACGCTGCAACTCGAGGATTTCGGCACCGGGCCCGCCCCAGGGTCGAACGCCGTCGCGGCCGAAGTCCCGCCCGAGCCCGAGCTCGAGCCCCTGCCGGAGGCGGGGCTCGAAGGCGGTAACCTCGATGCCTTCGAGCAGGGTTACCGCAGCGGCTGGGACGACTGCACCGCCAACGAGGTCGAAGAGCGCAGGCGCGTGGGCGCGGATCTCGCCACGGCGCTGGCCGAGATTTCCCTCACGCTCGACGCGGCCCGCGACGAGATGATGGCAGCGCTGGAACCCCTGTTCGAGCAGATCGTGGCGCAGCTTCTGCCAGCCATCGTCGCCGAGGCCGTGGCGCCGCTTGCGGTCACCGAATTGCGCCGGATCGCCGATGAGCGCTGCGCGGCGCGGGTGGAGGTTCTGGCCTCGCCCGCCACCTGCCCGATCATCGAGAACCTCGTCGATGCCACGCCTGACCTCGAGGTGAGCGTCATCCCCGAACCGGCCCTGGCCGAGGGCCAGGTTTCGCTTCGGTTCGACGCCCAGCGCCGCGACGTCGATCTTTCGCTCGCCGCGGCTCAAATGGCCGAGGCCATCCGCAGTTTCACCACCGGCATGGTTGCCGATTCCTCCGACCCCACCGTCCCTGCGACCGACTCTGCCGCAGCGGAGCCCCCCATCCAGAAAGGAGTAGCCTGATGAACGCCAATAACGACGCCCTGTCTTCGGCGAGGGCGGCGGCCCTGAACGGTCTGCCAATCGAAATCCGGGTGTGCGTCGGGCACGCGCGCCCAAGGCTGGGCGAGATCCTGGCCATGCAACCGGATGCCATCCTCCCGCTCGATAGCCGGATCGAGGACATGGTGCAGCTTTACGTGGGTGAACGCCTGATCGCCCGTGGCGAACTGGTGGAACTGGACGGGGACGATGCCGGCCGCCTCGCGGTGCGGGTCACAGGGCTTTCAGAACACGCAGATGATCAGGGCTGACACTCCCTTTCGAACGGGCCTGCTGGTCGTTGCGGCGGTTTTCTGTGCTGCCGCGCTGCCGCAACCGCTATTCGCGCAGGAACTGACGGTCGATCTCGGCGGCGACAGCCTGAGCGGCCGCGCGCTGCAACTCATCGCGCTGATCACCGTGTTGAGCCTCGCCCCCGGACTGGCGGTGATGATCACCTGTTTCCCGTTCATCGTGACGGTTCTCTCGATCCTGCGGCAGGCGCTGGGCCTGCAGCAGGCGCCGCCGAACATGCTGATCGTCAGCCTTGCCCTGTTTCTGACCTACTTCGTCATGGCCCCCACGTTCTCGGCCGCCTACGACGCGGGTATCGCGCCACTCCTCGCCGATACGATCGAGCCGCAGGCCGCGCTGGCGGAAGCCTATGGACCGTTCCGGGAGTTCATGTCGAACCGGGTCGATCCGGAAACCCTGCAGAGCCTCGCGACGCTCCGCGGTCTCGAGGCCGGCGAGACGCCGGACGCCTCCATCCTGATACCCGCCTTCATGCTGAGCGAAGTCGAGCGCGCCTTTCAGATCGGCTTTCTCATCTTCCTGCCGTTTCTGATCATCGACCTCGTGGTGGCCGCGGTCCTGATGTCGATGGGCATGATGATGGTGCCGCCGGCGATCGTCTCTCTTCCGTTCAAACTGGCGTTCTTCGTCGTTGCGGATGGCTGGGCGCTTGTCACCGGGGCGCTGGTCCGCAGTTATTTCTGATGCATGACGACCGATCGAGCGAGGATCATTCGAGATGACCACCGACACAGACCAGGCCCAGGCCTCGTTGCCGAGATCCGAGAAGATCTCGGCGCTGACCGCCCTTCTGGGAACCGACGCCATGCAGCGTCTGAGAGAGCGGCATCCGGGGTTCGGAGACGGCGAGGACGCCGCGGGCACGACCGATACCACGCGTGTCGCCTGGCAGAGGAACCGCTTGCTGGAGCGGCTCCGATCGAACTGGGACGGACCGGCACCATCCGACAAGGGCGGGCTCGCACCTGCGGCAGCCGATCCGGTCCCCGCCCCGGCGCGGGGTGCGGCGCACAGGATCGACAGGTACATCGCGTCCGGGCTGAGCCTGACCGATCTGAAACACGAGCACCCGGCGGTCATCGCGCGCGTGCTACGGGGCCTGGACCGGACTGCACGCGTCTCGGTCCTGCAGGAACTCCCGGGGCACATAGCGCGCGCGGCGTTGCAACGGCTGAGATCTTCCCAGGTTTCGTGATCGGATCTGTAAGGGGCGCGCGCGCGGCTGGTGGCCGTGCCTCGCCTGCGACGAAAACGGGTTCGGGTCACGCTATCGGGCTGATCAAACAAGGCCGAAGCAGGCATCGTGCGCAGAACTTGTGATCCGCTATGTCAGTCCGTTCCACGGTCCGGGCGGACGTGCTTGCGTGGTCAGAAATTTTGCCATGCCACGTGCAGGAACCTTTTCGGGGCCGCGTGGCAAAATGTTTGTAAGCGGCGACCGAAGACCACATGCGCCCGGCTTGACGGTTTGAAGTTTCAAGGAAGCGGATCTTCGACGCAGCTCTCGGGATGGCCGATGGCGGCGGTTTTGAGGGTGGCTTTGAGATAGGCGTAGGGCCTGACGTGGTGGCTCTGCGCAGTCTCGATCAGCGGTACGGCATGGTCCCGGGTCCGATGAGACTCGTTTTGTCCGGCGATGCGCGCGTTTTGTTCAAGGCGATTGGAAGGATATTGTTTTGGACACCATTGGAAGCGATTTCGAGGCGTCCGTCCTGAGAAGGTCTGCAGGCTGTCCCAGTGGCGGTGGCTCTAGGTGAGCTTCTCGCGGAGGGGGGATTTGGCCGAGACGGGCAGGCGCTGCTGTGCTGCTGAAGCCAACCTGCGAAGGCGGTGACGAGAGGAACTTTCCGCGGCGGAATCACCAAGAACCACCGACCAACGGAACAGCCCCGGATGTCGACATGGCGGCGTAAGATTTGGCGATGCGGCGTAGTCCTTTGGCCGCGATCCTGGATCTGTTCCGATCGAAGACCTCCTTCAGTTTGCGCTGTGCATGCGCCCGGCAATGAGCCGCGGGTGTTCGATCGCCGCTCCCGGGGACGGGCCTGTCAGGTGCTTGCCCTGTCGGTTGCGCGGCACCTGGAGCGGCAGCTCGACATCCGAGCCCTTTATCCACACCGTTGCGAGACCATTCCGACGGTTGATCTCTTCGGGCGGCGGCTCCGCGCCGGCCTCATCGTAAAGATGCGGGGTCAATTCGGTCCCGAGCATAGGCTTCTATAGACTGACCTTTAGTTCCTTCAGCAGTCCGGGGCTTCGCGCAAAAGCTCCTCGCGCCTGCAGCGTTTCAGCATCTCGTTCGTCATCGTCCATGCTCATTGCAGCAACAATGGACGATGACGGTAGGCGTAAGGTCGGACATTTTCCATTGCCACGCGGCAAGCCTGTGCAGGACGGTTTCGCATAGTGCCTTAACTGGTGCCTCCTCCATGAAGGCGGGAACGGACGCCTCTTCGCCGGACTGCGCCATATCCGCCGAATGATTGCGGCATGGCTCAATGACGGCAGTCCGTACCGCCTGCTCGCAAGTCGCGACGGGCTCGGGCCGCGAGGGCACTTGAGCGGACAGAGAAGCGGTGAGCCCGGAACAGACTTGCCTTATGATGGATTACACTCCCGGGATACGGTCAAAAGCGGCAGCGTTTCCCGAAATGGATCACGAACAGAGGCTTACCTGACGATCAGTTCGGCGTGCAGTGCCCCTGCTGCATCGATGCTGGACAGAATGTCGATCATGTCGCGAGGCGACACGCCGAGTGCGTTCAGGCCGGCCACGACTTCTGACAATGAGTTTCCGGCGGCCACTTCCGCCAGCCGCGGCCCTGGATCTTCCTCGATTTGTGCGGCCGTGCGAGGCAGCACGACCGTCTCGCCATCGGCAAAGGGGTTGGGCTGAATCGCGATAGGCTGTTCCTCGATCCGCAGTGTGAGATTGCCCTGGCTGACCGCGACGCGACTGATGCGGACATCCGCCCCCATCACGATCGTGCCCGACCGCTGATCCACGACAACGCGCGCGCGCCGCTCCGGTTGCACCAGGATGTTCTCGACCCGGGTCAGTGCGTGAGCGGGGGATGGTGCCCCGGTGGCTCCGATGTCCAGAAGCACGGTGCCGGCGTCGAGCATCAGTGCGACGCGGCGTCCGAATTCGGAATTTATTGCCGTCTCGATCCGGGCCGCGGTGGTGAAATCGGCCGACTGAAGGGCCAGACGTACCTCGTTCAAGGCGCCGAAATCGAAATTTACCTCGCGTTCGATGCGTGCGCCGTTCGGGATCACACCTGCGGTCGGGACACCCTGCACGACGCTTGCCCCATCGCCCTCGGCGGACACGCCGCCTGCAATGATGGCGCCCTGGGCGACCGCGTAGATTTCCCCGTCGGCCGCTGTCAGGGGGGTCATGACAAGCGTCCCGCCGAGAAGACTGTCCGCGTCACCGATGGCCGAGACCGTCACATCGATCTGGCTGCCCTGCCGCGAGAACGGCGGCAGGACGGCCGTGACGATGACGGCAGCGACGTTCTGGGGGCGAAATTGCTCACCCGTCACGTTCACTCCCAGCCGCTCCAGAATGTTCACCATGATCTCTTCGGTGAAGGGCGCGTTCCGGAGACCATCGCCGGTGCCGTTCAAGCCGACCACGAGCCCGTATCCGACAAGGTCGTTTCCGCGCACGCCGTCGAACTCGACGAGGTCCTTGATACGGATCGGCGTGGCGGAAGCCGGTCCGGTCAGTGAGGCGGCGAAGGCGAGCAGAAGGGTGAGAAGGGAACGGATCATCGCAGGTAATTCGACAGGGACAGGTTGGACAGGCGCGATGTCAGCAGGAAGAGGCTTTCCATCTGGCGGCTGACAGTCTCGATTTCGGTCGCGGTGGTGAACGGGTCGGCACTCGTCAGCCGGGTCTCTTCCATCTGCAGCGTCGCGCGCGTCGCCTCGGCCTGAACGCGGGCCGTCTCGATCCTGCCCTCTGCGACACCAAGGCGCGCGCGGGTGTCGACGAGGTCCGATTCGCTTCGCAGCATGCGCTCGGCCGCGGCGGTGGCCATGTCGAACCGGGCATCGGGGTCGGCAGGCAGACTGCCTTCGGCCACAAGCGCGGCGATCGCGAGGCCGGAGAGCGCGGTGCGCACGCCAACGTCATGCACCGTCACGCCGGCGTCGATCCTTTTGCCGTCGCCGAGGAAGACATCCGCGCCGCCGGTCGCGCTGCCGAGAGTGGCAACGGTCTCGTAGCCGCCGCCGGCATCCTGGAACCAGGCGTCGATATCGGCAATGGCCGTCGCGGCATCCGGTGCCGCGGCGACCAGAAGCCGTAATTCCGCCAGGATCGTGTCGGGCCCGGCAAGGGCCGGCCGGTCCGGTGTGTCGCCCGAAAACAGGTACTGGTCGTTGACGGATGTGTTCATCGTCATGACCGCTGATGCGAACCGCTCCGGCGCGTCGGCGAGGTGCAATTGCAGTGTGCTGGATTGCCCCGTGCCCACGACGGTGAGCAGTTCCGGACCCGCGCCGTAGAGTTCTGCCGCCAGCCGGTCGAGCGTATTCTGTCGCGCGCTGGCCATCGTCGCCGCGTTGCCAAGCCCCGTCAGGAAGCTTTCGTTGAGCCGAAGGCTGCGGCGGATGTGGGAGAACGAGGACATGTCGGTGCCAAGCGCGGCCGACAGATCCGCCTTGCGGCCCGTCGAAAGCTCCGAACCGAGACGATCGAGCGTCTCGCGCAGGCGTGTGCTGTCCTGACGGAGCGTCAGGTAGCGGGCGCTGTCGGCATAGCCGGGAAGGATCATCAGGTCATCCTCATCAATTCGTCGAGCATGGACTCGGCGGCCTGAACAACTCGTGCATTTGCGGCGTAGATTTTTTCGATCCGCAGGAGATTCTGCATCTCGGCATCGGTATCGACGCCTCTTGTGAGTTCCTGTTGGCGAAGGGCGGATTGGATGGAGACGCTGTTCGCCTCGGCCAGATCGGCGCCCCCACGGGCTTGTGCAATGAATGAGATGTGATCCGACATCAGCCGCGCCATGCTGCGCGGACTGGCCGAGAAGCCACCCGAGGCGGTGGGCCGGCGGTCGGACAGCAGGTCGAGTTGCGCCGACAGGTAGGACGGGTCGCCGACGCCCCTGGGGGGCACGGGGGGCGCGGCATGGTCGTAGTAAAGCCCGTCCCGCAGGCGCCGCACGTCGCCATTGGCCGTCGGGCGCACCTGATCGTTCACCGCGAGCCGGGCGGCGAGACCCTGCTCGGCGGCCGGATCGGTCAGCGCGCCGGCGTCGGTAAAGAGGCCCGCCTGCGTGGCCAGTCGCGTGGTGTCAAAGGTGCTCTGGTCGAAGCGTTCGGCAAGGTCGCGGGCCATGGCATCGAGGCGCGACTGCGCGTCCGGGCCCCAGGTGTCCCGCACCTTGAACAGAGCCTCCAGCTCGCCCCCGCCAAGCTGCGGCCGGGTCGCGTCGAACGGCATGTCGCGCCCGTTGATGGTGACGCCGGACAGGATCGACGCGCCATAGGTCATCGTCGGCTCGATCGCGGGTGTCGTCTGGAAGTCCAGGATGGCGGCGCGCCGATCGACAAGAATCGCGCCGCCGGTGCTGAATACTTGCAAGGCTCCGTTGGCATCGCGCCGGGTCTCAACGGAGATCAGGGGCGAAAGCTGGTCGACGAACCTTTCCTGCGCATCCACGAGCGCGGCCATGTCGCCCGTGGCCTCCTTGGTGGCCAGGATCTTGCTGTTGAGATCGACGATGCCTTCAAGGCTCTGGTTTATTTTCGCGATCGCCGCGCCGATGGCGGTGTCCGCCCGTTCCCGTTCGGTCTGAATGCGCGCCGAGGCATCGCGAAAGCCCGTCGCGAGTTGTTCGGCCGCTTCCACCGCGGCGCCCAGTCTGATCTCGTCCTGCGGCCCGTTGGCCGCATCGACGAGGCGTGCCTCGAATTCAGCCAGCCTCGCCGAGAGTGAGGAAGGGTCATCGGCCAGGCCGATGACCCCTTCCAGTTTCCGCAGAAATTCCGCCTGTTGCCCGGACCGGGCCTGTGTGGCATCCGCCCCGCGACGCTGGCCGGTCAGGACCGGGTCGCTGTCGCGCAACACGCCAAGGACCCGGACCCCGGATCCGTCGCGCCCGTTGGTCAGCGCACCCAGTTCGAGCCCCCTTACGCCATAACCTTCGGTCATGGCGTTCGCGACGTTCGAGGACACCACGTCCGCAGCCCTCGATGAGGCCACGAGGCCCGAGAGCGCGTTGTTGAGGGAGGCTGTGATGCTCATGCCGCATCCTTTCGACGGGTCAGGTCAGGCGGTCTTCGTCACCGTTTCATGTTGGTGGTTTCCTGAAGCATTTCGTCGACGGTCGTGATGATCTTGGCGTTCGACGAATAGGCGCGTTGTGTCTGGATGAGCTGCGTCAACTCGCCCGCAACGTCGGTTGCGCTTTCCTCGAGCGCGAAGCCGACAATGTCGCCCGTGGGCCCGTCCGCAGCATCCCAGAGGAAGAAGCTGCCCGACTCGTCGGTCGGGGTATAGAGTTGGTTGTCGTGGGACATGAGCCCGTTCGGGTTGGGCAGGTCGATCAGCGGGATCTGGTAGACGGTGCGGGTGATGCCCACATCGAAATTCGCACGGACGAACCCGTTGGCGTCCACCTCGACCGAGGTCAGGTTGCCCACGGGCGAGCCGTTTTTCGAGATGGCCGTCGGCGCGAAATTGTCGGACAATTGTGTCATCCCGCCGCCGGGCGTTTGCCGTGCGCCGATATTTATTTCGATCGGGCCGCTGGCGGTGTCCACCGTGAGCACCCCGCTGTCCGGGTTCCATGCCGTACCCCCCCCTGCTGCGGGTGTGAAGCCGGCGAGAGCGTCGAACGTCGCGAAGGGATCGATGGGATTCGGATCGGGATTTGTCGGATCGAGAACGCTGCCATACTCGGCCGCGCTTCGATAGACGCTGGCCAGCGTGCCGCCATCGTCCCGGGTGTCGTCGAAGACAAGAACATATCGCCCGATCTCCGCCCCGCCGGACGCCGAATCCCGCATTTCCATGATCCAGGTGTTCGACGCGGCCGGTGTGGTGCCGGACGTGCTCTCCGGGTTGACCGGGGTGAAGGTGATCTCGATGGACTGGGATGTGCCGAGGTTGTCGAAATACTCCACCGAGAGTTCGCGTGCGTCGCCGACCCAGGGTGCGGTGTTCAGCGTGTCGGTCCCGGGCAGGTTCACGCCGAGGGAGATGCGCGTCGTGGGTTCGGACGTGAACTGGTTGACGTTGATCTGGACCGGTTGCAGCCCTGCGCTGGTGTCACGTGGGAAGGTGGGGATATCGCCGTCGGCATTGGCGGGCCAGCCCAGAAGCGTGACGCCGGTGGAGGTGCGAAGATATCCTTCCGAATCGGTCCGGAACGAACCGGTCGTGGTCATGAAAAGCGGAAGTTCCCCGTTGTTGGCGTCCACTGCGGCGCCGGTCGTGACCGGCAGAAAACCCCGGCCCCGGACCGCGAGATCGGTGGAATTGTTGGTGGTGACAAGCGCGCCGGGCTGATCGATGAGTTTCTGCGTGGTGACGCGGACCCCGCCAGCGGAATAGGTGCCGCGGCCGCTTGAGATGACCATGGAATGAAAGTCGGCCGTCGAACGCTTGTATCCGTAAGTCCCGGAATTCGCGATGTTGTCGGCGATCGTTGCCAGACGACTGGCATTCACGTTCAGCCCGGCCACGCCAGCGTTCAATGAGGACGAAATGGTCATGTGTTGCGCCTTTCTGATGCACCTCTGTCTCGCGCGACGCTGCACCATGGTCGCTTAAGGCCATCCTAACATTTCGAATGCTGTGTATTTTTGCGCCATCTTCGGCAGGCGCGGCGTCAGTTCTGGCGCAGGACGGTGATTTCCACGCGGTCGTTTCGCGCCGCCATCGGATCGCGCGTCAACGGCGTGCGATCGGCGTAGCCGGTCACCCGGAGGATGCGGTTCGGGTCGAAATCGGAGGCCAGAAGCAGCCCGCGGATGGCCTGCGCGCGGGCCACCGAACGCTCCCAGGGGCCGGGGCCGGCCCTCACGAGGGGTTCGGCCGCGACATGCGCCGATATTGCGACCTCGTTGCGCACGGTCATGAGAAGCCCGCTCAGGACTTCGATCAGCTCCGCCAGCCAATCGGAAGGCGGGCCGTCCTTTGCCTCGAACAGGGGGGCGTCGTCACGCGCGAAGATCTCGATCACGAGCCCCTCATCCGTCAGTCGCGTCTGAACGTGACGGAAGATGGTTTCGGAATGTGCGGCATCACCGCCAAGGCCCGCGAGGATCGCAGCCTCCATGGCGCGAAGGGCGCTGTCCTCGACGTCTTCGCGATGGTCGGTGCCATGGGCACCCAGCGCCTGGTGACCTTCGGTGGTTCGCAACGAGGTCGCTCCGGTCCCGCTTTGGGCCGCCGTGGTTTCGGAGAAAACGCTGTCGCCGCCGAAACTGCCATCTCCGCCGCCGGAGATCCGCGTGATCGGAATCGTGGGGCTGAAATAGTCCGCGATACCTTTGCGTTGCTGCTCGGTCGTCGCATTGAGAAGCCACATCAGCATGAAGAATGCCATCATGGCCGTCACGAAATCCGCGTAGGCGACTTTCCAGGCGCCGCCATGATGGCCATCGCCGCCCACGATCTTCTTTCGCTTGATGACGATCGGACGCGTGTTCTGTCCCTCACTCATCCTGTACCTCTCGTCCGTCTCGACGGCGGGAACGCTGGCAATGCCAACCCTGCCGGCCTGTCATTCAGGATGCTTGGCGCTCGAGCGCCGGATTTCGCCTCCAACGACGGGCGCGGGGCTTGTCACATCCGCCGGCGTGGGCGCGTATGTGATGGCGTCCGAACGGCGCGTGGTGTTGCGGTCTCCTCACGGAGCGTCGCCGTGTGTCGAAATGCGTGCGCGCTGAGCTGCGAGTGGCAAGCAGGCCCTCAGGTCATGTCCATCCACGAGCGTACCCCGTTCCGCCTGCGAGGCGACCAGCTGCAACACGCGCGCCAAGCCTTCCGCTTCCTGCCGCAGCAGGTCGAGCTTTTGCAGGGCTTTCGGGTCCGCCGCAGCGGCACCGCGCATGAGAACGTCCCCGACGAAGCCATCGAGATCTTGCACCGCAGCGGCTTGCCTGTTGGCCTCTGCGGCGCATGCGTTGAGCAGATCGTGGACGGATCGCTCCGAAGCTGTGGCCGTGCCGGTCGCGATGGGGGCGTGAGCGCCGTTGTCCTCGAACATCAGGTCAGAACCCCCACAACTTGTTCGATGCAGGTCTTCAAACCCTGGGTGGAAAACGGCTTGGTCAGGAAGTTGTTCATTCCGAGCTGCTGTCCACGGGTCAAGACCTCGCGGTCCGCACGACCGGTGATCAGGATGAAGCCGATCCGGTGGGTGGAGCGGTTTCTGCGCAACGCCTCGAGGAGACTCAGGCCGTCCATGCCCGGCATGTTGTAATCCGATATGACCAGGTGCACCGGACTCGCCACGAGGGACCGTAGAGCGGAGGCGCCGTCCGTCTTGTAGTCCACCCGCCTGAGGCCGATCTCGTCCAGGGCGTTTTCGATCAGGCCGCGGCTGACGGACATGTCGTCGACGACCATGATCTGCAGGCTGTTCTTGAGTGACATGACTTTGCATTTCTCCTGGCATTGCGCATCGCGCAGATCGGTTTGGGCTAGCGTGCGGGGCCGACAGGTGCGTGCGTTCGCCGGTACTGGGTGACGCCACAGGGCTCGAGGTAGCGTTCAAGCTCCGCGTCGACGCGCTCGGAGTGGCCAATGAACAAGGTGCCTCCCGGATGCAGTCTTTCGGCGAAGCGCCGCCAGAGCCTCTGCCGCGTTTCGGCGTCGAAGTAGATCACCACGTTGCGGCAGAAGATGACGTCGAACTTTCCGTTGAAAGGCCAGTCTTGCAGCAGGTTGAGTTCTTCGAACCGCAGCATGCGATGCAACTCGGCGTTCATGACGAACGACGTTGCATCCGTTTTGCGGCTGGCGTGTTTCAACAGGAGCGCCGGCGGATCGTCCCCGACCTGCTGCTGGGTGTAGGTTCCGCGCCGAGCGTGCGCGACCATCTCGGGGTCGATATCCGTCGCGAGGATGCGCAGATCCGCCTGCGCGTAACCGGGCCAGTGTTCTGCCAAGGTCATGGCGATCGAATAGGGTTCCTCGCCCGAGGAACAGCCGGCAGACCAGATCCTCACCCTGTTCCCGTTCTTTGTCCGCTCCACAAAATGGGGCACGAGGCCGGACAGCACGTCGAAATGAACCGGCTCGCGGAAAAAACTCGTGACGTTCGTGGTGATGACGGAAATCAGTTCGCGCCGTTCGTCGGTGCTCGCCTCGTTTTCCAGCAATCCGCGATAGGCCGCGAAGTCGCTCAGGCCCAGCTTGCGAAGGCGACGGGACAGTCGCGAGACGAGCATGCTGCGTTTGGCAGCATTGATGACGATGCCTGTCTGCTGATGGATGAGGCGCGAGAACGCCGCGAAATCCGCGTCGGACATGCCATCGGACGGCTGCGGGTCGGCAGGCCGCGCTGATGCCTGGTCCTGGATCATGCGATTTCAGCCCCAAGCTCGGGCAGCACTCGGGAAAGGTCGATTTTCCGCAGCATTCGACCGTCTTCGAAGGTGACGACGCTGCTGATGAAATCGCGCGCGACTTCCGATGCGATGTCCGGCACCGGTCGCATGGTGCTATCGTCGATCGTGAGAATATCCGAAACGACGTCCGCAAGCAGGCCGATGGTCTGGTCGCCGATCATGACGATGATGATGATGTGGCGCGCTGTCGGTTCGGTCGGGCCGAAACCCAGCCGGTCCGACAGATCGACGACGGCCACCACCGATCCGCGGAGATTTACGACGCCCTTCATGTATGACTGCGCGTGTGGCAGCACCGTCGTCGGCGTCCATCCGCGAATCTCCCGAACGACGCCGATATCGATGCAGAAATCCTGATTGGCCACTTTGAAGGAAACGACCTCACGCCGTCCCTGGGTATCGTGGGCGTTTTGCTGAAGCATGGTCTACTCGTTTGCTGCGATTGGGGGGGCGGTTGTTTCAGGTGAGGAGGAGGCGATGATCTCCTCGGGGTCGACGATCAGGGCGATCCGCCCGTCACCGAGAATGGTCGCTGCCGAAATGCCGGGGATCGCGCCATAGTTTTCCTCCAGGCTCTTGATCACCACCTGTCTCTGGTCGTGGATGAGGTCCACGGCCAGCGCTGCGCGCCTTCCCGCTTCGCTTTCCACCAAGAGAAGTACGTCTCGCTCACCGTTGTCATTCGGACCCGCGACGCCAAAGACCTCGGCAAGGTCGATGATCGGTATGAGTTCCCCGCGGTTGGCCACGACGCGACCTGTTCGACCGATCGAATGGATGGTGGCGCTCGACGGACGCAACGTCTCGAGGATTGCAGAAAGCGGCAGGACCATCATCTCGCCACCGAATTCCACGAGCATGCCTTCGAGAACGGCCAGCGTCAGTGGCAGGGCAATCGAGAAAGTCGTTCCCTCCCCGGCGTTGGACTGGATCGTGACCCGGCCGCCGAGCGCCTGGATCTCGCGCCTCACAACGTCGAGGCCGACGCCACGGCCCGACAGGGCGGAGACTTCCTCCTTCGAAGAAAAGCCCGGCATGAAAAGCAGGTTGTCGATTTCGGACGGTGAAAGCGTCGCGCCGACCGGAACGAGGCCTTTCGCTTCGGCGATCTGCCGGACCTTTTCGCGGTTGATCCCGCCGCCGTCGTCGCTGACTTCGATAATGACGCGCCCGGAACGGTGCACGGCGGACAGTGTTATGGTTCCGGTTTCCGACTTGCCCGCGGCCAAACGGGTGGCGCCGTCTTCGAGACCATGATCGACCGAGTTCCGGATCATGTGCGTCAATGGATCGACAAGACGTTCGATCACGGTCTTGTCGACTTCGGTGTTCTCACCTGTGGTCACGAAGCGGACCTGCTTGCCGGTTGCATCGCCGGCCTCCCGGATGATGCGATGCATCCGCTGGAAGACAGGCTTCAAGGGTTGGGCGCGGATCGCCATGACGCTTTCCTGAATGCCCGATGCCAGCTGCTTGATCCCATCGAGCCCGTTCGAGACGTCGCTGTTGCCGTCCAGACCGGCCGTTTCGACCGCCTGGGCGAGCATCGCCTCCATGATGACGAGTTCACCGATCAGGTTGATGAGCCGGTCCACGCGGTCGAGATTGACGCGGATCGTCTGCGGTGCTGCGGCGCTGACAGGCGCCTCGTTCTGGGATTTGCCCTCGCGCGGCGGCGCTGGCGCGGCAGCTGCCGCGGCGGTCGGCGTGTCAGCGCGCGCCGGTGCATCCGAAGTCGTCGGCGCGTCCGCCTTTTGCTGTTCGCTCGGGCCTTGCGCGGGGGGGGCCGCCTCCGCCTTCGGGGTGTCAGGCGCGTCGGGGGTATCCGCCGGCGCGTTCCGGAGCAATTTGCCAGTCTCTCCCGAAGGGGTGCCGGCCGTGTCCACGTCAGCTACCGCGTGAGCGTCGTCGACGGCCTCTGTGACCGTGATGTCGGCCACATCGGCGACGAATTCGAAGACGGCGTCGATTTCGCTACGCGGTTGATCGGTTGCGAGGCCGAGGTGCCAGGCCAGCTGAGGATTTGACGGGTCGAATGCCTCGAGCGCTTCGATGGGCTCCACATCCGTGAAAATTGTCAGATCACCGAGTCTCGAAAGGGCACGTATCAATGCAAGTGCATCATTGCCGGTTTCGTAAAGGGCTCCGTGCGGCTTGAGCCGGATATCGTAGGAACACGGCCCTTCCTCCGATCCGAGCGGTGGGAGATCGATATCCCCCGGGCCGTCGAAATCGGGAAGGTCGAGAGGTCCGATGCCAACGCCGGTCGGAACGAATTCGAACGGTTCGTCGTCGTCGTCCTCGCCGGCGCCGTCGGCCAGCGCGTCGAGTTCCGCGAGCAACTGGTCCATCCTTTCGGAGTCCGGATCGCGACCGTCACGGGCGCAGAACACGAGGTCCGACAGCATGTCACCGGCGCGCAGCAGAATACGCATGGCGTCCGACGAGACAGGCATCTTGCCGTCGCGCATCTGGTCGAGGACGGTCTCGAAAAGATGCGCGAAGGTGACGAGGGTCTCCAGCCCGAACGCACCCGCGCCCCCTTTGATGGAATGCACTGCCCGAAAGACAGCGTGCACAGTCTCCATCGTGTCGTCGCCAAGTTCGCTGTCAGCGCTGTCGGACATCTCCCGAAGACCGTCGCTCAGACTGTCGAGGAGGTCTTCGCATTCCTGGAAGAAGGAGACACGCAGTTCGTCAAGACCCGACATGATCAGATCCCCAGTACGCGGTTGATGACCGAGATCAGGCGCTGATCGTCGAACGGTTTGACGATCCAGCCCGTGGCGCCGGCCGATCGGGCGCGCGCCTTCAGATCCTCGCCGCTTTCCGTCGTCAGGACGAGGACCGGCAGGCTCCCGTATCTCGGATCCTTGCGAACGCCTTCGATCACGCCGAACCCGTCCATGCGCGGCATGTTGATATCGGTCAGGACGAGATCGGGATTGGCCTCGGGCAATTGTTCGAGCCCTTCCACCCCGTCTTCGGCGAAGTGCACTTCGAAGCCGCCATTCGTCAGCGCAGCGCCGATCAGGCCGCGCATCGTGGGTGAATCGTCCACAGCCAGGATCTTTATGGTCATTGAGTGCCTCGCTCCAAATCAGTGTTGCGGATGTCGAGTACCGCCGCATCGAGCCCCAGGTCGGTAAAGGCATCCGTCACGGCCTCGGACAATCCGACGAGTTGAAGGACGCTGTCGTCCTTCTGCCATTGCCGCTGCGCCGCGATCAGCAGTTCGACCCCGAGCGCACCGATACGCTCGATGTCCGACGCGTCCATGGTCGTGGCCGTTCCGCGACGGGCCAGGAGGTCCTCCCGGACAGCGCGCACCGCGGCGACGTCCAGTGTTTGCGGCAACTTGAGAACGTCGTCCAAAATGGGCCTCTTTCTTACTCGCTAATGTTGAACCGCCCGAACCGGTCGGCGCTTGCGTCAAGGTGTCCGGCGAATCCCACAACGCCTTTTGGTGGGCTGAACCTAGTCTGAGGCGCTTAACGTTTCGTTGCTCGGAAACCGTCGGCGCGGCGCGGCCGAACCGCGGCCGGGAAAGGTTTTCTTTACGTGGGTGTGTCACTTCCGGAGCAACGCCGCGACTCCGGGCCTTCCCTGCGCCGCGCCGCCCCGTGACCGCGCGAGACCGCGCCCGAACCCGAATGCATTGCCGATGCCAGCCAACACGCCTCGCCGCCTGATGCTTGCGGATCCCGACCCGGTGCGCCGCCGTCACATCCTGTCGAAGATCAACGGCGTCACGGCGATCGAGGCGGCGTCCATGTCCGAGGCGTTCGGCCTGGCCGAGCGCATGCAACCGCACGCGATTGCGCTGGCTGCCGAACTGTCGGGGGAGCATGGGCTGGGCACGTTCCTGCACCTTGTCGATGCCTTGTCGGTCGAATTCGTCATGTACGGGCGCGCCTCGAGTGACCTGACGCCGACAAAATTCCGAAAACCCTTCAACTTCATCGACTTCACCGATCCCCGGGGCGAGATCAGGCTCGTTCAGGCGCTCACCGTGATGCTGTTTGGCTGCAGCGCCGTCGCGGCGACCCCCACCGGGACTGCGGTTCCCAGGCGGTCGCACACGCAACCCGACCTGATCGTCATCGGCGCTTCCACCGGCGGGGTCAGCGCGCTCGAGACGGTTCTGACGGCCTTCCCCGCGGATTGTCCGCCGACGCTCGTGGTGCAGCATATTCGCCCGGGGTTCATCGATGGGATGATCCGCCGCCTGAATCAGCGCTGTGCGCCGGAAGTCCTTGCCGCAGAGGATGCGATGCGTCCCGGCCCGGGACAGATCTGCATCGCTGCGGACACGGAGCGGCATCTCGTCCTTCAGGCTGGCGATCCGTTGCGCTGCCGGCTGAAGGTCGCCGAGCCAAGACATGGTCACCGGCCCTCCGTGGATGCCTTGTTCGAGACTGCTGCGGGGCGACCTGGCGTTGCGGCCGCGCTCCTCACGGGGATGGGGGCGGACGGGGCCGAAGGCATGGGCCGGATCAAGGCCGCTGGCGGGCTGACCGTCGCCCAGAACGAAGCGACCTGCGTGGTTTACGGCATGCCACGTGTCGCCGTCGAGATGGGGGCGGCAAGCCTTGTCCTGCCGCTGGAGCGGATCGCCACCGCGCTTCTGGGGCCTGTAAGCCAAAGGGCGGTCCCGCGCCGCGCGGAGAGCACGAGATGACGCCGGTGGCATTCCATGACATCCATGTCATTCAAGGCGAGCAGGCCGTTTCCGACGTGGTCTCGACCACGATGCAGACGGTTCTTGGCTCCTGCGTGGCGGCCTGTCTGCATGATCCGGTCCGAGCTGTCGGGGGAATGAACCACTTCCTTTTGCCCGACGATGGTACAGGGACCGACATCCGCTATGCCTCCGCTGCGATGGAGCAGCTGGTGAACGCCCTGTTGAAGGCTGGCGCCGACCGAAGACGCCTCCAGGCCAAGCTGTTCGGAGGCGCGCGGATCATGCCCAACCTGCCAGACATCGGGCGCCGCAACGCCGAGTCGGCCATGTCGTTCCTGCAGAACGAAGGCATTCCCTGCATCTCGCACAGCCTCGGTGGATCGCAGGCGCGGCGCGTGCGCTTCTGGCCTGCGACCGGCCGCGCGCAACAGCTTCTCATCGACCGGCAGGAGGCTGTCCAGAACAAGGAGATCGCGACCGAAAAACCGCAACGTCAATCCGGATCGATCGAGCTGTTCTGACGGCGCGACCGGGATATCTGTGCCCACCCGTGCGCCGGGGGACGAGACCAATGAACACGTTCCGCCGCATCGGCCTGGTGCCGAAACTGGTACTAACGTGGGCCGCCTCGATGGCGCTGATGGCCGGCATCATTACGGCCGTGATCTTCGATGTGCCGGTTGGGACATCATTGGAGGCGGCGCACCTGAGGGAGATAACGGCACCTTGCGTCCGGGAGGACAGCCCCTGGCGCAACGCGGATGCGGTGTCGATCGGTCCCGCGTCACCGGAACATGCGACACGCGTTGTCTGGACGGGCGCCGGCGTGGCTTTCGCGCAAGCAACGCTCGAACGGGGTCGCGATGTCGCGGACGAGCGAAAAACGGGGCGCGGGTCTCGAAGTCTGTGACGCTGCCCAAGGGCGAGCGGATCTGCGCTGGCAGCATTGCGGTTTCAGTGCGCTGTCGCTCGAT
Source organism: uncultured Roseicyclus sp. (assembly GCA_964525355.1). Classification (GTDB taxonomy): domain Bacteria; phylum Pseudomonadota; class Alphaproteobacteria; order Rhodobacterales; family Rhodobacteraceae; genus Roseibacterium. Next base: position 22,388 of record CAZGHJ010000013.1, read on the forward strand.
CAGCTGCAGGAATGGCGGCGGTGCCGTCGCAACCAGTGTCAGAGCGACTGGCGTGAAGCTGCGTTCGAAGCAAAGCGCGACCGTGCCTCTCGACCACTCCGAGCGCGATTGCGCCAGTTCCTGATCTCCAACGGTCTTGTCATGCTCCGACCAGAGCCGTTCGGCAGACAGGACCAGGAATATGGCCCCAATCGTCAGCACCACAAACACCACGACGCGCAGACTGCGCATGGCTCACTCGTCGATGGTCGTGACCTGTCCGAGGTGGCAAGCCCCGACAGAGCAAGCGGCGGGTCGCGGTCTTGGCGGAGATATCGCGATGGTGACGCTCGCCCGGTAATGCGGCGGTTTTATCGGTGCCCTTCGCCACGGGCCCGCGTGAAAGTTTTTTGGAAATGATGGGTGCTTCCCGGTTCTTCTGATAGGAGGCCGCGAGGCGAGTGGATTGTGAGGCGGCCCTTCGGTGAAAGGGGTCAAGGTAGGCTCGCGTTGGTCGGGTATTGTCGGTGTGATGGAATGTCGCTATGGACTCGGCCCGTTTCTTGCGGTTACACGTTTATTTTTGAAGTGCAGTCTGAAAGAGGTTTTGCCATGTCGCGTTTCGACTATCTCATTGACCGGGTCCAAAGTGCCGATATTGCGACCGAGCCTTTTCACCATATTTATATCGAAGACTTTTTCTCGGATGAGGACTTTGCCGAGATTGTTTCGGCCCCCGAGGTGAACCTTACGCCCGCCACGTCCGACGAGGACCTGTTCGAGAAGCTCTTCGGCGCCGGTTACAAGATCATCAACTTCCCCGGCAGCATCACGGACCGCGAAAAATACCTGCGCTGGCGCAAGGACGGGAAACGGGCGCGCGCGACCAAGGATGCACGGACCGAGGGGTTCGGTGTTACGCTTCGCCTGATGGAGCCTCGGACGGGGATCCTTTCGGAGCTTCGCGACTTCATCGGGTCGGAGGCGTTCAACAGGGTGATCGCGGACAGGTTCGGCATCGACTACAGGGCCGTGTCCGCGGATAACGGGATTCAGAAATACCTTGATGGCTACGAGATCAGCCCGCATCCGGACATTCGGAAAAAGGCCGCGACGTTCATGGTGAACATCAATTCGGGCGAGAACAGCGAGGCCCGAAATCACCACACCCATTACATGCGCTTCAAGGATCGATACCAGTACCTTCAGGACTTCTGGGCCAGCAATGACGATATGGATCGCTGCTGGGTCCCCTGGGACTGGTGCGAAACGGTGACGCAGCAAACGGCCAACAATTCCATCGTGATATTCTCGCCATCCCACGACACCATGCACGCGGTGAAGGCACAGTATGATCATCTGGCCGGTCAGCGGACGCAATTGTACGGCAATCTTTGGTTCAAGGAACCGATTGCCGGATTGAAGAAGACGACGTGGCAGGCGATGGACCTGCGCCGCGGTGTGGACGAACCGTCCACGGGCATCGCGGCCCTGGCAGGGGCCGCAAGGTCGCGTTTGCGCGGGCCGATCAGGAAGCTGAGGAAAGTCATGCGGCCGCAATCGAAGGATGTCGCGGCGCGGAAGAAGATGTGAGGCTCGCATGTTGGTCGCCGCCGGTCGGGTCGGGACCGGGCCGAAGCGGCGATCGACATCGTTCAACGTTCCGCCCTCCGGCGCGGAGGAACGATCGGGCGCCGTCCCCAAGGCCCGGCCAATCGCCGCGGCCAAGGGGCAGTCCAGCGCCCGACGCCCGGTGAGCCGACGGGCTCAGGTCGCGGGTGGACGCGTCTGCCGCGCCTCGTTCCGGACATGCAGAAGGGACACGAGCACCAGGACCAGC
>CAZGHJ010000014.1:0-4124 GCA_964525355.1 uncultured Roseicyclus sp.
GCGAATTACCTGGAAAAGCACCTGCGCGACGTGATCGCCATGGTCGAGAAGCGCCGCGCGGTGGAGCTTCTGGCCATCGGCATCGGCCATGACGTGACGCGCTACTACGGCCGCGCGGTGACGATCACCGACGCCGAGCAGCTGGCCGGCGCCATCACCGAGCAGCTGGCGAGCCTCTTCGACAGCGATCCGCGTGCGCGCGCGCGGGTGATGGGGATGAAGAGGGCGGGATAGCGGCCTGCGCCGCGCGGCGCAGGCCTTTCGACGCTGCACTCCGGGCGGCCGGGGCACACTCCAGTTGATCGAAGATCCGCGACACGACAGCACTTCAGGAGGGCACATACATGCACTGCCTCTTCTTCGACGTTCGCCCCAAGCCGGGACACATGACGCATTATTTCGAGCATGTGGACCGGCTGAAACCGCGGCTCGCGCGGCATGAGGGCCTCGTGTATCTGGAAAGGTTCCGTCCCATCGACGATCCCGACGCGCTCCTGTCGCACCAGCTCTGGCGGGACGAGGCGGCCATCGAGGCCTGGCGGCACGATGCGACGCACCGGTCCAGTCAATCCGCCGGACGCCGCGTGCATTTCGAGGATTACCGCATCCAGGTCGGGCACATGCTGGCGGAATTGCCCCGCGAGGCGCAAGTACCGGACGAGACGGGCCGCTTCCTCGTGGCCAGCTACGGCGAAACCGTCCCGGGAAACGGTGGCCGGACCTATGACAGCGTGACGCGGCCGGGCTATCTCGTTCACCTTGCCGAAACGTCCGAGGCGGCAGTCGCGACGGACCTGGCCAAGACAGCCTTCGACGGCGGAGCGGAGTCGGTGCGCCTGTTCCGGATCGCGCGGGACTACACCATGATCGACCGCGCGGAGGCGCCCCGCGACTCGACCGCGGTGCATGACAGGGGCTGACGCATATCCGGCCCGCGGGCGCAGGACACGCGCCCGCGATGACCGACTCGTCATGCCATGGCACGCCTGCGAGGATGTCAGCCGGCCGCGCGCCGCGTGAAGACCATCACGTTTCTCGCGCGCTGCCGTTCGACGGACCGGCGCCGCCAGTCCTCGCGCCAGTCCGCCGTGACCTGCGCGTCATGCGCAAAGCCGCGCGCCTCGAACCTGGCGATCCAGTCGTCGTTCGGCCGTTCGTCGACCTGGTCGGTCCCGCCCTGCCCCGGTGGGGCCGGCCGGCGAAAAACGCGCGGGGCCGTCCCGCCTGCGGCCTGCCAGGCATTGTCCCAGCGGGCTTCGCGGCGCGCCCGGGGGCCTGGGCGCGAAACCGGGCTGGACCGGGCCGGGTTCGGTCACTAGAACCAGTGCATGTTTCAGACCTTCGATGCCAGGACCAGGCCCGAGCAGGGCCCGCCCCGTGTCGCCGCGCTGCGCGAGGCGATGGCGGAGGCGGGCGTGGACGCCTTCCTCGTCCCGCGGGCCGATCGCTTCCAGGGCGAGTATGTGGCGCCGGCGGACGAGCGTCTGGCCTGGCTGACGGGGTTCACCGGCTCGGCCGGGTTCGCGGCGGTCCTCGCCGACCGGGCGGGGCTTTTCGTGGACGGGCGCTACCGGGTGCAGGTGAAGGCGCAGGCCGACATGGGCACCTTCACGCCGGTGGACTGGCCCGAGACGAAGCTCGAGGACTGGCTGACCGAGGCGCTGCCCGGCGGCGGGGTGGTGGGCTACGACCCGTGGCTGCACACCGCGGCCGAGATCGCGCGGCTGGAGGCGGCACTGGGGCCGAAACAGATCGCGCTGCGGCCGGTTGCGAACCTCGTGGACCGGGTCTGGACGGACCGCCCGGGCCCGCCCGCGGCCCCCGCCACAGCCTGGCCCGAGCGCCATGCGGGCCTGAGCGCCGCGGCGAAACTCGACCTCGTGGCTGGCGATCTGGCCGAGGCGGGCGAGGACGCGGCCCTCATCACGCAGCCCGACAGTCTGTGCTGGCTTCTGAACCTGCGCGGCGCGGATGTGAGCCACACCCCGCTTCTGCACGCCATGGGCCTGATGCGCCAGACCGGCGCGCTGGACCTTTTCGTGGAGGCGGAAAAGCTGGCCGGCCTCGACCTGCCCGAGTGCGTCCATCTCCACCCGCCCGCGGCGCTGACCGACCGGCTGGCGGCGGAGCCGGGCAAGGTGCGGGTCGACCGAAGCTCGACCCCGCAGGCCACGCTGGACGCGCTCGGGAAGGGCGCGGCCGAGATCACGGACGGCGCCGACCCCTGCCTGCTGCGCAAGGCGCGCAAGCATCCCGCCGAGATCGCCGCCACGACCGAGGCGCATCTGCGCGACGGGGCCGCGGTGGCGCGGTTCCTGCGCTGGTTCGACGAGACCGCGCCGCAGGGCGGGCTGACCGAGATCGACGTCGTCCGCGCGCTCGAAGGCTTCCGCGCCGAGACCGGCGCGCTGAAGGAGATCAGCTTCGACACGATCGCAGGCGCCGGCCCGCATGGGGCCATCGTGCATTACCGCGTGACGGAGGACACCAACGCGCCGCTTCTGCCCGGCCAGCTCTTCCTGATCGACAGCGGCGCGCAATACGAGGATGGCACGACCGACATCACCCGCACCCTGCCCGTGGGCGAGGTGGGGCTGGAGGAAAAGACCGCCTTCACGCAGGTGCTGAAGGGCCTCATCGCGATCCACCGTGCGCGCTTTCCCAAGGGCGTCGCGGGCGCGCATCTCGACGCGCTGGCCCGCGCGCCGCTCTGGGCGGCGGGGCGCGATTACGACCACGGGACGGGCCACGGCGTCGGCGTCTATCTCGGCGTGCACGAGGGGCCGCAGCGGCTGAGCCGGGCCTCGACGGTGCCGCTCGAGCCGGGCATGATCCTGTCGAACGAGCCAGGCTATTACCGCGAGGGCGCCTTCGGCATCCGGATCGAGAACCTGATCGTCGTGGCCGAGGCGCCGCCCGTGGCAGGCGGCGATGCGGGCCGCGCCATGCTGGGCTTCGAGACGCTGACCTGGGCGCCGATCGACCGGCGGCTGGTCCTGGCCGACGCGCTTTCGGGGGAGGAGCGCGCCTGGCTCGACGCCTATCACGCGGGCGTGGCGGAACGGATCGGGCCAAGGGTGGACGCGGACACGCGGGCCTGGCTCATGCAGGCGACCGCGCCGATCTGACGGGCGGCGCGCGACAGCGCAACATCGGCGGCCCCGTCACGGTTTCGTCACGAAACCGCGACAGGAGGTATCCGCCAGGCAACGCGAAAGGCCCGTGGCACAACGGGCCACACCGAAGAGCGGAGGAGCGGACATGGCAGACCACATCACGATCAGGAAGGCGACCGGCAAATGGGTCGTCCGGGCGGGCGGCGCGATCATCGGCGAAAGCGGCAATGCGCTGGAATTGCTCGAGGGGAACGCGGCGCCGGTGATCTATTTCCCGCGCGCGGATATCGGGATGGCGCTTCTGGAAAAGACCGCGTCGAGCACGAACTGCCCCTACAAGGGCCAGGCGAGCTATTACGCGATCTCGACCGCAGCGGGCGACATCCAGGACGCCGCCTGGTCCTACGAGGATCCGCTGGAAGGCGTGGCCGCGATCAAGGATCACATCGCCTTCTACGGCGACAAGGTGACGGTCGAGCAGCTCTGAGGCCCCACCCTTCAGGGCGCGACGAGGGCTGCCAGCGTGCCGTTCTCCCGCGCCCGCAGGAGCGCGGCCAGCACGTCGTTCGACCGCGCCTCGTCCTCGCCCCAGCCGCCCTCTAACGCCAGGATCAGGCCCGGCCGCTGGCCCGCCACGGAGATCAGCGTGGGCGAGGAGCCCCAGCGCGCCAGCATCGTGCCGCCCCAGCGCTCGGCGATCCGCGCGGCGACGGCCTGCGGGTCGGTGCCCGGATTGAAGAACAGGCCCAGCAATGCGGCCTCCTCGCGCCGGTCGACCACGTCGGCGATCGCGACGGCGCTCAGCCCGAGATCCTGCCAGTCGTCGAGGCCCTGCCCGCTCCGGTCGATCGCGATCCGCACCGAGACGAGCCGGCCGTAGCGGCGCACCGTCTGCTCCAGCGCGCCCATGATCTGCGCCACCTCGGCGCGGGTGCCGAGGGTCGGACCGAAGGGCACCTGCATCGCCTCGATCTGCGGCCAGCCCGTGGCCCAGAGCGCCCATTCGCC
>CAZGHJ010000014.1:4224-23330 GCA_964525355.1 uncultured Roseicyclus sp.
CCCGCGCCGGCCCGAAGTGCCGCGGCCTGCGCGGGCGTGGCCGCGCGCAGGGCGGCGTATTCATGGGCCCAGTCATCGGCGGGCCAGGCCGGATTGCCATTGCGCGCCACGGCCCGCACCGCGTCCCCGTTGCCATAGGCAATGTCCAGCCGCGGCGCATCGCGCGGGATCGCGGCCTCGGGGATCATCCCCAGCATGTCGGCCAGCCGCCCGGTATCGGCGGTGGCCGCATGGGGAAGCTGGCTCAGCAGCGCCGCAAAAAGGCACGGGATCAGTCTCATGGCCGAAACTCTAGGCGCGTCCGCCCGACTCGCACAAGCCTGCCGTGCCGCGTCATCCGATCGGGTCGGGCGGCTCAGGAATGCTCTTCCTCCGCGGTGGCCGCGAGCGCCTTGTTGTAGGCCTTGAGCGCGTCCACGTGGAACAGCGCCCCCTCCAGCGCCGGCGGCCCGTCGCCGGGCGCCAGCTGCACCACCGGGACGTAATCCAGCCCCGTACGCTCGAAGATCGGCAGCGCACGTTCCAGCGTGGCGTTGGTGTCGGTGTAGATCCCCTGCTCGACCAGCGTCAGGAGCTTCTCCTGCGGCGCGGCATTCTCGTGATCCATCGGCCGCATGACACGGCCCACCCGGAACATCGCCAGCAGATAGGCCTGCGGCCCGGCGGCCAGATGGATGTTGCGCCGCTCGAGCTGCGTCAGGAAGAAGGACCGGTGCACCAGCCGCGAGGACAGCGCCGTCGACATCGACACCGCCACCATCACCGCAAGCCCCGTCTGCCAGTCGCCCGTCAGTTCGAAGACGATCAGCGTCGTGGAGATCGGCGCGCCGAGAACGGCGGCGGCCACGGCCCCCATGCCGGCCAGCGCGTAAAGCGTCTGCGAGCCCGAGACATCCGGCAGGAGCGAGGTGGCGATGATCCCGAAGGCCAGCCCCGACATCGCCCCCAGCATCAGCGAGGGCGAAAAGACGCCACCGCCCATCCGGCCGGCGATGGTGATCACCGCCGCCGCGGCCTTCACGATGGTGAAGACGATCGCCTCGTGCAGCAGGAGTTCGCCCGTCAGCGCCGCCGAGGTCGTCTCGTAGCCCACGCCGATGATATGCGGGAACCAGATCGCGATGGCCCCCAGAAGAAGCCCGGCGACCGCCGGCCTGAGCCAGCGCGGGATGCCGGTGCGCCGTTGCAGGTGGTTGCCCAGGTCGTCCGCCCAGAAGATCGCGCGCATGAATGCCACCGCGATCAGCCCCGACACCAGCCCGAGCAGCAGGAAGGCCGGCAACTCCACGTAGAACTGGAGGATACCGTCCGTCAGCAGGCTGAACTCGGTCACGTCGCCGAATTCCAGCCGGTTGATGACCGTGCCCGCGACCGAGGCGATGACGATGGGCGCGAAGGCGTGGACCGCAAAATGCCGCAGCACCACCTCGAGCGCGAAGAGCGCGCCGGCGATGGGGGCGTTGAAGCTGGCCGAGACCGCCGCCGCCACGGCGCAGCCCAAAAGGTCGCGCGCCGTGATCCCGTCGGCGCGCATCCAGTCCGACACCTTGCTGGAGATGACGGCGGCGAGGTGCACCACCGGCCCCTCGCGCCCCGAAGAGCCGCCCGAGCCCAGCGTGATCATCGAGGCCAGCGCCGAGGCGAGGCCCGCGCGCACCTCCACCCGCCCGTTGTCGAGCGCGGCGCCCTCGATCACGTCGGCCACCGAGCGGACCCGCGCATCGGGCGTGAACCAGTGCAGGATAAGCCCCACCACCAGCCCGCCGCCCACGGGGATCAGCAGGATGAGGTACCACGGCAGCCCCTCGGCGAAACTGTGCAGGAGCCGCACGTTGTCGACGCCGTAAAGCGTCTGTTGCAGCGCCTCGATGCCCTTGCGGAAGAACAGCGCGGCAAAGCCTGCGGCGATGCCGACGGCCAGCGCGATGAACCAGAAGACGATCTGCCCCGGCGCCTTTTCGCGCAGGATGCGCCAGCCGCCGCGGCAGGCAAAGACCACCTGGTCGATCGGCTCCCTCAACACAGCACGCCGTTTCTCGGCCACCGACTGCCGCCTTTCCCCGGACATGGCCGGACATGACCGGACGTGGCCAGACATCGGCGCGCCGCAGGGCCCGGCACCGTGGCGGAACGCCCTTCCGGCGTAGACCGGAAAAGACCGGCGGCGCAAGAGGCCTGCCAGGGGCCGGCCCCGTCTTATCCCCGGGAACGCCCGTCACATGACGGACCCAAGGCGCGGCCGAGCGGCCCCGCAGGGGCCCGAGGCCGCGCCTCCCCCGGTCGCCGTCCCGCCCCGGGACGGCGAGGTCTGTTCAGGCCCCGCCCGCCAGAAGCACGCGCGCCGCGGCGCGGGCCTCGTCGGTCACCGTGTCGCCGGCCAGCATCCGCGCCAGTTCGTCCACCCGCGCCGGCGCATCCAGCGCCTCGACCCGGCTCAGCGTCGCGCCATTCTCGACCGATTTCGAGACTCGCCAGTGATGCGCGCCCAGGGCCGCCACCTGCGGCGAATGGGTGACCACCAGTACCTGCCCGTCGCCCGCCAGCGTCATCAGACGCCGGCCCACCGCGTCGGCCGTGGCCCCGCCGACGCCCCGGTCGATCTCGTCGAAGATCAGCGTCAGCCCGCTGTCATCCCGCGTCAGGCAGACCTTGAGCGCCAGGAGAAACCGCGACAGCTCCCCGCCCGAGGCGATGCGGTTCAACGCCCCCGCCGGCGCGCCGGGATTGGTGGCCACGGTGAAGGTCACGGCATCGGCACCGCTGGGTCCGGGATCGGCGGGCGCGAGTTCGGTGCGGAACAGGGCACGCTCCAGCTTCAGCGGCGCCAGTTCCTCGGCCATCGCCGCGTCGAGCCGGGACGCGGCCTCGGCGCGGGCCGCACCAAGGCGCTCGGCCGCCGCGCGCCAGGCCGCGTCCGCCTCCGCCCGGGCCGCGCGCAGTCCCGCGATTTCCTCGGCACCCCCGTCGAGCAATTCCAGCCGCGCCTCGAGATCCTGGCCGAAGGCGGCGAGGTCGTCGGCGACGATCCCGTGCTTGCGCGCCAGCGCCCTGAGCGCAAAAAGCCGCTCCTCCACCTCTTCCAGTTCGCCCGGGTTGAACACGAGCGTCTCGGCGAAGCGCTCCACCTCGCCTTGCGCCTCCGACAGTTCCACGCTCGCCCGTTCCAGCGCGGCCAGCGCCGCCTCCAGGCCGCCCTCGGCCCGGTCGGCGAGCCCTTCGAGCCAGCGCCGCGCGTCGCCGATCCGACCCTCGGCCCCCCCCGGCGACAGCGCGTCGGCCGCGCGCGCCACGTCGGCGCGCATCTTCTCGGCCGCCTGCATCAGCCGCCGCCGCGTGTCGAGCTCCGCCTCCTCGCCCGCGACCGGCCCCAGCGCCGCGATCTCGCCCGCGGCGTGGCGCAGGAAATCCTCCTCGGCGCGCATCTCCGCCAGCCGCGCCTCGGCCGCGGAGAGGGCGGCCTCGGCCTTGCCGCGCGCGCGCCAGGCCGCCGCGACCTCGGCGCGCTGCGGCGCGAGACCGCCGAAGGTGTCCAGCATCTCGCGGTGGTTCCTGGGGTCGAGCAGGCCGCGATCGTCCTGCTGGCCATGCAACTCCACCAGCACGTCGGACAGGGCCCGCAGCACATCGCCCGAGGCGCGGCGGTCGTTGACCCAGGCGGTCTTGCGCCCCTCCGCGCTGTTCACGCGCCGCAGGATCAGCTCCGGCCCGCGCGGCAGGCCGGCGTCCTCCAGGATCGCCTGCGCCGGATGCTCGGGTCCGATCTCGAACACCGCCACGACCTCGCCCTGATCGGCGCCCGGCCGCACCAGGTCCGCCCGCCCGCGCCAGCCCAGCACGAAGCCAAGCGCATCCAGAAGGATCGACTTTCCCGCGCCGGTCTCGCCGGTCAGCACGTTCAGACCCGGCTGAAAGCCCAGTTCCAGCCGGTCGATGATCAGCAGATCGCGGATGTCCAGATGCCGCAGCATGACGCACCTATGGGGCGCGCGCGGGCGCGATGCAAGCGCCGGGCGGGGACGCCGGCGAGCCGCGGCCCATGGCTCAGAGCCAGTCGCCCCGCACGGTCTGGTCCCAGACCTCGCGCAGCCAGTTCTGACCTGCGGCTTCGGGCGCGAGGCCCTGCCCCGTCAGTTGCCGGAACGCGTCGTCATAGAAGGGCGACCCCTGGAAGTTGTAGCCCAGGATCGCGCCGGCGGTCTGCGCCTCGTCGGTCAGGCCGAGCGCCAGATAGGCCTCGACCAGCCGCATCAGCGCCTCGGGCGTGTGGCTCGTGGTCTGGAATTCCTCGACCACGATGCGGAAGCGGCTGATCGCGGCGGTATAGTGCTGCCGGCGAAGGTAGTAGCGGCCCACCTCCATCTCGCTCAGCGCCAGCTGGTCGAAGGCCACGTCGAAGCGCAGCACGGCATCCTGCGTATAGTCGCTGTCGGGATAGCGCTCGATGACGCGGCGCAGCGCCTGCAGCGCGTCGAGGGCGACGGCCTGATCGTTGCCCACCTGGTCCATCTGGTCGTAATAGCTCAGCGCCACGAGATACTGGGCATAGGCCGCGTCCGGGTCGCCGGGATAGAAATCGAGAAAGCGCTGCGCCGACAGGCGCGCGTTGTCGTAATCGCGGTTCTGATGGTAGGCGAAGGCGGCCATGATCAGGCCGCGCCGCGCCCATTCGGAATAGGGGTGCAGCCGCTCGATCTCGGAAAACAGCTCTGCCGCGCGCTCCGGCCGGTCGCGGTCGAGGGCGGCTTCGCCCTGCTGGTAGATCGTCTGCGCATCGAGCTGTTCCAGAGGAACCTGCCGGTCGCGGGCCGCGAAGAAGCCGCCGCCCGTGTTGCCGCCGCCGCTGCAGGCCGCCAGGACCGTGACGAGGGCCACGCCACCAAGACGGCGCACCCAGACTGCCGATGCCGCTTTTCCGAAGCTCATGCGTCCTTCCCCAATCATCCCGTGCGGGCGCGATGCCGCGGCCCGCGCCGGGCCGGGTATCCGTGACCCCGCGCCCGGCCTTGTCCTAGCACAAAGGTTTCGGGGGCAAAATGCGGGAAATGCGAGGCCCCCTGCCGCAGGCCGCTGCGGTCGCGCAGCCGGGCCTCGGGCCCCGGTCAGGCCGGGCCCGGGCGGCGCTCAGGCCACATGGGCCAGATCGGCCGCCTTCACGCCCATGCCCGGCAGGCGCGCGGCCTGTTCGGGGCTGCATTCGACGACACGGGCTGCGCCCGGCGCGGCGAAGAGCGCGCGCAGCAGCCGGTTCGTGAGCATGTGGCCCGCCCGCACGCCGGTGTAGCGCGCCAGCAGCGGCGCACCGGCCAGCGCGAGATCGCCCAGCGCGTCGAGCATCTTGTGGCGCACGGCCTCGTCGGCGTGCCGGAAGCCGCCGGGGCTCAGCACCTCGCCGCCATCGACGACCACGGCGTTGTCATAGGTGCCGCCGAGCGCGAGGCCCGCGGCGTGCATCGCGTCGACATCCGCCTGGCGGCAGAAGGTCCGGCTGTCGCAATACTCACGCACAAAGCGGCCGTTGGCGAGGCTCGCCACCCGACGCTGGCGGCCGATCGCGGTGTCGGCGAAGTCGATGGAGAAATCCATCTCGAGACCGTCCGCGGGCGAGAGGCTGGCCGAGGCCGGGCCGTCCGTCACCGTGATCTCGCGGGTCACCGCGATGGCGTGGATCGGCGCGTCCTGCGGCCGGATGCCCGCGTCGAGGATGCCGCGCACGAAGGGCGCGGCGGAGCCGTCGAGGATCGGCACCTCGGGCCCGTCGACCTCGACGAGCGCGTTATGGATGCCGCATCCGGCAAGCGCCGCCATCACATGCTCGACCGTGGAAACCGCTGCGCCCGTGTCGCCGTCGAGCCGCGTGCAGAGCCGGCTTTCGGGCACCCGGTCGTAACGGGCGGGGATGAAGGGGGCGCCCGGCAGGTCGATCCGGCGGAACCACAGGCCCATGTTCGCCGCGCGCGGCCGGATCGTCATGCGCGCAAGCCGCCCGGTATGGAGCCCCACACCGGTGAAGCTCACGTCTGATTTGATGGTCGCCTGCATAACCGATCCTGCTGTCCTGTGCGTTCCCGATCGCCGCATCCTCCCGCGCCTCCGCGCCGGGCCCTTGAGCGGCCCGTTTTCGCGATGACGACCTGCGGTCTCTGTCAGGATGGAACGAACCGCCACGCGGCCTTCCCATGCCATCCGCTTACGGATTTGGGGGTAAGGACGCAATTCAACGATTATGACGGGCTGCAACATAGCCGACAGGGCTCGGCGAATTCCCGCTCAAACCTGTAGAAAAAGGCGCCAAGCCTCTGGCCTGAAACGGAAAAGGGCCGGCGAAAAGCCGGCCCCGTCACAAGGTTTGTGACCGTGTTCAGTTCGCCTGCCGGCGCAGGAAAGCCGGGATCTCGATCCGGTCCTGCTCGGGGTCGACGCCGCCCTCGGCGTCCCGGGCGGGGACATGCGTCTGCGGCGGCTGCGCCGAGAAGTTCGGCGTCCGGCGCACGACAGGGGCCGAGGCATCCTCGCCATGGCCGGTCATGCGGTTGATCAGGCTGTTGATCCCGAAGCGGCCGCGCGCGGGCTGGTGGGCGTCGTGCTCGGTGCCATGGCCGCCGGCCGGCGCGGGTGCACCGGGCCGCGGCGTCTCGTGCTGGAGCGCGTCGCGCAGACGGGTCAGCGCCTCGGGCGTGGGCTTGCCGGAGGGAGCGGCGGCCCTCGGGGCGGCATGGCCGCGATCGTCCCGCGGCGCTTCGGGCGCGTGCGGCGCGCCTGCCTGTGCGGCGGGCATCGGCACGGGCCGCACGGCAGCGGCGGGCCGGGGCGCATCCTGCGCCGGGGCCTCGGGCGCGAAGAGATCGGCCGGCGGCATCTCGTGGCCAAGCTCCTCGAAGAGCGTCGGCTCCTCCTCGGCGGCAGCCACGGCGGCGGCAGCGGGCTGTGCCTCCGACGGGGCGTGGCCCGTGGCCGCGGCGGGGACAGTGCCGGTATGCTTGGCATGCATTGCCGCCGCGCCGTAGATGTCGCGATGGGGTTCGGCGGCCTCGGCGGACACGTCGATGCCGGTGGCCACGACCGAGACGCGCATCCGGCCTTCCATCGTGTCGTCGAGCGTGGAGCCCACGATGATGTTGGCGTCGGCGTCGACCTCTTCACGGATCCGGTTGGCGGCCTCGTCGAGTTCGAAGAGCGTCAGGTCGTAGCTGCCGGTGATGTTGATAAGCACGCCACGCGCGCCCTTGAGGCTGATCTCGTCCAGCAGCGGGTTGGCGATGGCCTTCTCGGCGGCCTGCAACGCGCGGGTCTCGCCCTCGGCCTCGCCGGTGCCCATCATGGCCTTGCCCATCTCGTTCATCACCGCGCGCACGTCGGCGAAGTCGAGATTGATCAGGCCCGGCCGCACCATCAGGTCGGTCACGCCCTTCACGCCCTGGTAGAGCACGTCGTCGGCCATGGCAAAGGCCTCGGTGAAGGTGGTCTTCTCGTTGGCCAGCCGGAACAGGTTCTGGTTTGGGATGATGATGAGCGTGTCGACGACCTTCTGCAGCGCCTCGATCCCCTCGTCGGCCTGACGCATGCGCTTGGCGCCTTCGAACTGGAAGGGTTTCGTGACCACGCCCACTGTCAGCACGCCCAATTCCCGCGCGGCCTGGGCGATGATGGGTGCGGCGCCCGTGCCGGTGCCGCCGCCCATGCCGGCGGTGATGAAGGCCATGTGCGCCCCGGCGAGGTGATCGACGATCTCCTCGATCGATTCCTCGGCCGCGCTGGCGCCCACAGCGGGCCGCGCACCGGCGCCGAGTCCCTCGGTCACCCGCGCACCCATCTGGATGCGGCCTGGCGCCTTCGACTGCATCAGCGCCTGGGCGTCGGTATTGGCCACGACGAATTCGCAACCCTCGAGGCTTTGCTGGATCATGTTGTTGACGGCATTGCCGCCCGCGCCGCCGACGCCGAAAACCGTGATCCGCGGTTTCAGGTCCTGCCGGTCATCGGGGATCGTAAGATTGAGTGTCATGTGCTCTGTCCGCCTGTTGTCCGGGTTGCCCGGTTCTGTCGAGATAAGGGCCCGGTCTGACGCCGCTTCGGCCTTACCTGCCTCATCGAATTTGAGAAAAGTTTAATGCGTCACGCCCCGCGCGTCACGCATAAAATCGAGAAAAACCGCGAAATATGGGGCGGAAATCCGCCGAAAACGGCCGGATTAGCGTGCGACACGACATATGGGGCTACCAGTTGTCCCGGAACCAACGCACCGCGCGCTTGAGGCTGCGGGCGGGGTAGCGGTCGGCCGGCGTCTCGAAGTCCCACCACTCGTCCTGCGGGTGCGCCGCGAACAGCGCAAGGCCCACGCAGGCCGAGAAGGCGGGCCCGCAGGCCGATTGCGGCAGCCCCTGCACGCGCAGCGGCCGGCCCAGGCGCACCTGGTTGCCGAGAATGCGGCTGGCGAGCCCGTCGAGCCCCGGGATCAGGCTCGCCCCGCCCGTCAGCACGATGCGCTGGCTCGGCAGATGCTCGAAGCCCGCCGCGTCCAGAAGCGCGCGCGTCTCCTCCAGGATCTCCTCGACGCGGGGGCGCATCACGCCGATCAGCTCCGAGCGCGAGACGGTGCGCCGGTCGTGGTGCCAGTCGCCCGTCTCGCCCTCCAGTTCGATGATCTCCCGGTCGTCGAGCCCGGTGGCGATGACCCCGCCGAAGCGCGTCTTGATCCGCTCCGCGTGCGGCATGGGGATCTGCAGCCCGTGGCTGATGTCGGAGGTCACGTGATCGCCGCCCATGCGCACGGTATCGGCGAAGATCATGTGCTTTTTCATGAAGATCGACAGGGATGTGGCCCCGCCGCCCATGTCGATGCAGGCCGCGCCCAGTTCCTGTTCGTCCTCCACGAGGCTGGAGATCCCCGCCACGTAGGGCGCGCTGGCCAGCCCCGCGAGGTCCAGGTCGCAGCGCTTGACGCAGTGCAGCAGCGTCTCGATGGCATGGGCCTCGATGGTCAACAGGTGCATGTCCACCGACAGCCGGCCGCCCACATGGCCGCGCGGGTCCGACAGGCCCGTGCGGTGATCGAGCGAGAAATTCACCGGCTGGGCGTGCAGCACCTCGCGGCCCGCGCCGATATCGGGCATCTCGCAGGCGCCCAGAACGGCGGCCACGTCGCCGTCGCTCACGCTGCCCGCGGGCAGCACCACCTCGCCGTCGAGCCCGTAGCTGCGCGGCCGCCCGCCCGCCAGCGCCACGATGACATGGTCGACGCGCACCTGCGCCATCTTCTGCGCGGCCTGCAGGGCGGTGCGGATGGCGCGCTCGGTCTCCTGCACGGTGTCGATCTCGCCGAAGCGCACCCCGCGCGAGCGCGTGGTGGCCGCGCCGATCACCCGGAATCCGGCCTGGCCCGCCATGGCGCCGATCCCCTCGCCCGGCGCGATGTCGGTGTCGTCGAAGCGCAGCACGAGACAGGCGATCTTGAAGGTGCCGATATCGAGCACGGCGACCACGCCCCGGCGCATGGCCTCTTCGCGTTTGGCGCGCATGGCGCGTTGGGACTGGTAGAGCAGGTTCATCCGCGTTCGTCTCCGACAGGGGCAAGACCCGCGCGCTGAAGCTCCAGCCGTTCCAGCGCCGCGGGGGTGAGTTCTACGGTCATGCGTTCGGGGTTGCGCAGGTCGATGCGCACCAGGTCGCGGTCGAGGATGTCCTGCACGTCATGCAGCAGAAGCACCCGGTCGAGCGCCGCGGCCGCGCCCTCGGCCGGCAGAAGGATGCGCGGCCCGTCCTGAAGCACGACGTCCCAGCGCCGCAGGCCGACGCGCACCAGCCCGCGCATCCGTTCGCCCAGCGGTGCTGCCGCCTCGAGAAGCTCGAAGGCCTCGGCCACGGCGAGATCGGAACCCGCGCCCGCCACCATGGGCAGGCCGGCGGCCTCGGGCCGGTCGACGAGCGGCGCGATGGTCTGCCCCTCGGCATCGATCAGGACCGTGCCCGCACGGGTCTGCCAGATCAGCGCCGGCACCCGCTCCTGGACGCGGACCGCAAGATAGCCGCCCGCCTCGATGCGCACATCCGCCTCGGCCACCGCCGGAAGCGCCTCGACCCGGCCGCGCAGCTCGGCGAGGTCCACGTCGAAGGACGACACCGGCAGGTCGAGCGCGAGGCCCGCGCGCACCTGTTCGGTGACCGCCGCGCTCGCGCCCTGGATGGACAGCACGTTGAGCCGGAACTCGGGGCGATCCTCGATCTCGCGGCGGATCTCGGCCAGCTGGTCGGTCAGAGCGGCGACGCGCGCCTCGTCGGTGGCGTACCACAGGACCGCCAGCGCAAGCGCGAAGACCGGCAGCCACACGCGAAACGCGGCGCGGACGACCGGCGTGAGCCACAGCCGCTGCACCCGGTAGGTCAGGCGCGAGGGCGCGGGATCGGGGCGCGTCGCGGCGGGCGGCGGGGCCGCGTGCCGCCCATGAAGCGGTCCGCGGCGGGCGATCAGCGGTCGCATGAGGCATCCTCCACAAGCCAGCGGCAGAGCGCGCCGAAGGTGATCCCCCGGTGCTCCGCCTGCTCCGGGGTGAGCGAGGTGGGCGTCATGCCCGGCTGGGTGTTGGTCTCCAGCAGGATCAGGCCGTCCAGCCCGCGCGCCTCGTCCCAGCGGTAATCGGTGCGGCTGACCCCGCGGCAGCCGAGGAGCGTGTGCGCGCGCGCGGCATGGGTCATGCAGGCGTCGAAGATCTCGGGCGGAATATCGGCGGGCACGACGTGGCGCGAGCCGCCGGGCCTGTACTTGGCGTCGTAATCGTACCAGCCCTCGGTCACGATATCGGTCACGGTCAGCGGCCCCGGATCGCCCGCGCCCGCGCCCACCACGGACACGGTCAGCTCGCGGCCTGCGACATAGGCCTCCACCATCACGGTTTCCGGCATCTCGGGGCCCAGCGCGGGCGGCGCGTTGGCGCCGTCGGTCACGAGGTAGACGCCCACCGAGGAGCCCTCGTTGTTGGGCTTGACCACATAGGGGGGCGGCATGACGTGACCCGCCGCCACCTCGGCCTTGCTGCACAGGCGGCTCTCCACCACCGGCAGGCCATGCACCCGGAAGACCTCTTTCGTGCGGGTCTTGTCCATGGCCAGCGCCGAGGCCAGCACGCCCGAATGGGTGTAGGGGATGCGCAGCCATTCCAGCAGGCCCTGCACGCAGCCATCCTCGCCCCAGCGGCCATGGAGCGCGTTGAAGACGACATCGGGGGCGATTTCGGCCAGACGCGTGGCGAGGTCCGGGCCGGCATCGACCTCGGTCACGTCATATCCCTCGCCGCGTAGCGCCTCCGCGCAGCCACGTCCCGAACTGAGCGACACCTCGCGCTCGGCGGAGGGGCCACCCATCAGGACCACGACACGGCAGGCAGGTCTGCTCGAACCTGTCACCAACGGTCTGCCTCTGTATGCCGCCGGGTTTTTTCCGTCCCGGTCGGCGGTTATCGTTCCGCGCCCCGTCTGATGCGGGGTTGCTGCGCCTTATCCGCCACGCCCGGGATCCGTGCCCGGCCGGCCTATGCGCATGATTTCCCAGTCTAGCGAAATTCCGCTGTGGGCGAAAACCTTTTTTCGCACCTCCTCGCCCAGACCCTCGAGATCGGCCGCCGTGGCGCCGCCGGTATTGACGAGGAAGTTCGGATGCTTGGGCGACATCTGCGCCCCGCCGAGCCGCGCACCGCGCAGGCCGGCATCCTCGATCACCTTCCACGCCTTGAGCTCGTGCGTGTCGTCGGCGCGCCCGGTGGAGGAAAACCCGGCCGGATTGCGGAAGGTGGAGCCCGCGCTGCGGTCCTTCACGGGCTGGGTCGCGTCGCGCCGGGCGAGTTGGTCCGCCATCTTCGCGGCAAGCGCCTGCGGATCGCCTTCGGGCGCGCGGAAGGCCACCTCGGTGACGACAGCGCCCTCGGGCAGGTCGGTCTGGCGGTAGGCGAAGGCGATGTCGCCGGGCCCCAGGACCACGCGCCGCCCGTCGCGCAGGACGGCGCGGGCCGAGACGAAATGATCGGCCACATAGGTGCCGTAGCAGCCCGCGTTCATCCTCAGCGCGCCCCCGATGGAACCGGGGATCGTGCGCAGGAAGGTCAGGTCGCGCCCCGCCTCGGCCGCGCGTCTGGCGACCTGCGCGTCGAGCGCGGCGGCGCCTGCCGTGACCGTGTCGCCCTCGATGGTCACGGCGTTGAAGCCGCGGCCGAGGCGGATGACGACACCGTCGACCCCGCCGTCGCGCACGATCAGGTTCGAGCCCACGCCCATCGGGAAGACGGGCAGGCCCGGGTCGAGCGCGGCGAGGAAGTCTGCCAGATCGGCCTCGTCCGCCGGCTGGAACAGCCAGTCCGCCGGGCCGCCGACACGCAGCCATGTCAGGTCGGAGAGGGGGCGGTTCGGCGTCAGCCGGCCGCGCGGGGCGGGAAGCGGGATCATGGGCCGCGCCTAGCCCGGATCGGACCGGGTTTCCAGACCCGGCTCATGCGTGCCGTCTCCGGCGCGCGCATCGGCGTGGGGGGCCGACCGGCCTGCCCGGTACGGCATGTCCCGTGCCAGGGCGTTCACTCGGCGCGGTCCGCCCGCAGCAGAACGCCGCGCAGCCGTTGGCCCGCGCGCAGGAGCGGCCAGCGCAGCACCGAGGCACCGGCGGCGAGGCAGATCAGGCCCCAGACCGGGCCCGCCTGCCAGGTGACGAAGCCGAGGATCGGGATGCCCGTGGCGATCAGCACCCAGGCCGCGGGCCAGTGAAAACGCTGCGGCATCATCGCGGCGAGGACCGACACGACCGCCCAGACGCAGGCGAGGATCAGCGACAGCGCCATCACCGCTCGCCCGTCGCGGGACGCTCCTGCGGCGGACGCCGGATCAGAAGCACGCCGAGCGCCAGCCCGCCGAGCCCCGCCACGGGCCCAAGCTCCATCGTGACCATGCCCAGAAGCGGGATCCCCGTCACGATCAGCGCCCAGGACACGGGTAGCTGCATCTTCGCCGGTGCGCCGTTCGCGCCCCAGGCGACCAGGATCCAAAGCCCCGCCAGAAGAAGGGAGATCGGCATCACGCCCCTCCCCCTCGATTGCGCGGAGGCCCCGCCGCGGCGCGGCGACGCTCCGGCTTCAATGACAAGCGCATGATCTGCTCTCCTCAAGTGCGCGTTGTCCCCTCACCCCGACACCACCCGTTTTTCCAGGTCCGAAAGCCGCGCCGGCAGGGCCTGCGCCCAGGCCGAAATGGTGCCCGCGCCGAGGCAGACGACCATATCGCCCGGCCGCGCCTCGGCCCGCACCAGCCGCTCCAGATCGTCCTCGGAGGTCACGGCGCGCGCGTGACGATGGCCGTGGCGGATCAGCCCCGCGACCAGGTCATCCCGGCTCGCCCCCGGGATCGGATCCTCGCCGGCGGCGAAGACCTCGCCGATGCCGACCACGTCGGCGTCGTTGAAGCAGGCGCAGAAATCCTCGAACAGGGATGCCAGCCGCGTGTAGCGGTGCGGCTGGTGGACCGCGATCACGCGCGCTCCGGGACGGTCGGACACGGCCTGACGGGCCGCCCTCAACACAGCGGCGATTTCAACCGGATGATGTCCGTAATCGTCGATGATGCTCACGCCCCCAACTTCGCCGACCTTGGTAAAGCGCCGGTTAACGCCGCCGAAGCCGGCCAGCGCGTCGCGGATCTCGGCGGTCTTGAGACCGAGGTGACGCGCGACGGCGACGGCCGCGAGCGCGTTCGAGACGTTGTGATCTCCCGGCATCGGCAGGGTGCAGCCCTCGATCAGCTTGCCCTCGGCCTGAAGCGCGATGTCGAAATGCGCGGCCCCCGCCCTGTAGGTCAGGTTCACCGCGCGCACGTCGGCCTGCGCGTTGAAGCCGAAGGTCACCACGCGCCGGTCGGTGATGCGGCCCACCAGCGCCTGAACCTCCGGGTGATCGGTGCAGCAGACGGCGAGCCCGTAGAAGGGGATGTTCGAGACGAAGTCGAAAAAACCCTGCCGCAGGTTCTCGATATTGCCCCAGTGCTCCATGTGCTCGGGGTCGATATTGGTCACGATGGCGATGGTGGCGGGCAGACGGTTGAAGGTGCCGTCGCTCTCGTCGGCCTCCACCACCATCCACTCGCCCTGCCCCACGCGCGCGTTGGAGCCATAGGCGTGGATGACGCCCCCGTTCACCACCGTCGGGTCGACGCCGCCGGCGTCGAGCAGCGTCGCCACCAGCGTCGTCGTGGTCGTCTTGCCATGGGTGCCGGCCACCGCGATGTTGGAGCGCAGGCGCATGAGTTCGGCCAGCATCTCGGCGCGCCGCACCACCGGCAGCCCGCGCGCGCGCGCCGCGTCGAGCTCGGGATTGCCGGGCTTGATCGCGCTCGAGATCACCACGACCTCCGCCGCCTCGAGGTTCTCTGCCGTCTGTCCGATGAAGATGCGCGCCCCCAGATCCGCCAGCCGGTTCGTGATCTTCGAGGGCTTCAGGTCCGAGCCCTGGACGTCATAGCCGTGGTTCAGCAGCACCTCGGCGATACCCGACATGCCGATCCCGCCGATGCCCACGAAATGGATCGGCCCCAGTTTCGTGGGAAGCTTGGTTGCGGCGGCGGTCATGCGGCCTCCTTTCCGGCGTGTCCGGCCAGTTCCTCGACCAGCGCCACGAGACGGTCGGTGGCGTCCGGCACCGACAGGTGCAGCGCGGCCTGGGACATGCGCAGCGCCGCGTCGGGCTGGGTGAGGATGGCGGCGACGGTCTCGGCCAGCACCTCGGGGGTAAGGCGGCTTTCGGGCATCAGCGCGGCGGCCTCGGCATCGACGGGGCCGCGGGCATTGGCGGTCTGCTCGTCGCGCAGGGCGGCGGCGTAGGGAATGTAGATCGCGGGCCGGCCCACCACGCAGATATCTGCCACCGAGGAGGCGCCGGCGCGCGCGATGACCAGTTGTGCCTCGGTCAGGCGGCGGGGCATGTCCTCGAAGAAGGGCAGCACCTCGGCCCGCACGCCCATGGCGTCATAGGCCTGCGCGACGCGCTCGATATCCTCGGGCCGGGCCTGCTGGGCCACGCGGAGATTGGCGCGCATGTCCTCGGGCAGGCGCGCGATCGCCTCGGGAACCACGTCCGAGAGCACCCGCGCGCCCTGGCTGCCGCCGAAGACCAGAAGGTTCATCGGCCAGTCGCCGGGCGGCATGTAGGGCGCGCCGGCGCGGGCGAGGATCGCGGCGCGCACCGGGTTGCCGGTATGCACGCCCGCCACGCCCGCCGGAAGTTCCGTCGGCCACATCCCGCAGGCGACGAAATCGACCCGTTTCGCGAAAAGCCGGTTCACCCGGCCCAGCACCCCGTTCTGCTCATGGAGCGCGCGCGGCCGGCGGGTCAGCCAGGCCGCCGCCATCGCCGGGATCGCCGGGTAGCCGCCGAAGCCTACCACGACAGCGGGCCGTTCGCGCAGCATCCGGACCGAGGCCTGAACGATGCCCGCAAGCACCCGGACCGGTACCAGCGCCTTCGACAGGATCCCGCCGCGCGCGAAGGTGGCCGAGGCCACGCGGCGCACGTCGACGGTGTGGGGAAACCCGCCCGCGTAACCCGCGCCGCGCGCGTCAGTCGAGAGCGTCACCCGCCAGCCGCGGCGCACCATGGCCTCGGCCAGCGCCTGGGCGGGGAACATGTGGCCGCCCGTGCCGCCTGCCGCGATGATGAGATGGGGTGCGCCGGGTGTCATGGGTGTGGGTCCGTCCTACCTGCGCCGCGAGAGAAGGATGTCGCCGATCTCGCCCTGCGGCCGGGTGCGGGTGAAACACAACACCATGCCCACCGCAACGCCCATCGCGATCAGCGACGAGCCGCCATAGCTGACGAAGGGCAGCGTCATGCCCTTGGCCGGCAGAAGCCGCACCGAGACGCCCATGTTGATGACCGCCTGAAGCGCGATGAGGCTGACCAGCCCCGTGCCCGCCAGACGGATGAAGGGATCGCGCTCGCGGATCAGGCGCAGGAAACTCCTGAGCGTGATGGTGGCGAAGAGCGCGAGGATGATGAAGACGAGGATCACCCCGTATTCCTCGGCCGCCACCGCGATGATGAAATCGGTATGGGCATCCGGAAGCGTCCACTTGACCGAACCCTCGCCCAGCCCCGCCCCGAACAGCCCGCCCTCGCGGATCGCGTCCATGGCGAACCAGATCTGCGAATTGGGCTCGATCTCCTGCGTGAGAAAGCCGTCGATCCGGCCCGCGAAATGCTCGGAGTTCTGGTAGGCCGCGTAGCCCGCCAGCCCCACCGCGCCGACCACGCCCATCAGGATCGCCATGGGCGCGCCGGCCACGAAATAGATCACCGACCAGGCAAAGACGATCAGCGCGGCCTGCCCGAAATCGGGTTGCATGGCCAGAAAGCCCACGATGGTCAGCGTCACCACCAGCGACACCGTCTTGCCCGGCGGCCCGCCCAGATCCTGGCTGGCCGAAATCATCCACGCGGTGAAGACCACGTAGACGGGCTTGAGGAATTCCGAGGGCTGCACCGAGGCGAAACCCAGCGAGAACCAGCGCGTCGCGCCCTGTCCGTAATCGGTGCCGAAGACCGGCAGGAGCATCAGCGCGCCCAGCGCGGCGAAGAAGCCCAGGACGCTCAGGCGGCGTACGGTGGTGGGCGTCATCATCGACACGAGCACCATGACGCCCAGCGCCATGCCGCCGAAGGCCGCCTGCCGGATGACGTAGTGGAAGGGATCGTGGCCGTTGCGCTCGGCCAGAGGCGGCGAGGCCGCGAAGCCCAGCAGGATGCCGATCGCGAAAAGGCCGAGGATGCAGCCGATGGTCACCCGGTCGACCGTGCGCCACCAGCGCGGCAGCACCGCCTCGCCCGATTGCACGACGATCGTGCCATGCGCGATTTCCGTCATGTCGCCTGCCCGGGCCGTTCGGCCCATTCATATGGTCGCGGACTGTTGGCGCCCGCGTCACTGCTCACCCGCGCGGGTTGGCCCGCGTCCGATGCCACAGTTTAGCCTGAATTTGGGGCAGAAGCCACAAAAAGGTTTGACGGTGGCACGCGGGACGCGGTCGCCGCCGGCGCGATCAGCGGGTCAGTCTGCCGACCTCGGCGATGAAATCCTCGCCGCGGGCCTCGAAACTGTCGTACTGGTCGAAGCTCTTGGCCGCCGGCGCCAGAAGCACGGTATCGCCCGGCTCGGCCTCGGCGGCTGCGCGGGCGACGGCCGTGGCCATGTCGCCGCAGACCTCGGAGGGCACGCCGCCCAGCGCGACGGCGAACGCCTCCGCCTCGCGCCCGATGACGTAGGCCTTGGCCACGTTGCCCGCCGCCGCCTCGAGGGCCCCGAGCGCGGCCGGATCGGCCAGCCCGCCGCAGATCCAGCGGATGCGCGGGAAGGCCGAGAGCGCCTGGATCGCGGCGTCCACGTTGGTGGCCTTGCTGTCGTTGACGAAGGCCACCCCGCCGATCTCGGCCACGCGCTGGCTGCGGTGGGGCAGGCCGGTGAAGCTTTTCAGCGCGCCCTCGATCACGGCGGGCGACAGGCCCAGCGCCCGCGCGGCCGCGTAGGCGCAGGCGGCGTTCTGGTGGTTGTGCGCGCCCGGCAGGCCCGGCAGGGCGCGCAGGTCGATCGAGGCCACCTGGCGCGCCTTGCGCGTCTCCGACAGCCAGCCCTTGCGGGTCGAGACGTCCCAGCCCGGCCCCGACAACCGCCCCGCCGAGACCCGGATCAGCCGCCCGTCGCCCGAACCTTCGGCCATCTGATTGGCGAGGAACCGCCCCTCGGGCTCGTCCACGCCGATCACCGCGCGGTCCGGCCCGCCCTCGGCAAACAGCCGACGCTTGGCCGCGAAATACCCGCCCATGCCGCCGTGCCGGTCGAGGTGGTCGGGGGTGAGATTGGTGAAGACGGCGATGTCGGGCGTCAGCGCGCGGGCCAGTTCGGTCTGGTAGGAGCTGAGTTCCAGCACGATGACCGCGCCATCCTCGGGCGGGTCGATGTCGAGCACGCCGCGCCCGATATTGCCCGCCAGCGCCACCGGGCGGCCGGCGACCTCGAGGATATGCGCCAGAAGCGCCGCGGTGGTGGACTTGCCGTTGGTGCCGGTGATCGCCACCACGCGCGGCGGGCTGTCATGGGTCACCCACGCGCCCTGCCCCAGTGCGCGGAAGAACAGGCCGATGTCGTTGTCGACGGGAATACCCTCGGCCATGGCGGCGGCGATGGCGCGGTGCGGCGCGGGATAGAGATGCGCGATGCCGGGCGATGTCACAAGGCAGGCCACGCCGTGGAACGCGTCCTTGCCCATGGGGTCGTGCAACGTGAAGCCCTCGCCCTCCGCCGCCGCGCGACCGCCCGCGCCATCGTCCCAGGCCAGCACCTGCGCGCCGCCGGCGCGCAGCGCGCGCGCCGCCGAAAGCCCCGAGCGCCCGAGGCCCAGAACCAGCACCCTCTCGCCTTCGAATTCACCGACCGGGATCATCGCCGCTCCTGTCCGCTGTGCCGGGCGCAGGCATAGCCGGCCCGCCTGCCGTCCGCCAGCCGTCGCGCGCCTCAGCGCAGCTTCAGCGTGGCCAGGCCGATCAGCGCAAGGATGAGCGAGATGATCCAGAAGCGGATGACGATCTGCGGCTCGGCCCAGCCCTGTTTCTCGAAATGGTGGTGGATCGGCGCCATCAGGAAGACGCGCTTTCCGGTGGCCTTGAAATAGGCGACCTGGACGATCACGCTGACCGCCTCGGCCACGAACAGCCCGCCGACGATGGCCAGGACGATCTCGTGCTTGGTGGAGACCGCGATCGCGCCCAGCGCGCCGCCCAGCGCGAGCGATCCGGTGTCGCCCATGAAGACTGCCGCGGGCGGTGCGTTGTACCACAGGAAGCCGAGGCCGCCGCCGATCAGCCCCGCGGTGAAGACCAGAAGCTCGCCCGTGCCGGGCACGTAATGGACGTCGAGATACTCGGTGAAGTCCACGCGGCCCACCGCGTAGGCGATCACGCCCAGCGTTCCGGCGGCGATCATGACCGGCATGATCGCCAGCCCGTCAAGCCCGTCGGTCAGGTTCACCGCATTGGCCGAACCCACGATCACGATCATCGCGAAGGGGATGAAGACCCAGCCGAGATTGAACAGGA
>CAZGHJ010000015.1:0-23320 GCA_964525355.1 uncultured Roseicyclus sp.
GCCTTGGTGTTGACGTTCATGATCATGTCCCAGTTGTCTTCATCGATATCCATGAAGAACCGGGGCTTGTTCAGGCCGGCATTGAACAGGCCCACGTTGATCGAGCCGAAGGCCTCGACCGTCGCGCCGACGGCATTGGCGTTGTCCTCGCGCCGGGTCACGTCCATCCGCACCGCGATGGCCTTGCCGTTGCCGCGTCCGTTGATGCTGTCGGCCACCTCCTGCGCGGCGTCGAGATCCAGATCGCCGAGGCAGACATTGCCGCCCTGTGCGGCGAAGGCCTCGGCATTGGCCGCGCCCATGCCGCGCGCGGCGCCGGTGATCAGGATGTTCTTTCCCTTCAGGCGATCGGGGTCCATGTGTTCCTCCCTAGTGGACTGGTTTTCGCAGCAGCTCTTCGGCTGCCGTCTGGATGCGGGCCAGCGCGTCGCGCGGGCTGACGAGGCCGCGCAGCATGTCGTGAAGTTCGGTCCCGCACAGCTCGATGATGCCCGAGATCTGCGGGATCGGCGGGCGCGGCCAGAATTGCAGCTCGTCGCGCCAGGACATCTGGTCGACGGTCTCGAAGACCGGCGACAGGCGGCGCACCTCGGGATCGGCGCCCACCGAGTAGCGCGGCGCCGTGCGGCTGCCGCTCTGGACGTAGAGCTTCTGCGCCCCGGGCGAGGTGAAGGCCACCAGCGCCTCGACCACGTCGGCCACGCGGTCCCTGTCGAGATTGGCCGGAATGCACAGCGCATATCCGCCCACCGGCGCGATCGGCGCGCCCTGGGGCCCGTGCGGATGCGGCAGGTAGCCGGTGTTGCCATGGGCCGGACAGGTGGCGTCCAGCTCGAAATACGGCGCCAGAAGCGTGTAGCCATAGGCCATCGCCACCTTGCCCGCGGCATAGGGCCGGATCCGCTCGAACCAGGACATCGACAGGATGTCGGGCGGCGAGAATTCCAGCAGCCGCATCAGGTATTCCGCCGCGGCCAGCGCCCGGTCGGTGTCGAGCCGGGGCGTGTACTGCCCCGCGCCCAGCCGGTCCGCGGCATAGCCGCCGGCCTCCTTCGGCAGGTCGATGATCGGCTGGCCGAAGGCGGCGCAGGTCATGATGAAGGTATGGCCCAGCGCCGTGCCGCGCGCCGCGTTCCAGGCGACGCCGTAGCGCCCGCTGCGCGGGTCGTGGAAATGCGCGGCGGCGGCGATCACGTCCTCGCTCGTCACCGGCGGCGCAAGGCCCGCCTCGGCGAACCAGTCCTTGCGGTAGAACATCAGCTCCGGCGTGGTCTGGCTGGGCACGCCGTAGGGCACCCCGTCCCAGTGGACCGCGCGCCAGCCCGCGGTGTGGAAATCGCCCGGATCGAGCCGCTCGGTGTCCATGACCTCGGGCAGCGGGCTGATGACGCCCCTGGTCACGAACTCCCCCAGCCAGGGCAGGTCCACGGCGATCAGGTCATAGGCGCTCTGCTTGCGCTCGGCATTGCGCAGCGCCTCCTGACGCAGCCGGTCGATGGAAAAGGCGCGCTGGTGGATGTCCGTGCCGACGATCTGCTCGAACTGCCGCTTGAGATTGCCCATGACCATGAAGGTCGGGTCGCCATGCACGAGGATGCGCAGACCGCCCACCAGCTTCAGCGGCGACAGAAGGGCGGTCGGCGGCGGGATCGACGCCTGGCCGGGGATGTAGGAGCCGCCGTAGAAATAGTCCGCCTCGGCCCCGTCCTGGCGGAAACTCGCGCGCGCCAGGCGGCCGATCCGGCTGGCGATCTCGCCGAAACGCGCGATCAGCGCCGCACTGGGATGCAGCGAAAAGCTGCGGCCCGATTTCGTGCGCGGCCGGTGTTCGACGAACCCCGCCTCGTTCAGGTCCGCAAGCTTGCGCATGGCCGTGGCGTAGGGCACGCCCGAGGCCGAGGCCATCGACGACGCCGAGACCAGCCGCCCTTCCAGATGCCCCTTCATCAGGTGCAGGATCATGTTGAGATGCGGATTGGGGGTCGTGGGCTCGAGCGAGGTGTCGATCTCGACGCAGATATCGCCCAGGAAGGCCACGACGCGCTCGAGCTCCGCCTCGACCACGCCACCGGCCGCGCGCCGCCCCGGAGATGCGACGTCCTGTCCAAATTGATGATTTTCGAGCGATTGCGAATACATCAGTCTGCCGGAGGGTGAACCACTGGGTGGCATGAGCGGTCGTTTCATGGTGACCTCGGTTAATTGTCCATTTTGAGGGTAGCCCCGCACGCTGCAAAATATCCATAACGGATGTGTTTGTAACCATAATGGATAAATTGGCCGGCCCGCAGCCGCCGATTTTCAATCTGGATAAAGACAGGTTGCACCGGGCGATTCCCGGGGCCGGGAGGACGGCGGCAATCTCAAGAGACCCACAGGGAGGAACGACATGACCAGCAAGACCAGACTTTCGCTCGCCTGCACCACCGCGCTCATCGCGATGGGCGGCGTGGCATCGGCACAATCCGTGACCATCGGCATCACCCAGAACAACGTGGGCGTCGACAGCTACCAGACGACCTACGAGCAGGCCTTCATCGCGGCCGCCGCGGAAAACCCCGACGTCGAGGTCGTGGTGCTCGATGCCGGCGGCGACGTGGCGCGCCAGATCGCGCAGATCCAGGACCTCGTGCAGCAGGACGTGGACGCGATGATCATCTGGCCCACGAACGGCCAGGCCGTGATCCCCGCCGTGCGCGAGGCCTACCAGGCCGAGATCCCCGTCATCATCACCAATTCCAACATCGCCGAGGACGGCTTCGACTTCGTGCGCTCCTTCTCGGGGCCGGACAACATCACGCAGGGCGCCCGCTCGGCCGAGATCATGTGCGACCGGTTCACCGAAATGGGCATCGAGAACGAGGCCCAGATCGTCCAGATCACCGGCCAGCCCGGCTACACCACCGCCATCGAGCGCGCGCAGGGCTTCGAGGAGCGCCTGCCCGAGGTCTGCCCGAACGTCACGCTGATCGACAGCCAGCCGGGCAACTGGAACCGCGAGGACAGCCAGCGCGTGATGGAAGCCTTCCTGGTGCAGTATGACGACATCGACGGCGTCTATTCCGGCGACGACAACATGGGCGTCGGCGCCCTGAACGCGGCGCTGGCCGCGGGCCGTGCGGACGAGATCGTCTTCGTCGGCGCCACGAACTTCGCCGTCGGCTACGACGCGATGGAGCGCGGCGAATACTGGGGCTCGATCTACCAGTCGCCCGTCGATGACGCCGAGGCCGCGCTCCAGACCGCGCTCGACGTGCTCGCCGGCGAAGAGGTGCCGTTCCTGAACTACTTCGACACGCCGAAGATCACCCAGGACAACATGGAAGAGTTCGACCGCCCGGTCTTCTGAGCTCCCTCCCCGGTGCGGGGGTCGGCCGCCACTTGGCCGGCCCCCGTGCCACCTTTTCCCACAGGATACGTATCGACAGGGGGGCTTTGCCTTGGCCGAACCTCGTGGAGTTGAGGGGCGCGCGTGCATCGTCACGGGTGCCGCCCGTGGCATCGGGCGCGCGATCGCCGAGGCGCTGCTCGACGACGGCGCGAAGGTCTGCGTGGCGGACGTGAACGCCGATCTCGCCGCCTCGGTGGCCGAGGCCAACCGCAAGCGGCTGGGGGCCACCGAAGGCACCGTCATCTCGGCCGGCGTCGACGTGCGCGACCGGGCCCAGACCCGCCGCATGATCGAGGACACCGTCGCCGCATTCGGCCGGCTCGACGTGATGTTCAACAATGCCGGCGTGAACAAGCCGATGAACTTCCTCGACGTGACCGAAGAGAACTGGTCCTTCATCATGGACGTGAACGGCCTCGGCTGCCTCGTGGGCATGCAGGAGGCCGCGCGCCAGATGATCGCGCAGGGCGGCGGCGGCAAGATCGTGAACACCGCGTCCATCGCCTCGCGGCAGGGCTTCGACAACGTGGCGCCCTACTGCGCCTCGAAATGGGCCGTGGTCAGCCTGACGCAATCGGCCGCGCGCGACCTGGCCAAGCATGATATCACCGTCACGGGCTTCGCGCCCGGCGTGGTCGCCACCGAGATGTGGGAACAGGTCGACCGCGACCTGATGGATATCGGCGCCGCCGAGCGCCCCGGCCAGGCGATGGAGGAGTTCTCGGCCGAGATCCTGCGCGGCCGCGTGGCCCGGCCCGAGGACATCACCGGAACCACCACGTTCCTGGCCTCGCGCGCCAGCGACTACATGACCGGTCAGATCGTGATGATCGACGGGGGGATGACCTTGGTCTGACGCGGACCGGCGGCTGCGGGCGCGCACAGACGCCCGGCCGGACCCGCGTGCGGAATGGGAGGAGAGAGAGACATGGCCGACACGGCAATGAAATCGGTCGGCGGCGTGCTGGCCCGGCAGGGCATCCTCGTCGCCTTCGTCGTGTTCATGGTGGGCTTCACCCTGTGGAACCCGCGCTTCATCGACATGGACAACGTCTTTGGCGTGGTGCGCTCCTCGGCGATCCTCGGCATCATGGCGCTTGGCGTCACCTTTGTCGTGATCGGCGGAAATCTCGACCTCTCGGTGGGCTCGATGCTGTCCTTCTCGACGATCGTCGTGCTGGATCTGCACGAGAACCCCGCCTTCGGCCCGGCGCTGGCCATTCCCGCGATGTTCGCCATGACGCTGGTTCTGGGTGCGATCAACGGCTTCCTGATCGGGTATCTCAGGCTCAACTCGCTGATCGTGACGCTGGGGATGCTCTCGGCCATCCACGGGCTGACCCTGACCTATTCCGGCGGCCAGAACATGGATATCGCCAATCAGGGCGAGACCTGGTTCGACGTCTTCGGCCGCGGCTCGGCGCTGGGCATCCCGATCCCGGTGCTGCTCTTCGGGCTGCTGGCAGCCATCTTGGGCATCATGCTTGCCAAGACGCCCTTCGGGCGCAAGGTCTATGCCGTGGGCGGCAACGGGACGGCGGCGACCTTCTCGGGCATCCCGCGGGCGCGCGTGGTGTTCATGACCTACATCATCTCGGCCTTCTGCGTGGCCACGGCGGGCCTGATCCAGGCCAGCCGCACGATGGGCGCGCAGAATACCGTGGGCCAGGGCATGGAGCTCGAGGTGCTGGCCGCCGTGATCCTGGGGGGCGCCTCGCTCCTGGGCGGGTCGGGCACCGTCTTCAAGACCGTCATCGGCGTGCTGATCCTGGGCTTCATCCAGAACGGCCTTCTGCTGGCGGGCCTGGAATTCTACGTCCAGTTCGTCGTGACCTGGATCATCATCATCCTCGCGGTCTGGCTCGACATCGCCACCAAGCGCGGAAAGCTCTGGTCGCCCATCGCCTGAGGAATTGGACCCATGCAGAACGAAACCCTCAAGAAGCTGGTCAAGAACAGCGCGATCTGGGCCTTCATCCTCTTCCAGCTGGTGTTCTTCGAGGTGGCCGGCCGGTGGTGGTCGCTCAGCGACAGCGCCTTCATGGACCTCGACAACATGCTGCTGCTGCTGAAGCAGTCGGCCCCC
This sequence comes from uncultured Roseicyclus sp., assembly GCA_964525355.1. GTDB lineage: Bacteria > Pseudomonadota > Alphaproteobacteria > Rhodobacterales > Rhodobacteraceae > Roseibacterium. The sequence goes on from CAZGHJ010000015.1 coordinate 5,478, forward strand.
ATCGGCATCATCGCGGTGGGCATGACGGTGGTGATGATCAACGGCAATATCGACCTGTCCGTGGGCGCCACCTACGCGCTGGCGGGCATCGTGATGCTCGACTCGATGAACTGGCCCTTCATGGAGGCGATGGGCGACAGCGCGATCCCGCTGGCCTGGCTCTTCGCGCTCTTCACGGGCTGCCTTCTGGGCCTGATCAACGGCGTGATCGTCTGGAAGACGGGCGTCGACGCCTTCATCGTGACGCTGGGCGCGATGCTGGGCTATCGCGGCCTGGTCTTCATGTATAACGGCGAGAACCCGACCTATCACCTGAACTGGACCATGGTCGACATCGCCGAGGCCGACATCTTCGGGCTGGAGACGCCGGCCCTGGTCCTGATCGCCGTCGTGGTGATCGTCTGGCTGGTGATGACGCGCACGGTGCATGGGCGCAACGCCTACGCCATCGGCAACAATCGCGAGGCGGCGGTCAATGCCGGCATCCGCGTCGGGCCGCATTTCGTGATCAACTTCGTCCTGATCGGCTTTCTCGCGGCGCTCTCGGCGGTGGTGTTCTATTCGGGCAGCGGCTCGGTCAACCCCAATGACGGCATGCTGTTCGAGCTCTGGGCGATCACCGCGGTGGTGCTGGGCGGCACGAAGCTGGCGGGCGGCAAGGGCTCGATCATCGGCACGCTGGGCGGGGTCATCGCGATCCAGCTTCTGCGGCGCGGGCTGAACCACATCGGCGCCGATACCGAGACCGTCAACCTGGTGATCGGCACGATCCTGATCGCGGTGCTGTTCCTCGACAGGCAACTGAACCGCAAGGGCGCAGAGGAGTTGAAGGTATGACCAGCGAGACACCGGCCCTGCGGCTCGAGGGCATCGTCAAGACCTTCCCCGGCGTGCGCGCCCTCGACGGGGTCAGCTTCTCGGTCCGGCCGGGCGAGGTGCACGCGCTGATGGGCGAGAACGGCGCGGGCAAGTCGACCCTGATGAAGGTCTTGGGCGGCATCTACCAGCCCGACGCCGGGCGCATCTACATCCGGGAACGCGAAACGGTCATGAAGGGCCCGCTCGAGGCCAAGGCCAACGGCGTGATGTTCATCCACCAGGAACTCAGCCTCGCGCAGGATATCTCGGTGGCCGAGAACATCTATCTCGGCGAATTGCCCAGAAAGAGCTTCGGGCGCGTCGACTGGGCGACGCTCTACGACCGCACCGACGCGATCCTGAAAAAGCTCAAGGTCGGCTTCAACGCGCGGACCGTGGTCGGGGAATTGTCCATCGCCAACCAGCAGATGGTCGAGATCGCCCGCGCCCTGACCGTGGACGCCAAGGCGGTGATCTTCGACGAGCCCACCGCCTCGCTGACCGATGCCGAGAAGGTCGTGCTCTTCGACGTGATCGAGGATCTCAAGCGCCAGGGCGTCGGCATCATCTACATCTCCCACCGGATGGAGGAGATCTTCCGCATCACCGACCGGATCTCGGTCCTGCGCGACGGCGAATATCGCGGCACGCTCGACACGGCCCGGACGACCGAGGATGAGATCACCCGGATGATGATCGGCCGCGCGCTCGATCTCAGCCGCAACCACGCCCATGTGGAACTCGGCCCGGTGGCGCTCAGGGTCGAGGGGCTGTCCTGCGGGCAGCTTTTCCGCGACGCCACCTTCGAGGTGCGCGAGGGCGAGGTGCTGGGCTTCTACGGGCTCGTCGGCGCGGGCCGCACGGAGATCGCGGAAACGCTCTTCGGGCTGCGCAGGCCGAGCACGGGGCGCATCCTGCTCAAGGGCGAGGAGGTCACGATCTCGTCGCCCATCGACGCCATCGCGAAGGGTATCTCGCTCGTGCCCGAAAGCCGGAAGGAACAGGGGCTCGTGCTCGGCATGAACTGCCGCGACAACATCACCCTGCCCCAGGTCGACGACCTGACGGCCGGCCCCTTCGTGTCCGACGGCGCCGAGATCTCGATCTACGACCAGTACCGCGACCGGTTGCAGATCAAGTCGCCAAGCTGGCGGGCCACGGTCGGCAACCTCTCGGGCGGCAACCAGCAGAAGATCGTGATCGGAAAGTGGCTGTCCATGCGGCCCGAGGTGCTGATCGTGGACGAACCGACGCGCGGCATCGACGTGGGCTCGAAATCCGAGATCCACAACCTGCTGCGCGATCTCGCCGGCCAGGGCTATGCGGTCATCGTGATTTCCTCGGAAATGCCCGAGGTTCTGCATGTCTCGGACCGTATCGTGGCGATGTACCACGGCGAGATCATCCGCGAGTTCACCGCCGAAGAGGTGACCGAGGACAGCCTGATCCAGGCGATCTCCGGCATCTCGGGCGACGCCGCCTGACGCCAATGGCGGGCCGGGACGCGAGGGGGGCGGGCCGACGACATCCCCAAGGCTGGCGTCCCGGCCGCCCCCCCCCGCGTCCCGGCCCCCCGCGTCGCGCCCCCTCGAACGGCCAGGTGACCTGCGCGCGGCTGCGCCGTCTGCCTCACGCCCGCCTCGGCCGAGGCGCCGCCGCCGTGGTGCGCGGCCGAATCCCCCCTTGGCCCTCCTTGCCCCCCCTTCGCCCCCGCGAGTTCCGCCAGCATCATCGGCCGCGGCGGCGGGGGCGCGACGGTGTCGCGCAACTCGGCACGCGACCCCTCGGTGCCGACGATCGGGAACCTCTCGGACTAGCCCGAGGCGATTGCCCGCCCTCGGCGGTCACGGTGAGGCGCGCGCGCCCCGTGTCGAAACCGTCGAACGCGGTGAACTCCGGGGCGGCGTGGCTGGCCGCGACGCCGGGCGTGTCGGTCCCTGCCCCGCCGTCGAAGGGACCGCCCGCGACACGCGGGCCGGAGAAGATGTCGAAGACATGGCGCGCGTCGTCCGATCCGCCGAACAGGACATCGCCGAAGATCTCGCTCTCGCCGCCGCGCTGCCGGCGCGGCCGGTCACGCGCCGCACCGAACCCGACCGCCGTGCCGCCCGTCCCTCCGATCCGGCCGGTATCCTCGACGCTCTCGCGCCCCGAATGCCCGCCGGACAACCGCAGACCTGTCGCGCCGACGATCTCGCCCGCGTCACGATCCCGCGGCCGCGCCCGGCGCGGATCCTGCCCGTCCCGCCAGTGTCGATCAGCGCCTCGGGGCCTGTGCGGGTCACCACCGCGTTTCCGCCGACCCTGCGCAACGCGCTGCGGTTCAGCAGCTCCGCCATGTCCGCATCGCACAGATCGCCCCCCTGACGACGGTGATATGCCCCTCGGGCCGGTTCCGGATGGGGACCGGGTCGGGGCGGCGGTCCCGCTGCCGGATCCCGCGACCACGCCGGACTTGTCCACGAAACTGGTCGCCCCCGCGAGACACACCGCGCTTTCGGAGGATGAGGGCGCGCGTGCCGAGCCGATGATCGCGACCGTGGCCGGCGGGTGAAGAACACGCCACGATCGGCGCGGAACCCGGCCCCGCAAGGCGTTCCGACCGTCGGGCCGACCGCCATCCAAATATTGATTCCACTCACGTTTTCAGTGTCTTGACCCCCCTTCTCATCGTGAGAAGCCCCGCTCGGGTCGTCAACCGCCAAGGCGATGCTTCGCGCCGATACCCCGCGCCCGCCCCAGCCCGCTCCGCGCTGCGAAGGCGGCGGCGCGGGCCGTCCGCCTAGGTGAAGATCGCGTCGGGCAGGTCGATCCAGATCGCCGCGTGATCGCTGGCATGGGGGCGCGGCGATGCGACCTCCGACAGGGGCCAGCCCGCCCCGCCGCCTGCGGCGCTCTCCATGCCGCGCCGCTCGATCCCGGGCACGGCGTCGCCGGCCAGCCGCGCGAGGGCGGGCGAGGCCAGCATCGCGTCGAGCCTCAGCCGCGCACCGCCGCCGGGCATGGCGTAGGTCCAGTCGTCCCGCCCGGGCCTGCGTGTCATCAGGTCCACCGCGAACCCGTCCAGAAGCGGCCGCAGCGCCGCGTCCCGGCCGACTTCGCTGCCGGCGGGCGTGTTGAGATCGCCCAGGATCATCCAGAGGCCGTCGTCGGGCCGTGTCCGGCTGGCCTCGACGACGCGCCGGATCGCCTGCACCTCGAGGCGGCGGATCGCGCCCGCGCGGACCGGGTCGGGATAGGGCGCCTTGAGATGGCAGACAAAGAGCGTCAGCGCGCCGAACCCGACCTCCAGGCAGTCGCGGCGAAAGACCGGCCCGCCGCGCAACAGGTCGCCGGGATCGCTCAGGCCCAGATCCGCCGCCGTGGCCGCGGCGTGACTCGTCACCCGGTCGGGGGCGGGACGCGCCATCACCGCCACGTTCAGACCATGCCCGTCATTGCCGGGCCGGCATATCCGGTGCGGGTAGGCCCCGGCCCCGGTCGGCCGCAGAACCGCGTCGTGGAAATGGTCCAGCGTGGCTAGGTCGAAGACCTCCTGGAGGCAGAGGATGTCGGCATCGACGCGCGCGATGACCTCGGCGGTCAGGATCCGGTCCATCGCGTCGAGGCGCCTGTCCTGCGGCAGATCGGCGTCCCGGTCCCGCGCGCCCTCCAGGCGCGGGCCGCGCGCGTCCTGCCGAAGCCTCAGGTTCTGGACATTGAAACTCGCGATCCGCATGGCGATGGGCCTCCGTCCCGACACCGAGACTGCGCGCCCCGTGCCCCGGCGGGCAAGCGGTTCCGACTTGCGGGAGATCAAGGACGCCCGACCCGGCCGGATCTAGACTGACGGCGAACAGGCGGTACGCCAGCATGGGTGCGGTCGGGCCGTGACGCGGTCCGTCCCGCCGCCGCCCACCCCGCCGAGACCGCAGCAAGGAGATCGACCATGCCGAAGACGAAACCGCCCGAGAACGAGATGGCCGCCATGCTGGCGCCGATGATGTCCGTCAATCCCGTCTTCGCGAAGGCCTGCGCGGACATGATGTCGGAAGGCGCGCGCTTCATGACCGAGCGCCTGCGCACCGACCTGGAGACCCAGAAGGCGCTGTTGGCCTGCCGCACGCCCGCGGATCTGATGGAGGTTCAGACCGACTACGTGAACACGGCCATGCGGGACTATGCGGAAGAAGCCGCGCGCATCATGGACATGGCCATGAAGGCCTCGCAGGACATGGTCGAGGACATGAAATCGGGCCATTCGCGCGGCTACGACGATGTGCCGGTCTAGGCGGAGACGGGACCGGCGCGATCCATGGCCGCAGGACACCGCCGCGGCGAACTGCGGGATCGGCCCGCGCGCCGGGCGGCTGTGACGGGGTGATGCGCTGACATGGGGTGGTCGTTCTCCATCGGAACGGTGCTGGGCTCGGAGCTTCGGGTCCACGCGACCTTCCTGCTTCTGCTGGCGTGGATCGGAACGGCCGCCTGGCTGGCCGAGGGGCCGGCCGCGGCACTGCTCAACGTGGCCTTCGTGGTGGCGCTTTTCGCCTGCGTCGTCGCGCACGAGTTCGGCCACGCGCTGATGGCGCGCCGCTTCGGCGTTCGGACACCCGACATCACGCTGCTGCCCATCGGCGGCATGGCGCGGCTCGAGAAGATCCCCGAGGCGCCGGGCCAGGAGATCGCGGTCGCGCTGGCCGGGCCCGCGGTGAACGTCGTCATCTGGGCGGGCCTGACGCTGTTCTTCGGGGCCGGCGGCAACCTCGCGGCGCTGGCCGAGATCGACGACACCGGACAGGGCTTCCTCGAGCGGCTCGCGGCGGTCAACCTGTTCCTTGCCGCGTTCAACCTGATCCCCGCCTTCCCGATGGATGGCGGCCGGGTTCTGCGCGCGGCCCTCGCGCTCGGGCTCGACCGGGTGCAGGCCACGCGGATCGCCGCGGCGGCCGGGCAGGCCATCGCCTTCGGCTTCGGCCTGCTGGGGCTGACCACGGGCAATCCGCTCCTGCTGCTGATCGCGGTCTTCATCTTCTTCGCCGCCATGGCGGAACGCTCGGACGTCGCGCTGCACGAGCTCGCGCGCGGTCACATGGCGCGGGATGCGATCATCACCTCCTTCGAAACGCTCCCGCCCGACGCGCCCATGGCCTCGGCGGAGGCGGCGCTCCTGCGCACCACGCAGGCCGAATTCCCCGTTCTCGACGCGCAGAAACGCCTGGTCGGCGTTCTGACCAAGGCCGCCGTCGTCGCGAATGCCCAGAGCGAGGCGCCGAAACGGCACATCGGCGACGCGATGCAGACGGAGGTCGCGACGCTGAAGCTGAACGATCCGCTGGAGGCCGTGCTCGATCTGTTGCAGCAACCCGACACGCCGATCGTCGCGGTGGCCGACCGGGCGGGCCATTTCGTCGGCTACGTCACGCGCGAGAACCTCGGAGAATGGATGGTGCTGAGCCAGGGACGGCGCCGCTGACCCCACAGATGCGTCGGCCACGGGCCGCGCCGCCTGGTCTGCCGACCTCCCCGGCCCGCCGCATGCGAGGCTGCGAACTGCTTGTCCCCGACATCGATTGACATGGATCATTTCGGGGGCCGCGCGCGGCTTGCAGAATGCCAGCGGGAGGACAGGTCATGACATGGGACAGCGGGACGTTGCTGTCCGGATCCGATGGACGTTCCGGTAGCGGGTCACGGACGGCGTCACGGGAAGGGGCCGGCGCGGATTGGGCCGAGGCGAGGCGGCTGATCGACGGATGGCGGGGCGGGATCAACATCGCCCACGAGGCGCTCGACCGGCATGTCGCCGGCGGCCATGGCGAGCAGGTCGCGATCCGCTGGCTGCCGAAGACCGGCCCGTGCCAGGATTTCACCTATGCCCACATGGCCGACATGGCCGCGCGGTTCGCCAGTGTCCTGGCCGCCCATGGGCTGGGCAAGGGCGACAGCGTCTTCGCGCTGATGGGCCGGGTGCCGGACCTTTACGCCACGGCGCTCGGCACGCTGAAGGCGGGCCTCGTCTTCACGCCGCTGTTCTCGGCCTTCGGGCCCGAGCCGATCCGCACGCGGATGGAGATCGGCAGCGCGACCGTGCTCGTCACCACCGCCGCCCTCTACAAGCGCAAGATCGCGGCGTGGCGCGCCGAGATCCCGACGCTCGGGCTGGTGCTGATCCTGGGCGAGGACGCGCCGGAGGGCTGTGTCGCACTCGGCCCTGCCATGCGCGACGCCGATCCGCGGTTCGAGACCGCCGCGACGGCGCCGGAGGACCCGGCGCTGATCCATTTCACCTCCGGCACGACGGGCCGGCCCAAGGGCGCGGTCCATGTCCACGATGCCGTCATCTACCACGCCTTTTCCGGTCGCGAGGCGCTGCGGCTGACGCCGGGGACGATCTACTGGTGCACCGCCGATCCCGGCTGGGTCACGGGCACGTCCTACGGGATCATCTCGCCGCTGGTGAACCGGGTCACCATGCTGGTCGACGAGGCGGAGTTCGACCTCGACCGCTGGTACGGGACGATCGAACGGGAGAAGGTCGAGGTCTGGTACTCCGCGCCCACGGCGATCCGCATGATGATGCGCGCGGGCGCGGCGGCCGCGGCGCAATACGACTTCGCCTCGCTGGAGTTCCTGGCCAGCGTCGGCGAACCGCTGAACCCCGAGGCCGTGGTCTGGAGCGAGAAGGTCTTCGGCAAGCCCTTCCACGACAACTGGTGGCAGACCGAGACCGGGGGCATCATGATCGCCAACCGCCCCGGCGCGACGGTCCGCCCGGGATCGATGGGCAAGCCCCTGCCCGGCATCGAGGCCGGGATCGTCGCGACGACCGAAGAAGGTCTGCGCGAATTGGGGCCTGGCGATATCGGGGAACTGGCGCTGCGGCCCGGCTGGCCCTCGATGATGCGCGCCTACCTGCACGAGGACGCGCGCTACGAGAGGTGTTTCCGCGACGGCTGGTACCTTTCGGGCGATCTCGCGATGCGCGACGCCGAGGGGTATTTCTGGTTCGTGGGCCGCGCCGACGACCTGATCAAGACCTCCGGCCACCTGATCGGACCCTTCGAGGTCGAGAGCGCGCTGATCGAGCACGAGGCCGTGGCCGAGGCCGGCGTCATCGGCGTGCCGGACGAGACGGCGGGCGAGGTGGTGAAGGCCTATGTCACGCTCAACCCCGGCTTCGAGCCCGATGACGCGCTGGAACAGGCCATCCGCGGCCATGCCCGCAAGCGGCTGGGCCCCGCCATCGCCCCGCGCGAGATCGTGTTCCGCAAGACCCTGCCCCGGACGCGCTCGGGCAAGATCATGCGCCGCCTGCTGAAGGCGCGCGAGCTTGGCCTGCCGGAAGGCGACATTTCCACATTGGAGACCGACGAGACATGACCGTGATCGACAAGCCGCATCTCGACCGGGCCCATGTGCTGGACCTGCTCGCCCACATGATCCGCATCCGCCGCTTCGAGGACACATGCGCCGAGCTTTACACGCAGCAGAAGATCCGGGGTTTCCTGCATCTCTATGACGGCGAGGAGGCGATCGCCGCGGGCGTCATCCCCGCCCTGACCGAGCGCGACCGGCTCGTGGCCACCTATCGCGAGCACGGGCACGCGCTGGTGCGCGGGGTGCCGATGACGGCGGTGATGGCCGAGATGTACGGCAAGGCCGAAGGCTGCTCGGGCGGGCGGGGCGGCTCGATGCATCTCTTCGACGCGACACGGCTGTTTTACGGCGGCAACGCCATCGTCGGGGGCGGGCTGCCTCTGGCGGGCGGCCTGGCGCTGGCCGACAGGATGACGGGCGAGGATCGCGTCACGGCCTGCTTCTTCGGCGAGGGCGCCGTGGCCGAGGGCGAGTTCCACGAGACCATGAACCTCGCCGAACTGTGGGATCTGCCCATCCTCTTCGTCTGCGAGAACAACGGCTACGCGATGGGATCGGCCCTGGCGCGGACGGAGGCGCAGACGGATATCCGCCAGAAGGCCGCCGCCTACGGCATCGAGGCCGAGCGCGTCGACGGCATGGACGTGGTCGCCGTCGAGGCCGCCGCGCGCCGCGCCATCGCCCGCATCCGCGAGACGGGGCGGCCGCATTTCCTGGAATGCACCACCTACCGCTTCCGCGCCCATTCGATGTTCGATGCCCAGCTCTACCGTGCGAAGGAGGAGGTGGCGGAGTGGCGCCCCAAGGGCCCCATCGTGCGGTTCCAGACCTGGCTTCTGGACACCGGGCTGATCCACGAGCGCGACGTGAGCGAGATCGAGGCCCGCGTCGACGCCGAGATCGCAGAGGCCGTCGCCTTCGCCGAAGCCGGCACCTGGGAGCCGGTGGAGACCCTCACGCACCACGTCCATGGTCCCCCGCCCGCGCCGGTCGAGCCCGCCGCGCCCTCCGGCGACACCATCGAGGTCACCTATCGCGAGGCCGTCCGGGAAGCGATCCGCGACGCGATGCACCGCGACGACCGCGTGTTCCTGATGGGCGAGGACGTGGGGGCCTATGGGGGCTGCTACGCGGTGTCCAAGGGCCTGATGGCGGAGTTCGGCGAGGCCCGCATCCGCGACACGCCGCTGTCGGAAAGCGGCTTCACCGGGGCCGGCATCGGCGCGGCGGCGGCCGGCCTCAGGCCCATCGTGGAGCTGATGACGGTGAACTTCTCGCTGCTGGCGCTGGACCAGATCCTGAACACGGCGGCGACCATCCGGCACATGTCCGGCGGCCAGTTCGGGGTGCCTCTGGTGATCCGCATGGCGACCGGCGCGGGCAAGCAGCTCGCCGCGCAGCATTCCCACAGCCTCGAGGGGTGGTACGCCCATATCCCCGGGCTGAAGGTGCTGGCGCCCGCGACGCTCGAGGATGCGCGCGGCATGTTGTGGACAGCACTCCAGGATCCCGACCCGGTGCTCATCTTCGAGAACGTGATGCTCTACAACCGCTCGGGGCAGATCGACGCGAAGGCCGGGGCGGTGGACATCTCGCGGGCCGCCATCCGGCGGGAGGGGCGCGATGTCAGCCTGATCACCTATGGCGGATCGCTCTTCAAGACGCTGGAGGCCGCCGAGGCGCTGGAGGCCGAGGGCATCAGCGCCGAGGTGATCGACCTGCGCAGCCTGCGCCCGCTCGACGATGCCACGATCATGGCCTCGGTGGCCAAGACGCGGCGCGCGGTGATCGTGGACGAGGGCTGGCGCAGCGGCTCGGTCTCGGCCGAGATCTCGGCGCGGATCATGGAGCAGGCGCTCTGGTCGCTCGACGCGCCGGTCGCCCGTGTCTGCGCGGCCGAGGTGCCCATCCCCTACCCCAGGCATCTCGAGGATGCCTCGATCCCGCAGGTGCCCGCCATCGTCGCGGCGGCCCGGGCGCAGCTGGGACGCTGAGATGGGGATCTTCAGGATGCCCTCGCTGGGCTCGGACATGGAGGCCGGCACGCTGGTGGAATGGACCGTGAAACCCGGCGACACGGTCAGGCGCGGCGATGTGGTCGCGGTGGTCGAGACCCAGAAGGGCGCGATCGAGATCGAGATCTTCGAGGATGGCGAGATCGCGGAACTCACCGCCGAGCCGGGGCGGAAGCTGCCCGTCGGCGCCGCCATGGCCGTGGTCCTGAAACCGGGCGAGGCGCGGCCGGAGGCCGCCCTGTCGCGCCCCGCGCCGCCCGAAGCGGCGCCTGAGCCCGCGATCGCCGAAGCCGCCGCGGCGGGTCTCGTCGAACCGCCGCCACGCACCGGCACCCGCGCCTCGCCCGCGGCGCGGGTGCGGGCCCGCGAGCTCGGGATCGACCTTGCAACCGTCACCGGCACCGGCCCCGGCGGTGCGATCGTGCTGGGCGATCTGGAGCCGGGGGCGGCGCCTGCCCCCGAAGCGGGCAGCGGATCGAAACGCACCGGCCCGAACATGGACGAGATGCGCAAGGCGATTGCCGCCGCGATGACGCGGTCCAAGCGGACGATCCCGCATTTCTACATCTCCCAGACCATCGATGTGGACCCCGCGATCCGGTTTCTCGAGACCCTGAACGAAGGCCGCCCGCCAACCGGGCGGATCCTTCCGGGGGCGCTTTTCGTGCGCGCGGCCGCGCTTGCCGCGGCGCAGGTCGGCGTCGTGAACGGGCATTTCACCGACGCGGACGGCTTCCGGCCCGCGGCGACCGTCAACGCAGGGATTGCGATCGCGCTGCGCGGCGGGGGGCTCGTGGCGCCGGCCCTGATCGACGCCGCGTCCCTGACCCTCGACGAGACGATGGCCGGCATGCGCGACCTCGTCTCGCGCGCCCGGGCGGGGCGGCTGCGAAGCTCGGAAATGACGATGGGCACCATCACGATCTCGAGCCTCGGCGAGACGGGGGCCGAGGCCATGACCGGCGTGATCTTCCCGCCGCAGGTCGCGCTCGTGGGCCTTGGCGCACCGCATGTCCGGCCCTGGGTCGTCGACGGGGCCATCGTCCCGCGCCGCGTGGTCGGTCTGACGGTCTCGGCCGATCACCGGGTGAGCGACGGGCGGCAGATCGCCCGGTTCGTGTCCCTCTTCGACACCGCATTGCAGACCCCGGAGGAGCTATGACCCAGACGGATTTCCGACGCATCTTCCTGGAGGAACTGATCCGCGTCGCCCCCGATATCGACCCGGAGGATATCGGGGAGGACGACCATATCCAGGAGGATCTCGGCCTGGATTCCATGGACGTGCTGAACCTCGTCACCGCCTTGCACGCGCGGCTGGGGGTGGACATTCCCGAAGCGGAGTATCGCGGGATCTCGACCGTTTCGCGGGCGGCCGCATACCTGGAAGCTGCCGCCGCGCGCGCCTGACCCGCGCGAGCGATGCATCCGGGCATCCGGTGCCCGCCGCGTGCCCCCGTTCTGCGCGGGTGACTTCTCCGCGCGCTGGAGTCACACTGGAAGGCGGCCGGAGGTGGTGCTTCGGCGGACCGCATCGGATGCGACATGGCCGAGGCGCAGACACAGGCAGCCTTCGCGCGCCCGGGTTTCGGAAGGAAACGTACGGATTTGGCCTTGTTCCGAGCGATCTACAGCTCCCGCCCCTTCGGCTTCGACTCCGCCATTCTCAACGGCATTCTCGTGGATGCGCGGCGCGCGAACGAGCGGGACGGCATCACCGGCGCCCTGATCTGCCGGGGGGACATCTACCTTCAATGGCTCGAGGGGGGGAGGAGCGGGTGCGCACGGCGCTGGAGCGCATCGGCCGCGACGACCGCCACCTGGACGTCACGCTGCACGTCACGGAACCCGCGGAGGACCGCGTCTTCGGCGACTGGGCGATGCTGCACGATCCCGCGGCAACGTGGATCTGGTCGCAACAGGAGGTCGCCGGGGGCGCGGTCGAGGCCGCGACACCCGAGGAGGTGACGGCCTTCTTTCTTCGGCTGCGCGTGGACCGCTCCGACGCCGACTGACCTGCGGGCCACCGGCCCCGCCGCGGATCTCCCAGGGGGTCGCGCACGCCCGCCGGCGCGTCGCGATCCGCACGCGGCCGCGACGGCCGACCGTCACGCTTGCAATACCGCGATTTTATGTCACCGTTTCCATGGCGATCGCGCCGCTTGCGGCCCGGACAGGACATACGCCCCCCGGGAGCGAGGCGCCATCCAATGACCCGGGGAGATGTCCATGTCCAAGAATGGCGAAGAGGCGGCAAAGCCGGAAAAACCCGGTGACGACGCGGTCGAACTGTCGCCCGGGGAATATCGCGACTGGGTCCATACCCAGGTCGCCAACCGGATGCTCCTGCGCCTCAGCGGGATCGGCTTCGGCGGGCTCCTGGTTTTCGGATCGGCCTATTTCGCCGCGCAGAATTTCATCCTCGAGGTGCAACAGACCGAGATCGCCGAAGCCGTGACCGAGCAGGTGAAGGCCGCGGTCTCGCCCATCGTCGTCGACAGCCTGATCGCCGCCTCGAACCTGGTGGACACGTCCGAGCAGAGCCTGCGCGAACGGCTGCCGGGCATCCTCGAAAGCGCCGAGACCCGCGCGCTGATCGCGCAGGGGATCGACAACGAGATCGAGGCGCAGCTTGCCGACACCGGCTTCCAGGAGGATCTTCTGGGCGTCATGGCCGAGCAGTTCGAGGGCACGCTGACCATCGAGCGGGCGATCATGCACCGGGCCCATGCCAGCGCGACCGCCGATCCGCTGGCGGTCACGGATGCCACCCGCGCGCTTGGCCTTCAGCTGTTCACGCTGCTGCATGGCAGCATGCCCCATTCGGACGACAAGATCGGCTTGCGCCAGACCTTCGTCGACGTGATCGGGTCGGCCGAGAATGGCGGGCGGCTTGCCGACCCCCTCAACACGGTCGTCCTGCAACATTACCCGATCGGGCAGCGCGCCGAGCACCTGGAGGGCGAGTGCCGGATCGAGACCGTGTGCGAGCGGCAGGATCAGACCGTGCTGGACTATGTGGTGAACGCACTGCTGACCGAGGACGCGGTCAGCGCGGCCGACCCCTATGGCGATTTCCTCGGCCGCCTCTCGCGGGAGGATGTCGGCTACATGACGCGCTGGCTGGTCAGGACCTGGGAGCGCGGCGAGATCGCCGAGAGCGTGCTGAGGGCCATGGTGCGCCGCAATCCCGCCACGCTGCAGGCCGTCACGGAGGTTCTGCATGCCGAACACGGCACCGGCCGCGCCATAAGGGGGCCGTTGCTGACGGCCCTGAGCAGCCACCGCGTCGCGACGGACATGCCCGATGCCCACAAGGCCGAACTGTTGGCGACGATCTGGGACCTCACCTCGCCGGAGGAACGGCAGGGCGCCTTCGCGCTCTCGGAGGAGTGGAAGGCCGGGGCGGGTCCGGACGCCACCGAGTTGCGCGCCGCGGTCCTGAAGCTTTTCGACGACCGGTCGCCGGGGCATTGGACCCATGTCATCGAAGCCGCGCTGACGACCACGCCGGACGTCAGCGCGCTCATGGCCTGGACGCTGCGGCTGAGGGAAGACGAGGCGGCGGGACTGCCGGTGGAGCCCGAGGCCGATCACCTGCTGGAGATCGTGCGCGACGCGGGCATCTCGCGGTCGGCGGCGCATCGTCCGATCCTCGTCGCCCTGATGGACATGGCCAGCGAGCGGGCCTTCTGGGAGTTCGAGCGCCGCTACATGGAGGCCGCCGGCCTCGACCTGCGCATTGTCCACCCGGATCTGACCGCCGCGCTTGTCGCGCGCATCGACAGCCGCGGCTCCCGCGCCCTGGCGGAATGGCTGGAATTCTCACTCGTCCCGCCCGGCGAGGTCAGCGGCGGTTTCCAGTTCCACGTCCTCCAGACCGTGGCGGCGCATATCGGCGCCGCGCGCGACGAACGCGCCACCGAACAGGAGCTTTGGCACGATCTTCTGACCCATGATCAGGATGCCGATGCGATGCCGCGCCGCGATGTGGGTCGGATGCAGAACATCATCCTGCGCATGATGGCGCGGCGGATCACCGACCCGGCGGACCGGCTGGCCGTGCGTACCACGCTCGAGACCTCGGGCATTCTCGCCGCAATCGACCGCGACCTGCTGGACCCCGACACGGCCCAGGCCATCGACGCCCTTGGCGCGGCGTTTTCCCACCTGAACACGCCCCTTCCCGACGGGACACCCGACTTGCAGGTGGCCGATGGCGAGTCCTTTGCCGTCGCCGCACCGAGCGGACAGGGGCCGCAGGAGGCATGGCTGCGCATCACGGTGAACGAACCGATCCGTCTGGACGTCGCGGAGCCGATCCCGAATGCCGAATTGGTGACATTCGACCTGGATCGCACGCGGTCCATCCAGCGCGTCCGGGCCGCCGAAAACGACAGGATCATCTCGCGGCTGATCGAGCCCGGAACCTACGCGATCGTGTTCCGGAACTTTCCCCCGGACAGATCCGTCGCGGTCACGGCAACGGCGGGCCCCGTTCCGGTCACGATGACTGTCGATGAGCCGCTCGTGCTGAGCGCGTTGGGCGAGTACGACGTGACGATCGACACGGGCCCGTCGGGGGGCGTCGCCAGGATCGATCTGTCCCTGCCCTCCGGGGCCATCCTCGTGGCCGAAACATCTGGCACGGACCAACTCGACACCGTCCTGACCCTCGAGGAGACCGAGACCGGCATCTTCCTGGCGTCCGACGACGACGGTGGAACCGGTCTTTTCTCGAGGCTCGAGCGCATCGTGGATGGCGCGTCCGGTGTGACGCTTGTCGTCTCCGGATTTCCCGCAGGCGCATCCCTGCCCGAAGGGGCGGAGGTTCTGCTTCGGCTTCGCTTGCGCGAGGACGTGGGCCGCATCATCCCGTCCGCGGCGCCCGACCGCGCGCCGCTTGTCCCCGAAGGCCGTCAGATCATCTCCGGCAGCGGCCAGACCGGGTGGATTTCCCTCGACCTCGCCGCACCCGGCATCTACGCGTTCGATCCCGGCACGCTCGCGCTGGAGGACATCGGGCTGGACGGGAAGGCGCAGGCGCTGCTCGACCTTGACGGCCGACTGACCCTTTTCAGCCCGGAGCCCGCGATCGTGCCGGTCAATCTGGTCGGGACCGATCCGTTCGGCGACCCTGACGACGCCGGCAGCGTGGCGGAACTGGCCCTCATCCGGGATGCCGCGCTGAGCAGCGGCCTGCTCGCACCTCGGGACCGCACGGAGGCGCCGCTCGAGGCCTCGGAGACCTCGGTGGTCTCCGTCGCCCCGGCCGGCGGCGCGTTCCCGGTCGCCCATGTGCCGTCGCAGCCGTTCCAGCAGGTGCTGATCTACGATCCCGACCCCGACGCCCGGCCGGAGATCGCGGTCCTCGATGCGGAAACCGGGAGCGTCCACGAGACCGGCGAAACCGTCGATGGCCGGTTCAGGACGATCTTCTGGGTCCCGGACGAAGATGCCGCCGCCTCGCGCATCGTCTTCTCGCCGAGCCCCGCCGGCGCGCCATCCGTGATCCTGCTGGGTCTGTCGGTCAGCGGCACGGCGAACGGCTTCGAGATCGGCGACGAGGTCATCCTGGGCCGCCACGTGCCCATCGGGGGGGATGTGAACTGGGCGTCCGAGATGGACCGTTACGTCGGCTGCGTCGCGGAAATCGCAAGCATGGAGGCCGCCGACGGCGCGGGCGTGACAAACGTGTTCGTGGACCTCGACTACCTGCCCGGCGAAGAGCCGTGGTATTGGCGGACGACGAACCTGGCGCCGCGGCTGCCATCCTATGCCGAACCGTCGTCCTGCGCGGCGTTTCGCTAGACCGAAAGCGGCGCGACTGCCGGCATGGTCCGGACCCTGGGCATGTTCGGGCCTGCGGAGTGCGCGTCACCGGGCCGTCTGCGGTGCAGCCCTTGTCGGGACGTGACGTCGGGCCTGCCGGCACCGGCGCCGAGGGCCGTATCGTTCAAGACCCGCGCGCCCGGACCGAGCGTGACGGGGCTGAGTGCAATGTCGGGTCGCTTGTGAATACCGGACGAGCCCCCACGGCCGCCCACGGCCGCCCTTGTCTGCGATCAATGACCGGCCCATCGAATCATCAATAATTGTTTTCGCAAACCGAAACGGGGAGGGAGAGGCCGTCTGCACGGGGGTCGAGCCTCGCCGATCCATGACCCGGCCGCCGGCATCCCGTCGCTCGAACGGTCGTCCATGGGCAGACGCGTGCAGCAGAGGCGACCGCGCCGACCGCCAAGGGGAATGTTTCACAACCAGGAGGAGGAAGGTGAAGATGGAGTTCAAGACGCTTTCAGGGCTGGCCCTGACCCTGGCCTTCGGTCTCGCCACACCGGCCGCGGCCTTCACGGCCTGCCAGGTCACCGACACCGGCGGCATCGACGACAACAGTTTCAACCAGACGGCGTGGCAGGGCGTTCTGGACGCGCAGGAGGCGCTCGGCATCGACGGCCGCTTCCTCGAGTCCCAGGCCGAGACGGACTACGAGGCGAACCTCAACTCGCTCCTCGGCGGGCAATGCGACATCATCCTGACCATCGGCTTCCTGCTGGGGGACGCCACGCAGGCGGCGGCCGAGGCCAATCCCGAGCAGCTCTTCTCGATCGTCGATTACGCCTATGATCCGCCCATCGACAACGTGCTGGGCCAGGTCTACGCCACGGACGAGGCAGCCTTCCTCGCCGGCTACCTCGCGGCGGGCATGACAGAGACCGACATCCTCGGCGTTTTCGGTGGCATCAACATCCCGCCCGTGACGATCTTCATGGACGGCTTCGTCTGGGGGGTCGAGCATTACAACGGCGTTCACGGGACGGATGTCACGGTGCTGGGCTGGGACACCGAAACGCGCGAGGGGCTGTTCACCAACAATTTCGAGTCGCTCGACGACGGGCGCGCCTTCGCCCAGAACCTCTATGACGAGGGCGCGGATATCGTGCTGCCGGTGGCGGGGCCGGTGGGCCTCGGCTCGGCGGCGCTCGCCAATGAGCTGGGCACGGACGAGCTGAAGATCATCGGGGTGGACGCGGATCTCTACCTCACCGACCCCGAACGCGGCCATGTCTACCTGACCTCGATCATGAAGCGGATGGATTCCACCGTCTACCAGGTCATCGAACAGGCGATGGCGGGCAATTTCGAGGGCGGCGTCATCACGGGCACGCTGGAAAACGGCGGGGTCGGCATCGCGCCCTTCCACGATCTCGAGAGCGCGGTTCCGGCCGATCTGGCCGCCGAACTCGATACGGTGCGCGCCGGGATCATCGACGGCACCATCGCCGTGGGCGGCATGTAGGCCGGGGGCCCGGGGCAACGGGGGGCGCGCACCATGGATGTCGAGATGCGCGGCATAACCAAGCGTTTCGGCCCCGTCGTCGCCAACGAGGGCGTCAACCTGACCGCGTGTGCCGGGGAGGTGCTGGGCCTTCTCGGAGAGAACGGTGCGGGCAAGTCGACGCTGATGAACGTGCTGTGCGGGCTCTACCGCCCCGACGCGGGCGAGATCCTGATCGACGGCAAGCCGGTCGCCTTCGACGGGCCGGGCGACGCGATCGAGGCGGGCATCGGCATGGTGCACCAGCATTTCATGCTCGTGCCCGTCTTCAC
>CAZGHJ010000016.1:0-23097 GCA_964525355.1 uncultured Roseicyclus sp.
AGGTGAGCGCGCCGCGCACCTTGAAGGAGCCGGTGGGCGTGTGGTTCTCGTGCTTGACCCAGACCTCGGCGCCGAGGCGCTGCGCAAGAAGCGGCCAGGCGTAGTGCGGCGTGGGCGGCATCGACGCAGTGACCAGGGCCTGGGCGGCCGCGAGATCGGCTTGGGTCAGGTGCATGGCGGGCTCCGGTTCGGTGGCGCCCGAGCCTAAGGGGCCGCCCGGTGCTTGCAAGGCCAATCGCGACGGCCTAGGCGGAGGCGGAGCACATCGAGGGAGGGGTGCATGACCGTTCTGATTACCGGCGCGAACCGCGGCATCGGCGCGGGGCTGGCCGCGGCCTACACGGCCCGCGGCGCGCGCGTCGTGGCGACGTCGCGATCAGGCGAGACGGGCGCGCGTCTCGATGCGGCCGATCCGGCCTCGGTATCGGCGCTGGCGCGGGAGTTCGGTGACGCGCCGCTCGAAATGCTGATCTGCAACGCGGGCGTCTATCTCGACAAGGGCGAGGATCTCGAGACGGGTTACGCGCCGGCGCTCTGGGCGGAGACCTTCGCGGTGAACGTGACGGGCGTGTTCCTGACCGTGCAGGCCTTCCTGCCGCATCTGCGGCGGGCCGCGGCGCCGAAGGTTGCGATCATCTCGAGCCAGATGGGCTCGAGCGCGCTGGCAAAGGGCGACAGCGTGATCTACCGCGCGTCCAAGGCTGCGGCGACCAATTTGGGCCTGAACCTTGCGCAGGCGCTGGCGGGGGATGGCATTGCCGTGGGGGTCTACCATCCGGGCTGGGTGCGCACGGAGATGGGCGGCGGGACGGCCGAGATCGGCGTGGCGGAGAGCGTGTCGGGCCTGATGGCGCGCTTCGAGGCGTTGAGCCTTGCGACGACGGGCGTGTTCGAGACCTGGGACGGGCGCGCGCACCCGGTCTGAGGCCGGCATGCGGGCGGCGGGCCGTGCGCCCGAAGTCCGTATTTGGAACAAGAAGAAGATGGGGGCGGTTTGCGCCCGCCGCGGCCTTGCGGCGCGGGGCGGTGGGTCGTATGAGGCGGCGCGATCGGACAGGGGGAGGCGGGGAGCGCCATGCCCATACTCGTGATGAAATTCGGCGGCACCTCCGTCGCCACGCTCGACCGGATCCGGCGCGCGGCCAAGCGCGTCGGCCGCGAAGTGGCGAACGGCCATGACGTGATCGTCATCGTCTCGGCCATGGCCGGCAAGACCAACGAGCTTGTCGCCCTGGTCGAGGAGACGGGCGCCTTCCACGACGCGCGGGAATACGACGCCGTCGTTTCCTCGGGTGAGAACGTGACGGCGGGCCTCATGGCGCTGACGCTGCAGGAGATGGACGTGCCCGCCCGCAGCTGGCAGGGCTGGCAGGTGCCGCTGAAGACGACCTCGGCCCATGCGAGCGCGCGGATCGAGGCGATCCCGACCGACAATATCGGCGCGAAATTCGCGGAAGGGATGCGGGTGGCCGTGGTCGCGGGCTTCCAGGGGATCTCTCCCGAGGGACGGGTCACCACGCTGGGGCGCGGCGGGTCGGACACGACCGCGGTGGCCTTCGCCGCGGCCTTCGGGGCGGAGCGCTGCGACATCTACACGGATGTGGACGGGGTCTACACGACCGATCCGCGCATCACCTCGAAGGCGCGAAAGCTCGACCGGATCGCCTTCGAGGAGATGCTGGAGCTTGCGAGCCTTGGCGCGAAGGTCCTGCAGACCCGCTCGGTCGAGCTTGCCATGCGCTACGGCGTGCGCCTGCGGGTGCTGTCGAGTTTCGAGGAAATGTCTGAAGCCGCGGGCACGCTGGTTTGCCCCGAGGAGGAAATCGTGGAAAGCAAGGCGGTTGCAGGTGTGGCGTTTTCGCGCGACGAGGCCAAGCTGACGCTGACGGGGGTTGCCGACCGGCCCGGGATCGCCGCGGCGATCTTCGGGCCACTGGCGGAGGCCGGTGTCAACGTGGACATGATCGTGCAGAACATCTCGGAGGGCGGCACCACGGACATGACCTTTTCCTGTGCCGTGGGCGAGGTCGCGCGGGCCGAGCGCGCGCTGGCCGAGGCGCAGGCGCGCGGCGAGGTGGAGTTCGCCGCGCTGGTCGCGGATACCGACGTCTGCAAGGTTTCGATCGTGGGCATCGGCATGCGCAGCCATGCGGGTGTCGCGGCGAAGATGTTCCAGACGCTGCGGGACGAGGGGATCAACATCAAGGTGATCACCACCTCCGAGATCAAGGTCAGCGTGCTCATCGACCGGAAATACATGGAACTGGCCGTGCAGGCGCTCCATGACGCGTTCGGGCTGGAGCGGGCGGCCTGACGCGAGGCGAGGGCGGGCCGGGTATTCGCGTCTCGCGCCCCGGTCGGAGCGGCCCGGCAATCATCGTTCCATGGTGCGTAGGCAGCGCCCCGGCCCCGCCTGGACGACCCGGGCGGCGCGGTTTCGTTTCGGCGCGAGGAGACACGGTCTCTCCGAAGACGGCGCGCCTATCATCGGGGACAGACCCATGCGCCAGCCCGCAGCGCAAGCGGGACCGCCGCGCCGGCAACGCCTGCCGCGACCATCCGGCGCGCGATTGCGCAGGGCCTTGCGATCCCCGCGGCACGCCCGCGTTCTTCATTGCACCGCGCAGCATGCTCGGGCTATCCCTTTGCCTCGGTTACGTGGCCAGAACGGGCGCACGGGGATCAGGGGGCGATGGTCCAGCAAAGCGAAAGTGAAAGCCGCAAGCTTCTGTCGCGCTTGCAGGCGGTCATGGCCGAACCTGTCGAGGGGCAGGAGCGGCTGGACCGCATCACCCACCTGATCGCCGATTCGATGGGCACCGAAGTGTGCTCGATCTACCTCTTGCGCGACCCGGACACGCTGGAGCTATGCGCCACGCAGGGCCTTGCGGCCGAGGCCGTTCACGTGACGCGCATGCGCATCGGCGAGGGGCTGGTGGGGCGCGTCGCCCGCTTCGCCCGGCCCATCAACACCGCCAACGCGCCCGGCGAGCGCGGCTTTCGCTACATGCCCGAGACCGGGGAGGAGCGCTATTCCTCCTTCCTGGGCGTGCCCGTCATGCGCCTGGGCGAGCGATTGGGCGTTCTGGTGGTGCAATCGAAGGATGCGCGCGAATATTCCGAGGACGAGGTCTACGCCCTCGAGGTCGTGGCCATGGTGCTGGCCGAGATGACCGAGCTTGGTGCCTTCACCGGAGAAGGCGCGGCGCTCAGGGAACGCCACAAGGCGCAGGTCATGATCCGCGGCGGCTGCGCGCAGGAGGGCACGGCGATGGGCCATGTCTGGCTGCATGAGCCGCGCGTGGTGGTGACCCGGCCCGTCGCCGACGACCCGGCGGTGGAACTGGAACGCCTCGAGACCGCGGTCGAGCGGCTGCGCATCGACGTGGACCAGATGCTGACCCGCGTGAGCCAGAGCGATGCCGACCAGCGCGAGGTGCTGGAGGCCTATCGCATGTTCGCGCAGTCGCGCGGCTGGATGCGCCGGATGGAAGAGGACATCGCCCGCGGCCTCAGCGCCGAGGCCGCCGTCGAGAAGGAGCAGTCCAAGGCCCGGGCGCGAATGGAGACGGTGCCCGACGCCTATCTGCGCGAACGCCTCCACGACCTGGATGACCTGTCGAACCGTCTCCTGCGGCTGCTGACGGGGCAAGGCACCGACACGGGCGCCGAGTTGCCGCCGGATCCGATCCTCGTGGCGCGCAATATAGGCCCGGCGGAGCTTCTGGATTACGGGCGGCGGCTTCGCGGCGTCGTGCTGGAGGAAGGCTCGGTCGGCTCGCACGCCGCGATCGTGGCGCGCGCGCTCGCCATCCCGTTGGTGATCAACGCCAGCCGCATCACGACCGAGGCGCTGAACGGCGATTTCATCCTCGTGGACGGCGATCAGGGCGTGGTGCATCTGCGGCCCGAGGACACGGTCGCCTCGGCCTTCCGCGACAAGCTCGCCATGCAGGCCGAGGCGCAGGAGCGCTATGCCTCGATCCGCGACAAGCCCGCGCAATCTCTTTGCGGGACGGTCGTCTCGCTGCAGATGAACGCGGGCCTGATGGCCGATCTGCCCTCCCTGCCCTCCTCGGGCGCCGAGGGTGTGGGGCTTTTCCGCACCGAGTTGCAGTTCCTGACGCGCAACAAGGTGCCGCGCCGGGGCGAGTTGGCCGCGCTTTATGCGCGCGTCATGGACGCCGCCGGCGACAAGCGCGTGGTGTTCCGCACGCTCGACATCGGCTCGGACAAGGTCCTGCCCTACATGAAGCCCACCGAAGAGCCGAACCCGGCACTGGGCTGGCGCGCGATCCGGGTGGGGCTCGACAAGCCCGGCGTGATGCGGATGCAGTTGCAGGCGCTGATCCGGGCGGCGAACGGTCGGCCGCTGTCGGTGATGTTTCCCTTCATCGCGCAGCTCGAGGAATACACGCGCGCCCGCGATCACCTTCTGCGCGAACTCGATCGCGAGGCCGCGCTGGGCCACGTCCTGCCGAGCGAGGTCAAGATCGGCGCGATGCTCGAGACGCCGTCCCTCGTCTTCGCGCCGCGGGCTTTCTACGAGACCACCGATTTCGTCTCGATCGGCGGCAACGACCTCAAGCAGTTCTTCTTCGCCGCAGACCGCGAGAACGAGCGGGTGCGGCGGCGCTACGACACGCTGAACGTCTCGTTCCTGTCGCTCATCGCACAGATCGTCGCCCGCTGCGAGGAGACGGACACCCCGCTCAGCTTCTGCGGCGAGGATGCCGGGCGGCCGGTGGAGGCGATGTGCTTCGCCGCCATGGGGCTCAGGACGCTGTCGATGCGCCCCGCCTCGATCGGCCCGGTGAAATCGCTTCTTCGCCGGGTGGATCTCGGCGCCGCGCGCGAGGTGATCGACGCGGCGCGCGAGGAAGGCGCGCAATCCGTGCGGCCCGCGATCATGGACTGGCTGCGGCAGACCCGGTAGCGCGCCCCAGGCGGCGGGGCCGGCCCGCCGTCACCCGGCGCGCGCCGTCTCAATGCGCCCATCGCGTGACCTTGCCCGCGACCCCGTCCCAGTCGCCATACCCCAGCACGCGGGCGGGGTTCGTTGGCGGCGGCATCTCCACGCCCGCCAGCCGCTCGAACCCGAAGCGCCCGTAATAGGGCGCGTCGCCCACCAGAAGGACCCGCGGCCAGCGATCGGCCCGCGCGCGGGCCAACCCCTCGCGGATCAGCGTGCCGCCCAAGCCCTCGCCCTGCCGCGTCGGATGCACCGCCACCGGCCCGAGCAGCAGCGCCTCGTGCCGGCCCACGCGCACCGGCCAGAACCGGATCGCGCCGCCCAGGATGCCCAGATCGTCGCGCGCCACGAGGCACAGGTCGCGCACCGGCGCCACGCCTTCGCGCAGCCGGTAGGAGGACAGCGCCTCGCGGCCGGGCGCGAAACACAGGTCGTAAAGCGCCTCGACCTCCCACCTGTCCTGCGCGTCCTCGCGATGAAGCTGGTACACTGAAAAGACCGCGCCGCCTGCCCTTTGCCTCTGGCCATGGGCCTAGCACGACGCTAGGCCCCAAGGCCAGACGATGCCCGACCGCCCCAGACAGGAGACGCCGATGTTCTACCGCCCCGCAGACGGCCACGGCCTGCCGCACAACCCGTTCAACGCCATTGTCACGCCACGCCCCATCGGCTGGATCTCGACGCGCGGGACGGACGGCTCGGAGAACCTCGCGCCCTATTCCTTCTTCAACGCGGTGGCCTACGTGCCTCCGCAGGTGATGTTCGCCTCGACCTCCGTCAAGGAGGACCGGGGCGACACGAAGGACACCGTCGCGAACGCGCGCGAGACGGGCGTCTTCTGCGTGAACGTCGTCGAATACGCCATGCGCGACGTGATGAACCGGACCTCGGGGCCCTGGCCGAAGGAGACCGACGAATTCGCCCTGGCCGAGATCGCACGGACCGAGTGCGACACGATCCCCTGCTCGCGCGTGGCCGCCGCGCCCGCCAATCTGGAATGCCGGGTGACGCAGATCGTGAAACTGGAGGGCGAGGCGAATTTCGCGGTCTTCGGCGAGGTGACGGGCGTGCACATGCGCGACGATTGCCTGAAGGACGGCATCTTCGACGTGCTCAGCTTCAACCCGCTGACCCGCATGGGCTACCGCGACTATTCGGTGATCCGCGAGAGCTTCGCGCTGAAGCGGCCCGGAGAGTAGACCTCGCTCACGCCCCGAAACCGGTTGTCAAAAACGCGACCCGTCCTTTAGATGCGGAGCAGGCCCGGGCCTGGGGCGACCGGCCGTGTGAGTGATTTACGAGTTCGACACACAAAAAGGCACTTGAATGGCACTGCCGAATTTTCTGGTCATCGGAAGCCCCAAATGCGCCACGACGGCGATCTGCCGTCACCTCGCCGCGCATCCCGAGATCTGCTTCAGCAGGCCCAAGGAAACCTTCTATTTCTGCTGGGAGAAATATCACAAGCGCGGGCTGGCCTGGTACGAATCCTGTTTCGACCATGCCAGGGGCGAGCCTGCCATCGGCGAGGGGACGACGCTCTATGCACTCGTGAAGACCTATCCCTTCGTCATCGACCGGATCCGCGACCTGCTGGGCCAACCGAAGATCGTGTTCTGCGTCCGGCACCCGTTCGAGCGGATGCAGAGCGAATGGGTCGAACTGCGTAGCCAGGGTCTGACCACGAAACCCTTCGCCGAGGATCTGCGGTCGAACGGCTGGTATATAGACGGGTCGATGTATGGCCGCACGCTGGACGCCTACAGCAATGCATTCGGCGCCGAGCGCGTGCATTGCGTGATCCACGACGACTTCAAGGCCGACCCCGCCGCGTCGATGTCGGAGATCTACGCGCATCTCGGCGTCGACCCGACCTTCCGGGCGCCCCGTCTGGATGCGAGGATCTACGGCAGCGCGGGCAAACGCGAGGATCGGCCTCTCGTCAACGTTCTGCGCAGGCATCTCCCGGGCTTCGAGGCGCTCCGGAACGCCTCGCCCAAGGCGCTGCGCGAGGCCGCGAAGAAGATTCTGAAGACGCCGATCGAGGGCCATCCGCAATGGGACGACGCCTCCCGCGCCTGGGCGGCCGACCAGGTCACCGAAAGCGTGCGGGAGTTCCTGCGGCGGCAGTCGCGCGAGGACCTGGAAGCGCGCTGGCTCGGGGATGCACGGACATGACGGACTTGCCGTCCTGGGGGTGGTGCATCGCCACCTACAACCGCCACGACATGCTCGAGCAGTCCTGCGCGCTGGCTCTGTCCCAGAGCGTGCCCCCCGCCGAGATCGTCGTCACCGACGCGAGCGCGGATTGGGAGCGCGGACGCGACCGGATCGAGCGTGTGATCGAAGCCGCCGTGGCCGCGGGCCGGGCCCGACCCCGGTTCAGCTACGAACAGGCGTCGAAGGCCTCGAGCGCGGCGCAGCGGAACGAGTCGATCATGCGGTCGCAAGCCGACATCCTCTTCCTGTTCGACGACGACACGCTGATGTTCGAGGATACTGCGGCGCGGATTCTCGAGGTCTATGCGAGGGACACTGATCACCTGGTGCAGGCGGTGACCGCCCGCAACGTCGCGGCACGGCCCTCCGAGCCTGGATGGACGGCATCGGCGGACGCTCCTGCGCCGTCTCCGCCATCGTCTCCTGCGTCGATATCTGAGCTCCGGTCTACGGACGATGCAGGGCCGAAACAGGTGAGAACCTCCCTTGTCTCGGCGATCCGAGCCCTTCTTCGGGCGGACGATCGCTTCGTTCCCTACGACCCCAAGCCGCCCGCCCACCCGGTACCGGCCGGCCTCGAAGGGCTCGATCTGCGGTCATGGAAGCTCGCGGCAGGATTTCACCTCACCGTTCGGCGCGAGGCGGTTCTGCGTGAACCGTTCGAAGCGCGGCTGAAAGGCTACAGCCCGGGCGAGGATTCAGACCTGACATATCGTCTGACCCGCCACGGACCGATCCTGCACCGGCCCGACGCGCGCATTCACCATGCCGAGGCCGAGGGGGAGCGTTTCGGCATCTTCCGCCGCACGGCGCTCGGAGCACTCAACCCGTTGCTGTTGCACAGGGTTCACTCCAGCGATCGGGCCTTCTCCCGTAGGGAAAACCGGGCGCTTCTGCGCAGACGACTGCTGATCGAGTTCGCGAAGGACACCCGGGACATGGATTGGCGCCTGCCCAGAACCCGCGGGATCGCGGAGGCGTTGCGGCACGTCGACGAGATCCTGTCCGCGGGAGACGACGAGATCGACGCCGTGTTCGAGCGCTTCCAGTCGCTCTGAGCCGAGGCCCCGGGCAGGCCGCGTGTCCGCCCCGGATGGCCGTGATCCCGAGGATCCGGGTGAAGGGACGCTCGGCGTCCGTGCGACGGTGCGTCTTCGCCAACCCCGCCCCGTGACGTGGAAGCGTCGGCCGGGCAGCCCGACGGGACGCGGGCTTGCAAGGGGCTTGCCGGCGTGGTTCAGCTTGGACGGATGCGATGAAAGGGCAGCGGTAATGGCGGATGGCGAGACCATGATCGGCGTGATCGGCGGCAGCGGTGTCTACGAGCTTGCCGGGCTGGAAGACGCGACCTGGGTCGATGTCGAGAGCCCCTTCGGCATGCCCTCCGACCAGGTCCTGACCGGGCGGCTCGACGGGGTGGCGATGGCGTTCCTGCCGCGCCACGGGCGGGGGCATGTGCACAGCCCCTCCTCGGTGCCCTACCGGGCCAATATCGACGCGCTCAAGCGGCTTGGCGTCACCGACGTGATCTCGGTCTCTGCCTGCGGCTCCTTCCGGGAGGAGATGGCGCCGGGCGATTTCGTCGTCGTGGACCAGTTCATCGACCGCACGTTCGACCGCGAAAAGAGCTTCTTCGGACCGGGCCTCGTCGCCCATGTCTCGGTCGCCCATCCCACCTGCCCGCGCCTGTCCGCGGCCTGTGCCGAGGCCGCGCGCGCCACCGGCACCACGGTGCATGCGGGCGGCACCTACCTCGCCATGGAGGGGCCGCAATTCTCCAGCCTCGCGGAGTCGAAGCTCTACCGCGAGGTCTGGGGCTGCGACGTGATCGGCATGACCAACATGCCCGAGGCCAAGCTCGCCCGCGAGGCCGAGCTTTGCTACGCCTCCATCGCCATGGTCACGGATTACGACAGCTGGCATCCCGACCACGGCGCGGTCGACATCACCGAGATCGTGGCAACGCTCACCGGCAACGCCGACAAGGCGCGCGCGATGGTCGCACGGCTGCCCGGCCTGTTGGGATCCGACCGGACGCCCTGCCCCCATGGCTGCGACCGCGCGCTGGACCACGCCATCCTCACCGCGCCCGACCGGCGCGACCCGGTGATGCTCGAACGGCTCTCGGCCGTGGCCGGGCGCGTGCTCTGATCGCACGCCGCGCCGGAGGCACCGTCCTTGGGCGAGACGGCCCGGCCGTCACAGGCGCAGGATCTGCCGCTGCCCGATGTGACTCATGCCCTACCCCGTCGAAGCCGCGTCCGTCAGGCCGCGCGGCGCGGCGATCGCGGCCGCCGCGCGCCCCTGCCCCATGCGCGCCTTCCGGGCCACAATCGCCGGACCGCGCGCGACGAGGCGCTTGATCCGCACCGCCGCGCTTGCGATCTAACGCGCATGTGGCGCGCGCTTCTCACGGCTTTCCTTGTCGGTCTCTCCTGGCTGCCCCGGCCGGCCGGGGCGCAGGAATATATCGCCGTGCCGGATGTCATCTCGGACGAGGCGTTCTACCGGCTGGTCGCCTGCGCCGCGCCGCCGGGGGGCGACTGCGCCAAGCCCCTCGTGCGCTGGCCCGAGGACCGGCGCCTGCGGCTTCGCGTGGGCATCGCCAAGATCGACGCGGGCTTCCTGTCCTACCGGCTCGACGTGGTGGATCGCGCCGTCGACCGGGCCATCGACGAGATCAACGGGGCGGGCGCGCATCTTTTTCTCGAACGCGCCTTCGAGGGGCCTTTCGACGTACCCATCTACCTCGTCGACGCCCCGCAGGGCGGCGCGATCGATGGCACGGGCGTTCCGGAACTCGACGGCACCTCAATCGCCATCGGCCGCATCGCGCTGCGCTCGCGCGGGGGGGAGATCACCGGTGCCTCCATCGCCATTTCCGCGGACATCAAGCGCCGCGAGATCGCCTCGGTCGTGCTGGAGGAACTGGTGCAGGCAATGGGGCTTGTCACCGACGTCCTGTCGCCTGTTTACGCCGACTCGATCTTCGCCGAGGACAGCAACTCCGTCACCCGCCTGAACGGCCAGGACGCCGCCGCGCTCCGCCGTCATTATCCGCGCCACTGAGGGTCAGCCGCCTCTCAAGCCGCCTTTCCGAAAGGGCCCGCCTCATGCTCGACACGAAATCCGTCCAGGACTACATCCGCACGATCCCGGACTTTCCGCACGAGGGAATCCTCTTTCGGGACGTGACGACGCTGTTTCAGGACCCGCGGGGGTTCCGCCTTGCCGTGGACCAGTTGCTGTCGCCCTTCGTGGGGCAGCAGATCGACCTCGTCACCGGTCTCGAGGCGCGCGGTTTCATTCTGGGCGGGGCCGTTGCCCACCAGCTCTCCAAGGGGTTCGTGCCCATCCGCAAGAAGGGCAAGCTGCCCGGCGCCACGCTGGAACAGGATTACGAACTCGAATACGGCCGCGCCACGGTCGAGATGCACGACGACGCGGTTGCGCCAGGACAGAAGGTGCTTCTTGTAGATGATCTGCTCGCCACCGGCGGCACCGCCGAAGCCGGCATTCGCCTGATCGAACGGCTGGGCGGCGAGGTGGTCGGCTGCGCCTTCGTCGTGGATCTGCCGGATCTCGGCGGGCGCAGGAAACTCGAGGCGATGGGCCAGTCGGTTCACGCCATCTGCAGCTACGCGGGGCTCTGAACACCGAAGGCCGACAGGATCGTCGCATCGTCGAGCCCCTGACCGCCGATCAGCTTGCCATCGAAGACCGCGGCGAAGGCGGTGCCCGGGCCGACGGCGCGGTTGCGGGCGTCATGGGGCGTGGCGAGCCGGTCGCGGGTCACGTGAATGCCGGCCGCCGCCGCCCGCGCGCAAAGACGCTGCGCACGCGCCTCGATCTCGGGACTCTCATCGGTGGTCTGAAGCACCGGCCCCGGACCCAGCGCGGCGGCACGGGCACGCCAGTCGGTCGGGAAATGCGGCAGCGACATCGGACCGGTCAGCACCTTGCCGGCCAGCCGCGCGCCGCCGACTCCTTGCGGGGCTTCGTCGAAGGTGACCCATCCGCGGCCCGGCGCGGCCTCGGGTGCGATCAGCCCGTCCCGGGCACCGAGCACGGCGAGCACGGAAGCAAAGCCGTAGAACCGGCCGAAATCCTCGACCCCGGCCCAGAGACGGCTGGCGGCACGCCGCGCACCAGGACCGGGCTCCACGCGCAGGTCATGCACGACGAGTGCCTGCGCGACGCCCTCGACCGGCCGCCAGGACAGGCGGCCGGGCTGGAACAGCACGATGCCCGCCGTGGGGGGCGGCAACATCCGGATCTGAAGACCTTCCTCGAAGCGCGCCATCAGCCAGGCACGATCATAGGGCGCACGATGGGCGCGCAATGCCTGGTCGGCCCAGGAAAAGGGCATCCGGTCGAAGGTCGGCGGCGACACCGTGAGCAAGTCTCGAAGGCTCCGCGACATGGCGGTCTCCTCGGGTTGTCCTAGCACGCGTCCTGGCACGACAATGGGGCGGCGGCCGGCCTCGCGCCTTGATCTGCCGCAAAGCACGGGCCCGATTTGAAATCGTCATATTTGCGCGAGCAATTAACGATGAATTAACCTTTTTTCGAAAATCTGAAGATGTTCAGGCGGTAATCACGGCTTGAATACGCTGCTACTTGCCGCGAAGAGCCGGCTGCGTGCCCACCCCCACACCTGCGACACTCCAAGGGCACGCAGCCACTCGCGGCGGCCGGCGCCGGCACGACGGCGATTGAATTCCCCGGGGGCCCGCGATAGCTCCGCCGCGGCGCGGGCGTGATGGAACTGGTAGACATATCGGACTTAAAATCCGTGGGCCGACAGGCCGTGGGGGTTCAAATCCCCCCGCCCGCACCAGCTTTCCCGTCCGCCATGGTCCCCGCGCCGATTTTTCCAGACCCGCCGGATGCGATCTTCGGTGCTGCCGCGAGGCGCCAGGCGATGAACCGCAAGACCGCGGGTCACGTGCGCCAACCGCGTAACTCCCTCCCGGCGTGCCACCGCCGGGGTTCGTGACCGCCCCGCCGCGCCGCATCACCCCATCGCGCTGCGCGTCGAGGAAAGTGGCGGATCGCAGTCGTCGACAGATCCGGATCGCGGCCCATCGCCCACCGTGACGGGCAGCGCAAATCCGCGCCCCTTCCGCCCCATGACCGCGCCGCGGCCCGCCCCGATTTTCCGGGCCGATGATGGCCGTCAATGCGCCGCCTGCGCGCGTCACGCAGGCTCCGGACTGGAAACCGCAACAGGAGGATACCATGGTTATCCGCAGGGACGAGCCGCGCGCGCTCGTCAAGGAAGAGACCGCGTTCGCCCATGCCCTGATGAACGTTCGACGCTCCTGGGCCGGTGGCACCGAAGACATGCAGCCTTGGGGGCCTGCCGATTTCGACCCGAACCCGCTCGTGATCCATGATCTGAATGGCGAGCCTCTGTTCTACGATTTCACCGCCCGCGACGAGGGCCGGGACATCGGGCGCGTCAGGGCCGCGGCGTCGCGCCTTGTGGGAAGCGGCGTGGTCGCCATCGAACAGGGCGCGCGTCGCTGGGATCCGGACAGGGCCCGCGAGATGGCGCAGGCCCGCGCGAAGGAGGACTATCCCGGTCAAAGCGCCAAGGTGAAGGAATTCGTCTGCTACTGCTATCCCAAGATCGGCGTCCGCGTCGAGATCGGTGGTGGCAAGGGCGAACGGGGCGGCAGCGTCGTCTACGACGTGTCCGATGGAAGCCAGGTCCGCACCCTCGGGGACGACGATCTCGAGGGCCAGACCGCCTATTCCTTTCTCGACAGCCTGGGCCCCGACGAGCACGCGGCGCGCCGGCAACGCTTCGAGGTCGAGGACGAGGAGCTGGAGGCCGCCCGCAAGCTGACACCGCGGTTGCTGGACATGGACCTGGGGCGCGGCGAGCTCGAAAAGGCGGTCGCGGAGTTCAAGCTCGTCAGCGATTACGCCCTGTTCCCGTTCTACTCGTCCCGGGTCATCAAGTTCGGCCCGAGATGTTCGCCGCACGATTGCTTCATGCTCTACGCGCAGCAGACCAACGTCTATTGCGCTGTGGCGACGGGCCAGATGATCCTCGATTTCTATCGCAGGTATTTCGACCAGGACGATATCGCCGCCGCCATGGGCACGGGCGCCGGCGGCACGTCGAATACCGGCCAGGTGACCGGCTACGAAAGCCTGTCGCATGGCTGTCTGAACGCCACCTACGATACATCGGCGTTGTGGTCGGAGGCCAAGGCCGAGATCGACGCCAACAGGCCGCTGAAAAGCGGAATTCCCGGCCATGCCCGCGCCTGTGCGGGCTGGAAACGTCAGAACTTCTGGATCATCGGCACGCAGCCGAAGAAATGGCTCCAGATCTATGACCCCTGGCCGTGGAACGCCGATATCTGCCAGGGTGGCGCCGTCTACTGGGAGGACTGGAATGCGGTCACGCATACCAATTTCATCTATGTGCGGCACGAGACGACCAGCCATAGCTGACCCGGGCGTCGGTCTCCAAGCCATGTGTCCCGCCCGACCGCGGGACACATGATCGGCGCGAGAGAGGCCCGGGCGGCCGCCCGGGCCGCGCTGCGTGCCGCGCGGGCGGAAGCGCTGCCGCCCGTCTCCGCCTGGGAGGATCTCTCCGTCGCGGACCCCGTGGCCGTTTCCAATCTCTCCGGGGCGCCGTCCTACTGGTCGGTGCCGCTCGTCTGCATGGGCCATGTGGTGGGCTTCGTGCGGGTGCTTCCGTCGGGCGCCGTGGGGGCCATCGGCATGTTCTGCCAAAGGCCCGACGCGCCGCATACCTGCCCCCTCCCCCCCATCGGGCAATCGGCGCAGGAGGTGGCCGAGGTCGTCCGAGAGGCCGGACTGCTCGGCGCCGGGGAAACCCTTGGCGACGTCAGGCTGGTGCATGACGGCCCGCCGGGGCGCGAGGCGTGGCTGGCCGAGACGCATCAGGACGGTTTGCCCCGCAGGTGGATCTTCGTCACGCCGGCGGGCCATTATGATCGTCCGGCCGGCACCGTGGCCGAGCGCGATCCGCCCATGGACTGACGCCGGTGGCCAGAAGCAAGCGCGGCGCGCCGGACTGCCCGCCGACGCGTGACGGGTTTCGGAGGGCGTCAAGGGATTGTCGTCATTGGTCGGGGTCACCCGTGTCGGCCTCCGGCCCGCGAGACCAGCGGCCCCGCCCGGCCTGCAACACCCGATTGACGAAATGCCCGCCGCGCGCTCCGGCGCGGTTGCGCAGACGCGCCCACTGTGCATCACTGCACCCAAGCCCCAAACCGCCGGTTCAGCCTGATGATGGATTTCGCAAAGCAGCGCGTGACGATGGTCGACACCCAGGTGCGTCCGTCGGACGTGACCAGTTTCAATATCATTGACGCCATGCTCGACGTGCCGCGCGAGGCGTTCGTGCCGCCGGCGAAGCGGGCCATCGCCTATGCCGGCGGCCCGATCGAGATCGCGCCCGGCCGCAGCCTGCTCGACGCGCGCACGATCGCCAAGATGCTCGACGCCGCTGACCTCGAGCGCGGCGATGCCGTGCTCGAGATCGGCTGCGGGCTCGGCTACACCACCGCTCTGCTCGCGCATATGGTCGACGCGGTGGTGGCCGTCGAGGAAGATGCCGACATGGCCGCAGAGGCCGAAAGCACGCTCGGCGGTCACGGCACGGACAACGCCGCGGTCGTGACCGGCGCGCTCGCCGAGGGCCACGCCAAGGCCGGGCCCTATGACGCCATCATGATCTTCGGTGGTGTCCAGGACATGCCCGAGGGCCTGCTCGACCAACTGAAGGAGGGCGGCCGCATCGTCGCGATCTTCATGGACGGCGCGCTGGGCGAGGTGCGCCGCGGGCTGAAGGCGGATGGCGGCGTCAGCTGGCGCATGATGTTCAACGCCAGCGCCGACATCCTTCCCGGCTTCGAACGGGCAGAGAGCTTTACATTCTGACGCCACCGGCACCGCAGACGGCGGAGCGCAGGCCAGCGTACGAGCAGGAACGAAAAAGAATTCAGGGGCGGACATGGGTAGTGGACTAATGACGTGGGTGGGCGCCGTGGCGACGGTGATCGCCGTCGGCGTGGCAACGCCCGGCACACAGGCGCGTGCCGAAACCCTGCGCACCGCCATGGCGGACGCTTATATCAATTCGCCGCTGCTCGAGCAGAACCGCTTCCTCCTGCGCGTGCAGGACGAAGGTGTGGCGCTGGCCGTGGCGCAGTTGCGCCCGACGCTGTCCTTCGCCGCCTCCGCCAACCGCGATCTGGTGAACGACACCACCACCACGACGGCCGCGCTGGTGGCCGAGTGGGTGCTCTACCGGGGCAACGGCCGCCGGGCGGCGCTTGAGGCGGCGCGCGAGTCCGTTCTCGCCGCGCGTCAGGGGCTGGTGGAGGTCGAGCAGCAGGTGCTTCTGGATGCCGTGACCGCCTATCTGAACGTCTGGCGCGACCTGCAGGTGGTGGACGTGCGCGAGGGCAACGTGCGCGTCGTCACACAGCAGCTGCGCGCCGCGCGCGACCGGTTCGAGGTCGGCGAGGACACCCGCACCGACGTGGCCCAGGCCGAGGCGGTACTTGCCGGCGCGCGCTCGGAACTGGCCGCCGCGACGGGCCAGCTTCAGATCAGCCGCGAACTCTTCGCGCTTGCCGTCGGCCGGCAGCCGGGCGGGCTGGCGGGGCCCGGGGCCCTGCCCGGCCTGCCGCGCACCGAGGCCGAAGCCGATGCGCTCGCGCGCCAGAACGCGCCGTCGATCCTGCGGCTCCAGCACGAAGTGACCGCGACCGATCTCGCCGTCGACGAGGCGCGGGCCGCCTACCGGCCGACCATCTCGCTGGAGGGGCGGGCCGGCAATACCTTCACCGCGCCCAACCCCGCCACCGAGGGAGAGAGCGCCTCCATCGGCCTGACCCTGAGCCAGCCGATCTTTCGCGGCGGGCAGCTGGCCGCGCTGGAACGCCAGGCCCTGGCGCAATCCTCGGCCGTCCGCGCCGCGCTGATCCAGCAGACCCGCGTGAACGTGCAGGTGATGGGTGACGCATGGGCAAGGCTGCGGATCGCCAATGCGCAGATCCAGGCCGCCGAACAGCGGATCACGGCGGCCGAGCTTGCCTTCGAGGGCGTGCGGGAAGAGGCCGCACTCGGCGCGCGCACCACGCTCGACGTGCTCGATGCCGAGCAGGACGTGCTCGACGCGCGGATCAGCCGGATCGAGGCCCAGACAGGGCTTTACCTGGCCGCCTACCGTATCCTCGCCGCCGGCGGCCTGCTTACGGTCGAAAATCTGGGCCTCGACGTTCCGGGATACGACCCGTCGGACTACGCCAATATCGTCGCCAACGCGCCGGCGCGGGTGCGCAGCGTGCAGGGCGACCGGCTGGACAGCGTGATGCAACGCTTCGGCCGCGACGATTAAGGGACCCATTGCTCCTGGCGAGCACCCACGCGCTTTCGGCATTCCTTAACCTTCCGCACGGCAAGATGCGTTGTGCGGACGGGGCGCAACGGCTATCTTGAGGCAAAGGCGGGGCGCGTCGACATACCGGCACCGTCCGCACAGGCAGGATCGGGACAGGCCGACGCCCGCGAACATGGACCCGTCAAGGGCCCGTTGAGGAGTGAGCGATATGCCCGATCCGGCCAAATCCCTGGCAGATATCGACGATGTCCTGTCGTCGATCCGTCGCCTCGTTGCCGATCAGCCCGACCGCGACCTGCCAGAGGGCGGCAAGCCGCTTTCGATATCCGCCCATGCGGGCGAGGAGAGTGGCCCGGCGCCCACCGACAAGCTCCTCCTGACACCGGCCTTGCGTGTGACGGATGGTGACGCCGCGAACCCGGGCGACGGCGGCCTGCCACCGGTCGGACCCGGCACGGACGCGCAGCTTGTCGAGGCCGACATCCCGATACCGGATGAGGGTTCCGATCCGGCGCCCCGCATCACGGGTGACAGCACCGTGGGCGCGGAAGACGTGATCCCGTCGGACATGCGCGTGGACATGCCGGACGCGGATGACCCAACCTCGGCGTTGGAGGCATCGGACGGCGCGGATGACATCGGGCATGCCATAAGCCCGACGCCGCCATCCGACACGGAACGCGCTGTCGGAAGCGAGGGCTGGCGTGCGGAGATGCGGCTCCACGACTGGCAATCCGGTGCGGCGCGGGCGACGGCGGACACCCCCGCCGCCGGTCTCGCGCCGATGCGCGACTTCGAGCCGGAAAGCGACGATGCGGACTGGCCCGACATGGGCACGCACCGCGCGCTCCTCGACCTCGCGGCGGCACGGGCCGTGCCCCCGTCCGACGCACCGCAGGACGGCACGACCGGGTCCGAGGTGACCGACCGGGCCGCAGCGTCGCAACCGGACGCTGGCGCCGACGAGCATGCACCGAACGAGACCGGTCCGGCGCAGACACGGCCGGCCTTCTCGCGCAGAACCGATCCCGTCTCGGCCCTCAGCTCGGCGACCGATGCGCCCAGGGCCCATCGCCCGGCCAATGTGACGCTGAACCCGTTTTCCGCCGCGGCCGGCTCGGATGTCGGGGGCGAGCACTCGGACGATTGGGGTCACGATGATGCCTTCGCCGGTATCTCCGACAATCCGGAAGACGACGACGCCGCGCTCAAGCCGCCCGAAGCCGCGGTCGCGGATGTTCCGCCCGCCGGACATGGGGCGTCCGACGAAAGCCCGCCCCTCGAACCGGGCCTGGCCCAATCCGACGCCGCGCAGCGCCATGCCTCGAAATCGCACGCCGGGCCTGCGGTCGGGGCGTCGGAGGCCAGTCGCGTTGGGGAAGCGGGCGCGCCGTCCGTCGCGGACCCGGCTTCGGGCGGTCCCGCGATGCCGCCTGCCGGCGCCGATGAGACGGCCCGCAAGCATTGGGCGGATAACGCGGACCGGGACCTCGCCGCCCGGCCCGAGCCCGACGGCGCATCGGACACGCAACCCGTATCGGAAACCATGATCCTCCATTCGCCCATCGCGCCCGGAATGTCGGCTCCCACAGACGACGTCGACGTGCCGGACACGACGATTCTCGACGAGGACACGTTGCGCCGCATCGTCGCCGAGGTCGTGCGCGAGGAGTTGCAGGGCGCGCTCGGGGAACGCATCACGCGCAACATCCGAAAGCTCGTTCGGCGCGAAATACGGCTGGTGCTTGCCTCCGACGAGGCCGACTGACCGCGTGCATCCGGCGGGCTTTTTCAGGCGGCAGGCTTGAAATCGCGCCCCGCGCCGCCAGAGTTTCCCTATGTTTCCGATCCGCGACCACAACCCGTCCGACCGCACCCCTTACGTGACCTGGGCGCTGATCGCCGTGAACGTGGCGGTTTTCCTCAGCTATTTTCCCACGCTTTCCGGCAACGAGGCGATGCTGATGGCGTTCTTCGACCGCTGGGCGCTTGTCCCTGCCGATATGCTGCAGGGCCTCGAGGGCCACACGCTGGTGACGTCGATGTTTCTTCATGGCGGCTGGATGCACCTGATCGGCAACATGCTGTTCCTCTACATCTTCGGCGACAACCTCGAAGATCTGCTGGGCCACTTGAACTTCCTGGGCTTCTACCTCGCTTCGGGCCTGGCCGCGGCCGCGGGCCAGATCCTGGCCGACCCCGGATCGGCCATCCCAATGGTGGGCGCCTCCGGCGCGATCGCCGGCGTCATGGGCGGCTACCTTCTGATGTTTCCCAAGGCACGCATCGACGTGCTGGTGATCATCATCTTCCTGATCAAGATCTTTACCATCCCGGCCTGGCTGATGCTGGGCTTCTGGTTCGCGCTGCAACTGGTCAACGGCCTCGCGATGGACGTGGCCGGCGGCGGGGTTGCCTACTGGGCGCATGCGGGCGGCTTCCTGGCGGGCCTCGTCCTGATGCTGCCCGTGTTCATCCGCCGGGGCGGACCCGACTATTGGAGGGCCACCCATGGCAAGCCGCCCCACGAGGAGGTCGAATACGTCGTGTCACGCGCGCGGCACAGCCCGATCCCTTCGGTCAAGCGCGTCCGTTCCAGCCGGAACGCCGAGCGCCCCCTTGCGGATCTCGGGCGCATACCCCGGTCCGGGCAGCGCCGCGGCACGCGCACACCCTGGTCGGGCGGACGCCACTGAAAACGGGTCCCATCCTGCGGGACGGAGTCGCATCGCTCGACGCGCGGCGACACGAAATCTTAACAAAACCTTGAACGGGACGGCGGTATGGCTAGATTTCTCTGGAGCGGGACGAAAAAAGACCGGTCTCTCTGCCGAAAATCGCCGAGCCATGCACTAGAGGAATACCACGACTTCCAAAAATGCATCACAGACTTGCGTGAAAATTGGGCATAAGAGGCGTCACGCCAAAATTGCAAGAGCAAAATCAAAGGACGACGAAATGCGGGATTTCGTTGATGGCACAGCCTTCAACTTCGAACAGGGTCAGCGGTCGCGAAAGCTTTTCGCGGCGGTCGTGCTGGCTGCACTCGATGACGCAATCGCAGATGACAAGAAGTATGGCAACGGGCCCGAGCAGATCGCCCGCTGGGCGCGTTCGCGCGACGGCCGGGAAGTTCTCAGCTGCGCCGGGATCGACCCGAACGAGCGTGTGGTCGAGGGCCTAATGAAGTTCGTCGCCGCGGGCGTGCGCACCTCGGTCGCGCTGAGCCGCGAGGAAAGCGAACGCCGCAGCCAGGCCGATGCCGAGGCCGAAGCCGCCTGAGGCCACGGTCCGACCGACAGATCCGGACCAGGAACGACGCGCCCGCTTCGGGGCGCGTTTTTCTTGGCTCAGATCCGGTCCAGCACGCGCATCAGTGCCGCGTTGGGAAACCGGCGTGGCACGGTGATGGCCCAGAAAGCCTCGTGAAGATCCGGCAGGCGCAGGGCCTCTACGAGGTCGCCGGCCTGCAACTCGTCCTGAACGACGATCGGCGGCACGAGACCGATGCCGGCATCCTCCCGGACCAGCAGGCGCAGCATGGCCATGTCGTCGGCCTCCGCCGCGATGCGCGGAGACAGCCCTTCCCGCGCCATGAGGCGGTCGAAATCGGCGCGCACCGCGCTGCCCTCTGCCGGAAGGACCAGCGGCGCGGCGTCGATCAGGGCGGCAAGCGTCGGGTCCGGCGGAAGGCGAGGGGCATGGCAGATCAGGCTGACCGGCTGGTCGTCGATGCGGTGCTCGCGCCACGGGGTCGCCGCATCGTGGCGTGGGGGTGCGTTGGTCAGGACCACGTCGAGCCGCAGCGCCTCGAGCTCCGACAGAAGCTCTCCGATGGAGCCCGAGCGCAGGACGACCGACACGTCGGGGTCCTGCACCAGCGGCCGCAGGAGGTTGAGCTGGAAGTTGCGCGACAGCGTGGCGAGGGCGCCGACGCGCACCACCTGCGCCGTTTCTGACCGCCCCGCCAGCGTCTCGACCAGTTCGTCGCCGGCGGCAAAGGCCCGCTCGGCACAGTCGAAGGCGATCCGCCCCGCCTCCGTCAGGGCCATGCTGCGGCCGCGCCGCTCGAACAGCGCGTGGCCGAGTCGCGCCTCGAGCGCCTTGATCTGCGTCGAGACGGCCGATTGCGCGACGCCCAGCTTTTCCGCGGCGCGGGTCAGGTTGCCCTCGGCCGCCACGGCCCGGAACGCCCTGAGATGCGTGTAGTTGAGCAGGCTCATCCGTTCTGATTAATCGAACGAACTTCCCATTGCAATCTCATCCATCAAAGTGTCGGACTGGCCGTGGGACATCCGCATCAGCGCGTCGGCCACCTTGCGCACGGCCGCCTCTACCGGTGGCGAGAGCCGGTCGCCATGGCCGAGCGTCGCGGCCTCGATGACGATCAGACGGCAGGTCTCGGGCAACCCGTACAACGCCCGGAGCAGCGCCACGGCCTCGAGCAGTTCCATGCCATGCCGGGGGCGCAGGCGCGCGCTCAGACCCGGATCGCGCAGGTCGAAGGTCCGGATCTGGCCCGGCGCGGCCCCCATGCGGCAGGCATCGATCAGGAATGCCCGCTTCCGTCCGGACATCGCCCGCGCAAGGTCGCCGGCATCCGGTCGGGCATGGGTGCGCGCCACGTCCGCCCCCAGCGTCGCGAGACGCCGGAGACATGCGGCCCCGACCCCGTCATCGCCGCGATGCCCGTGGCCCACAGAAATCACGACCGTGTCATTCATCGTCGAATCTCGGCTCCGGGACATGAGTCGCGCATGACATACACCGACCATGGTTACGGAATTCCTGCTGCGCAGGTTGCCGGATCCCGGATTTCGGGCAATCTCCGGTCGGCGGCGGGACGACGCGCCGCGGGTTGCCGTCACCCGCATGGTGACCGAACGGCAGCGGTTGCGGCAGTCGGACCCGAGCCCGGCCACAGAGCGACCCGGCGGCCGCGATCCAGATGGCGCGGCAGGCCTCCGTCGCGGGGCGTGACCCTGAAGGGGCGTGACCCTGAAGATGCCAAGCCGCGCTCACCCGGCCCTCATGGAGCGTCCCCGCGCGTGAGCGGCCCGGCGCGCTGCCAACACGGGACGGGATCCTCTCGGCATGGCAGGGCCCGGTCGCCCCGGCGATCTGCGCACGGCCCCACGCCGCACTCCGTTTCGCACACGAACGACAGAAAGACCTCGGCCGGTGCACCCCCAGCGCCACGAGGTTCAGCGCCGCGGCGGACATCATCGCCTCGGGGCCGCAGATATCGGCGACGGGCAGTGCATGATCGCGGCGCACCGGCCCGCGCGCAAAGCTGGCGACGGCGCCGACATGCCATGGCCATTCGGGCAGTGCGCGCTCGACGGTCAGCAAAAGATCCACGCCCTGCGCGCGCCACCCGTCATGGTCCGCAGGAAACCAGACCCGTCGGCTCACGCGTCCCGAGCACCACCGGGCGGCGCCCCCGAGGCGGGTGCAGCGGCCAGGGGCGTCCGTGGGGCCCCCGGATGGTCAGCGCGGCTCGGGGCACAAGCTCGGCCAGCACCGCCGAAACCGACCCGGGCAAGCGGATGGTGTGAATGACCCGACCAATCGCAGCCGTGCTCCTCGAAACGCTGACCGGCACCCCTCCGTGATCCGGCAAGCCTGGCATGTCGAACTTTCCCGCCGCGCAGCCCGCCCACGCGATCTTGTGGGTGACGATGCCGGGCGCTTCGCGCCGAGTGACGAGGACCCGCGCCCTGTCGGGCAGCATGGCGTCGGCGGGCCATGGCTCAATGGGACGGGCCGTGGACATCCATCTGCAGCGGACACACCTCGTGGAGCCGTGTCACGCGCGATGCGAGAAGCCGTTTGAGCACCGCGTCCGGCCCGACGGCGCCGATGCGCAACGCAGCCCGAGCCGGCGCGCGCGCGTCGAGGCTCACACGCAGGGCGCGCAGACCGTGGAAGTGGTCGAACGGCCCGGTGCGAGGCGTCCTGCGGGCGATGGAGAAACCGCGTCGACAGTATGGGGCCGATGGCATGATCGCACGGCGCATCGCCATCCCGATCCGGACGGAACGCGCCCGGCGCGAGTGAGAGATGCAGACGGCGCGCACTGTCCTCGGCACCGCGACGCGTTGAACCGGGGCAATCACGCCAAAGCCCTAGTACCGTGCCCGGCGACAACGAGGCCGGGGTCATCCGGTGCCAGCCGCCCCCCCAAGACGGGCGTCACCCGGCGCCGGGCTTTTCGCCCACAGATCATGTCGTGACATCTGTACTTTGCAGGCTGCCCGCAACCGGCCTTCGGGGAGTTGACCGAGATCGAAGGCCGCGCGGCTGTATGTCCTCTGCTGCCCCGCACACTGGCAGGCCTCGCCCCGATCTCCCTTGACGGCGCCATCGCGAGCCTCTACCCACCGGCTGTCCGGCGAGTTGGCGGAGTGGTTACGCAGCGGATTGCAAATCCGTGTACACCGGTTCGATTCCGGTACTCGCCTCCATTTCATTCTAATTCCGGTAGTTCGCCGCCGAGCGGCCA
>CAZGHJ010000017.1:0-9423 GCA_964525355.1 uncultured Roseicyclus sp.
ACCGGCGGCGCGATGAGCCCGTTCAACGCCTGGGTGATGCTGAAATCGCTCGAGCACATGGAACTGCGCTGCCGGGCCCAGGCCGAGAGCGCGCAGGCCATCGCCGCGGCGCTCGAGGGGCACGCGGGCCTCACGCGCGTGATCTATCCGGGCCTCGCTTCGCACCCGCAGGCCGATCTGGCGAAGGCGCAGATGACCGCGCCCGGCACGGTGCTGGCGCTGGAGGTCGCGGGCGGGCAGGCGGCTGCCTTCCGGGTGCTGAACGCGCTGGAGCTTGTCACCATCTCGAACAATCTGGGCGACGCGAAGTCGATCATCACCCATCCCGCGACGACCACCCACCAGCGCCTGAGCGAGGAGGCGCGCGCGCGCCTTGGTATCACGCCGGGGCTTTTGCGGCTGTCGGTGGGGCTGGAGGATGCCGAGGACCTCATCGCGGACCTGACGGGTGCGCTCGAGGCGGCGGCGCGGTGAAGGACCTGCTGATCCGGCCCTACCGCGCCGAGGACGCGGCCCCGCTCGCCCGCGTCTTTCACCGCGCCGTCCGCCGCGGGACGGGCGCGCATTACTCCGTGCTCCAGCGCATGGCCTGGTCGCCGCGTCCCTCCGACGGCGCGGAATGGCACGCGCGGCTTTCGGCCATCGACACGATCGTGGCCGAACTGCCGCGTGGCCCCGTGGGCTTCATGGCGCTCAGCGTCGAGGAGCGGTTCATAGATTTCGCTTATGTGGACCCCTCGGTACGGGGCCAGGGCGTGGCCGCGGCGCTTTACGCGGTGATCGAGGGCCGGGCGCGGGCGCTGGGGCTGACGTGCCTGCAGACGGAGGCCAGCCGCGTGGCCGAGCCGTTCTTCGAGAGGCGCGGCTGGCAGGTGGTGCGGCGTCAGACGGTGAAGCGGCGCATGGTCCGCCTGCCCAATGCGGTGATGGAAAAGGCCCTGGTGCCGGCGGAGGCGGCGGCGTGAGGCGCTTTCTCGTCCTGCAACTGCGGCCCGAGGACGCGGCCGCGGACGAGGAATTCGCGGCCTTTCTCGACCGGGGCGGGCTGGACGAGACCCGCGTGCATCGCATCCGGCTCGACCAGGGGCGTCTGCCGGGCCTCGCCCTCGAGGATTACGCGGGCGTGATCGTGGGCGGCGGTCCGGGCTGCGTGTCGGACGCGCCCGAGGCGAAAACGCCCGTCGAGGCGCGGATCGAGGCCGATATCCTCTCGCTCATGCCGCAGATCCTGGCCCGCGACGTGCCCTTCATGGGCTGCTGCTACGGGCTTGGCATCCTGGCTCATCACATGGGCGGGCGCGTGGCCAAGGGCCGCTATGGCGAGCCCATCGGCGGGGTGGATTGCGAGGTGACGGAGGCAGGCGCGGCCGATCCGCTGCTGGCCGGCCTGCCCGAACGGTTCCGCGCGCTGGTGGGCCACAAGGAGGCGGTGGAGGTCTTGCCCGAGGGGGTCGCGCGGCTTGTCGGATCGGGGCCCTGCCCGGTGCAGATGGTCAAGACCGGGAACAACGTCTACGCCACGCAGTTCCACCCCGAGGCCAAGGGCGAGAATTTCGCCAACCGCATCCGCATCTATGCCGACCGGGGCTATTTCGCCCCCGAAGACGCCGATGCGCTGACCGAGGCCTGCCTGGCCGAAACGATCACCGTGCCCGAGCGCATCCTTGCCCGCTTCGTCCGGCGCTACGGCGGCTGAGCCGGACGGCGCGCGCGCTTCGGCGCTAGTGCGATATTTTTCAACGACAAGACTGTGGAAACGTCGGGCGCGCCCCATATGTCCCCGGCTGACGACGACCGCGACGAGATAGGAACCCGCGCCATGAACATCCGTGTCACCTCCGAGAGCACGACCCCGGGCAGCGCCACCGACGCCGTGGCCGGAGCGCCCAGCCGCGATGCCGCCGCCGACGCCTTGCGGCTTCTGCGGGACTGGGCCGGGTCCGCGTCGCCCGAGGATCT
Source organism: uncultured Roseicyclus sp. (assembly GCA_964525355.1). Lineage (GTDB taxonomy): Bacteria > Pseudomonadota > Alphaproteobacteria > Rhodobacterales > Rhodobacteraceae > Roseibacterium. The sequence continues at coordinate 1,960 of CAZGHJ010000017.1, forward strand.
GGCCGCGCTCGACCCCGCGCTGGCGGGGCTCGTGTCGGGCACGGCCTACCCGGAGTTCAGCCGCGACTACCCCGAGGGGTTTGCGGTCGATGCCGCCTACAAGGAAAGCCTGCCCGATCTTCAGAACGGGCCCGCCTCGCTGATCCGGGGCGCCAACCGCCAAATCCAGCATGTGGGGATTTCCAATTTCCGCCTGCCGATCCGCTATCACACCCGCGACAACGGCGATCTGACGCTGGAGACCTCGGTGACGGGGACCGTGAGCCTCGAGGCGGAGAAGAAGGGCATCAACATGAGCCGCATCATGCGGTCGTTCTATGCCCATGCGGAGAAGACCTTCAGCTTCGGCGTGATCGAGGCGGCGCTCGATGCCTACAAGGTCGATCTCGAAAGCTTCGATGCGCGCATCCAGATGCGGCTGAGTTTCCCGATGCGCGTGGAGAGCCTGCGCTCGGGGCTGTCGGGTTACCAGTATTACGACATCGCGCTGGAACTGGTGGAACAGGGCGGGGTGCGGCAGAAGATCGTGCATCTCGATTACGTCTACTCCTCGACCTGCCCCTGTTCGCTGGAACTGAGCGAACATGCCCGCGAGGTGCGCAACCAGCTGGCCACGCCCCATTCGCAGCGCTCGGTGGCGCGGGTTTCGGTGGAACTGGCCCCGGGCGCGGAGCGCCTGTGGTTCGAAGACCTCATCGAGATGGCGCGCGCCGCCGTGCCCACAGAGACGCAGGTCATGGTCAAGCGCGAGGACGAGCAGGCGTTCGCCGAACTGAACGCCGCCAACCCGATCTTCGTGGAGGATGCCGCGCGGCTTTTCGCCGAGCAGCTTCAGGGCGATGCGCGCGTGGGCGATTTCCGGGTGGTGGCCAGCCACCAGGAGAGCCTGCACAGCCATGACGCGGTCTCGGTCCTGACCGAAGGCGAGACCTTCGCCCAGGCGAGCCTCGATCCGCATCTCTTCACCTCGCTGATCCACGCGCGCTGAGGCCTGCGCGGGACCGGATGGTGCCTTGACCGGCGCCGGCGCGCGGGCGTCGGTGTCGGTTTTTGCCGTATTTGGAACAAGAAGAAGATGGGGCCGCGCCGGAGGGAGCGGGCGGAGGCGCGGCCGCGGGCGGAGGCGCGGCTTCGGCTTGACACTTGCGCGGCGCAAGCCCAACGCTCCGCCCCATGTTCGATTTGCGCCCCGTCGGCCATGTGCTGGGTTTTCTGGTGCTCGCGCTGGGCCTTTCCATGCTGCTGCCGCTTGGCGCGGATCTGCTGGCCGGCAACGGCCATTGGGGCGCCTTTGCCGAGGCGGCGGCGATCACCTCGGTCACGGGGCTTTTCCTGACGATCGCCTGCGCCAATGCGGGCACGCAGGGCCTGACGATACAGCAGACCTTTTTCCTGACCACCGGCGTGTGGCTGGTGCTGCCGGTCTTCGGCGCGCTGCCCTTCGTGCTGGGCGCCACCGAGGCGGCTTTCGTCGACGCCTTCTTCGAGGCGATGTCGGGCATGACCACCACGGGCGCCACGGTCTTCACGGGGCTCGATGCACTGCCGGTGGGGCTGAACCTCTGGCGGGGGTTGTTGCAGTGGTTCGGGGGCATCGGGATCATCATCGTGGCCATGGTTTTCCTGCCGGAGTTGCGCGTGGGGGGCATGCAGATCTTCCGCTCGGAGGCCTTCGACACGATGGGCAAGATCCTGCCGCGCGCCACCGAGATCGCGGCGCGGATATCGGTCATCTACGTGGGCCTCACGGTGCTGTGCGGGCTGAGCTATGCCGCGCTCGGGATGCCGGGTTTCGACGCGCTGATGCATGCGCTGACCACGGTGTCGACGGGCGGGTTTTCCAACCGCGACGCATCCTTCGGCGCCTATTCCGGCGCGCTGGAATATGCCGGGATCGTCTTCATGATCCTCGCGAGCCTGCCTTTCGTGCGCTACATCCAGCTGGTCGCGGGCACCGCGAAGCCGCTGCTGCGCGACACGCAGATCCGCGCCTATCTCGCCACGGTCGCGGTCATCGTCACGGGCCTCGCGTTCTACCGCGTGCTGACGCAGGGCACGGATGCCGAGACGAGCCTGCGCGAGGCGATGTTCAACGTGATCTCCGTCATCTCGGGCACCGGCTATGCCTCGACCGACTACCAGCTCTGGGGTGGGGTGGCGGTGGTGACCTTCTTCTTCGCGGGGCTGATCGGGGGCTGCGCGGGATCGACCTCCTGCTCGATCAAGGTCTTCCGCTACCAGCTTCTGTTTGCGTCCGTCGCCACGCAGGTGCGCAAGCTTTACGCGCCCCACGGCATCTTCGAGCCGCGCTACGAGGGTCAGCCCGTCTCGGAGGAGGTGCTGTCCTCGGTCATGGCCTTCTTCGTGCTGTTCTTCGTGGCGCTCGGCATGACCGCGGTGTTGCTGGGGCTCACGGGGCTCGACGTGGTGACCTCGGTCTCGGGGGCGGCGGCGGCGCTTGGCAATATCGGGCCGGGCCTCGGCGACATGATCGGGCCCTCGGGCAATTACGCCGGGCTCAACGATGCGGCGAAATGGATCCTCGCGGCGGCGATGCTGTTCGGGCGGCTCGAGTTGATCGCGGTCCTCGTCCTGTTCACGGCCGCCTTCTGGCGCGCGTGAGGCGCGTCAGTCGGGGAAGTTCCGGCTGACCTTGATCTGGTCCCAGGCCCAGACGACCTCCTGCAGGCGTTCCTCGTCGGAGCGGTCGCCACCGTTCATGTCGGGATGCAGCACCTTGATGAGCGCCTTGTAGGACTTGCGGATTTCCGACTTGGACCAGCTGTCGCGGGCATCGAGGATCTCGATGGCGCGCCGTTCGGTGGGCGGCAGCTTGCGGCCCGTGCCGTTGGTGCCGCGGCCCGGATTTCGGGTGGCGTTCTGGCCCAGGACCTGGTGTGGATCCTCGATGCCGAGGCGCGCCCAGGCCTTTTCCTCGACCGATTTCTTGAACGGCTTCGTGGGCCGGTCCCAGACGCGGTCGCGGTCGAGCTGCGCCTCCATCTCGGCCTCGGTGGTGCCTTCGAAGAAGTTCCACTTGAGGTTGTACTCGCGCACGTGATCGCGGCAGAACCACTTGAAATCCTCGAGATTGTCGGGCGATTTCGGGGCGCGGTACTGGCCCGGCTCCTCGCAGCCCGGCATCTCGCAGACCCGTTGCGACGTCTCGAACGCGCCCGACATGCCGCGCCGTCCGGACCGACGCTTCTTCTTGTCGGTGGAGACGCGGAGGTCGAAATTGAACGGATCTTTGTCGGTCATGGTGCCTGGCCTTCTCGACTCGGAACGAGGAGTTTAGAGTTTTGGGCCGAGAGGTGAAGAGGCGAGGATATGAAATCGTGACGCGAACGGAAAAAATCGAGACACGCCTGCGTGAGGCCTTCGCGCCCCGGAAGCTTGAGGTGGTCGACGACAGCGAAAGCCATCGTGGCCATGCCGGGTTCCAGGAAGGCGGCGAGAGCCATTACAACGTGGCCATCGAGAGCGAGGCCTTCAAGGGGCTCAGCCGGATCGAGCGCCACCGCGCGGTACATGCGGCGCTGGGCCGGGAACTGATGGCCGAGATCCACGCGCTTGCGCTGGATATTCGTGACTGACGGCGCCCCGGGCGGGCGCGCGACGGCGGGAAGAGCTTAAAAAAGTCTTAACAATTTGTCCAATTCGTGTAGTTTTCTTCCTGCTAGGTGTTTGCCGCGACCGAATCTTCGATCCGGCTTGGGGCATGACCGTTCGAATTGGCCGATGACGGCTATGGTTAGAGAAGTTTGGAGTGGAAAATTATGAAGAAGTTACTGAGCGCAACCTTGGTCGCGGCCGGCTTCGCCACCGCAACCGGCGCGTCGCCCATTTCCGTGACCCTGTTTCCCGGCAGCGACCTGAACAACGCGTCCAGCGCCTTTTATGACGCTTACGCCGACGCGACGGATATCGGCCGCTGGATCGTCGAGGATTTCGAGGACCGCACCCGTTTCAGCGGGCTCTACGAAGACGGCGTGACCCAGATCGGCGGGGCCGGAGCAAACGACCGTGAAGGTGAGATCTTCGGCGCGGTGGATACGAATTCCATCGGGACTTTCACGGGTATCGACGACAACGGTACCGGCACCGGCAACACCTGTCAGGAACTCGATCTGAACGGCGACAATTGTGACAATATCGCCATGCAGGATCCCGAGGAGCGCAACGGTCAGGGCAACACGGTTCCGTTCGGCGGCAACAGCTCGATCAACATTGCCGACACGCTGGGCATGGAGTGGTCGGTCGACACCGGCAGCCATTTCAACGAACTTGTGTTCGTCCTGCGCGACCCGGCCGACCAGGGCGCGACGCTCACCATCACGGCATTCGACGGGACGACGACCGAGATCGGCCTCGACACGCAGAACGATCTCGACAACAACGAACTGCTTCTGGTGAAGGTTGTCTTCGGGTCCAAGCAGCCCGAAGCGTTGATCCGTCTTACCTCGTCCCGGACCAACGACTCGTTCAGCTTCGACGGCGGCGCCGTCAATGTCGTGCCGCTGCCGGCGGCCGGCTGGATGCTGCTTGCGGGTCTTGGCGGGTTGGCCGCGATGAAGCGTCGTCGCAAGGCGGCCTGACACGGTCCGGACAGAAAGATGAAACGGCGGCCATCGGGCCGCCGTTTTTCGTTGTGGAACATGGTGGTCTGGGGCGCGCCGTCAGTCTTCGGACGCGCGCCGCGGGCGCTCGGCCACGAGCGGGCGGCGGAAGACCGGGGTCTGGGCATCGCCTTCGGCCTCGGGCATGTCGGCCGCTGCGTGGACGCCCTCATCGCTGTCCGGGGCCTCGTGCTGGACGGCGCGGACCGGCGCGCGGGGGGCCGGGGGTTGCGACACCGCGAGCCGCGCGGGCTGCGGTTCGGCGGGCTCTTCGAGGTCGATTTCCCTGCGGAAAACCAGGACGTTGCGGGTCACGGTCTCGCTGCCGCCCATGAAGCCCTTGCGCTCGGTGTCCGGCAGGCTCTCGGCGCGGAGATATTCCCAGCCATCCTGGGCCAGGTCGTTCATCACCTCCTGCAGCGCGTAGGCGAAGCGGGCCGTGCCCTTCAAGCCCTTGACGCGCGGGGCTTTTTCGGGGGCGGCCACGACGATGTATTCATAATACGGCATCAGCGAACCTCCGGGTGTCGGATCTGTCTATTGTTTCCAATACGTAAACGCAAACGCCGCGAAGCACAGGGTGAAAGCCGGGGCAAACGCGACGTACAAACCACGTACAACATGCGTACATCTTGTGCATACGCGATTTTCGCGCAGACGTCGGGAAGAAACCATCCAAACGGCGCGTTTTTCGACGGTGGCCCGCGCAGGGAGGGCATCGGGCAGGCCGGCGGCACCGGGGGCGCGGACGCGGATCGCGTGCGGTCCGAGGTCGGGGCGGGGGACGCTTGCCTTCCGGCAAGCCGGTGCCATAAGCTTGCGCCAGCCGGTCCGGGATGGGGGCGGCGTTTTCGGGGTGCCCGTGCGATTTGGGAGATCCCGAAGGATTTCATTCGGTTGGGAAGGCATTTCATGACGAAGATCCTTGCGGCCGGGGCGCTCGCGCTCTCGGTCTTCGCCTCTGCGGCTGGCGCCAGCACCTTCAGCATCGTCATCGAAGACGGCGATCCCGTCCCCGGCGCTGCCACCGGCAGCACGTTCCTGGGCCTTGGCGCGCCGGTTCTGAACGACGCCGGAGATACGGCGTTCCGGGGCACGATCTCGGAGCCGGACGTGGCGGTCATGGGGCAGCCGGGGGTCTTTGCCGTCTCGGGCGGGATCCCGGAGCGGGTGGCGGGCTTCGACGACGCCGTGCCCGGCAATTCGGATCTGACATACCGGGACTTCGGTGCGATCACCCTCGACAACGGCGGCAAGGTCACGTTCGGCGCGGAGCTGCGCAGCGCGGAGGGACTTGCCACGGGCATCTTCACGCGTGAGGGCGCGGTTGTCCTGTCGGGCGAGGCGCCGCCGGATGTGTCGGGCGTGACCTTCGTCAGCTTCTCCGACGTGACGCTTACCGACACGGGCGCGGTGGCCTACCGCGCGACGCTGCGCAACGACCAGCCTCAATCCGTTCCCGACCCGGGCCAGCGCGGGATATTCGTGGGCGACGAGCTGGTGGTCCGGGGCGGCGACCCGGTGCCGGGCCTCGACGGGCTGACCTACGGCACGATCGCGGAGGGTATCGGGGTGAACGGCGCGGGCGAGGTCGCGTTCCGCGCGAGCCTGCCCGGCTTCGTGAGCCTGCCGGACAGCACTGTCGGCCTCGCGGATGGCGGCATCTTCACCTCGACGGGCGAGGTCGTCGCGCGCGCGGGGGCGGAGGTTCCCGGCGTGGACGGCGCGCTCTACCGCGAATTTCCGGGTGACGTCGCCTTGAACGACGCGGGCGAGACGGCCTTCGTCGCGCGCATGATCGCGGAGGCGGGGGCCGGGGGAGGCGTCGATCCGGGCAACGACACGGTCGTGGTCGGCCCGGCGGGCGTTCTGGCGCGCGAGGGTGAGGCCGCGCCGGTGGCCGATGGCGCGCGCTTCAACGATCTGGCGACCTCGACCGTCGTCTCGCTCAACGATGCGGGTCAGGTCGCGTTCCTGGCCGGGCTCGACCGCGTTCTGACCGGCGATGTGACCAACACTCAGCGGCCCGTCTCGAACACGGCCATCTTCCTGTCGGGCGGCGGGCCGCTGACGGCCATCGTGCGGAGCGGGGAGGAAATCGACCTGGGCGGCGGCGATTTGCGGACCGTGGCCAGCCTGGGGTTCTCGCGAGAGGGGTTGAACGCGTCGGGCCAGCTGGCCTTTTTTGCCGCGTTCACGGATGGCAGCCGGGCGATCGTCACCTACGATCCGCATGGGGTGGCAGTCGTGCCGCTGCCGGCACCGGTTCTGCTGTTGCTGACGGGGCTGGGCGGGCTCTGGGCGTTGGGGCGTCGGCGGCGTGCAGGGGCCGCATAGGCGCCGCGCGGTCGTGGTGCGAAGGGGGTGTGCCCCGTTCAGGGCGTGGCCCCTACGGCGCCGCGTCTCTGACGGTCACTCCGCCGGCGGCGTTCCGCGTTCGTTGCGCCGGGCGCTGCGGCGGGTGTCCCAGACGAAATAGGCCGCGAGCGCCAGGGCGAAGGCGGGAATGGCAAGAAGGCTGAGGTCCATGGCGTCAGTCATCCTTTTCCAGATGACGTAGAATATAGTGCGCCGCGGCGTGCAGCGCCACCCCCGTCACCAGGAAGGAGAGGGTCAGGACGTTCAGCGTCAGGCTACCGTCGATCAGGGGGCGCAGAAACGCGAAGCCGATGAAGGCGAGCGAGAGCGCGTTGAGATATTGCGCGCGCTGTCGGACGCGCTCGTTATGGCTGGCGAGCGGGTCGCGGCGGCGCATCGCGCGTCAGAGGCCGAGTTTCGCCGTCACGATCTCGTTCACGGCCTTCGGGTTGGCCTTGCCGCCGGTGGCCTTCATCACCTGGCCCAC
>CAZGHJ010000017.1:9433-23029 GCA_964525355.1 uncultured Roseicyclus sp.
CGGCGATGATCTGATCCACGGCTTTCTCGATGGCGCCGGTGTCGGTGACCTGTTTCAGGCCGCGTTCCTCGACGATCTGCGCGGGGTCGCCGCCTTCGGTATAGACGATCTCGAAGACGTCCTTGGCGATCTTGCCCGAGATGTCGCCCGACTTGATGAGCGTGATGATCCCGCCCAGTTGCGCGGGGCTGACGGGGCTGTCGGCGATGGCGTGCTCTTCCTTCTTCAGCCGGCCGAAGAGCTCGTTGATGACCCAGTTGGCGGCGAGCTTGCCGTCACCGGAGGCCGCGACCACGGCCTCGAAGTAGTGGGCCGCGTCGAGGTCGGTCGTGAGCACGCTGGCGTCGTAGTCCGACAGGCCGTAGTCGCCGATGAAGCGCGCCTTCTTGGCGTCGGGAAGTTCGGGCAGGGCGTTCGCGATGTCGTCGACCCAGGCCTGCTCCAGTTCCAGCGGCAGCAGGTCCGGATCGGGGAAGTAGCGGTAATCATGCGCCTCTTCCTTGGAGCGCATGGAGCGCGTCTCGCCCCGGTCGGGGTCGTAGAGGCGGGTTTCCTGCACCACGCTGCCGCCGCCCTCGACGATGGCGATCTGGCGGCGGGCCTCGTGTTCGATGGCGGCCTGGATGAAGCGCAGCGAGTTCATGTTCTTGATCTCGCAGCGGGTGCCGAGGTGGGAGAAATCGCCGGTCTCGCGGTATTTCTCGTACGCGCCGGGCTGGCAGATCGAGACGTTCACGTCGGCGCGCAGGTTGCCGTTCTGCATGTTGCCGTCGCAGGTGCCGAGATAGAGCATGATCAGCCGCAGCTTCGCGACATAGGCGGCGGCCTCCTCGGGGCCGCGCAGGTCGGGGCGGGAGACGATCTCCATCAGGGCCACGCCGGTGCGGTTGAGGTCCACGAAAGAAAGCGCGGGGTCCATGTCGTGGATGGATTTGCCGGCGTCCTGTTCGAGGTGGATGCGTTCGATCCGGACGGTGCGGGCGGTGGGTGTTCCCGAAGAGTCGGGGCCCATCTCCACGAGCACCTCGCCCTCTCCCACGATGGGGTGGTAGAGCTGGCTGATCTGGTAGCCCTGGGGCAGGTCGGGATAGAAGTAGTTCTTGCGGTCGAAGGCGCTTTGCAGGTGGATCTGCGCCTTGAGGCCCAGCCCGGTGCGCACGGCCTGCGCCACGCAGGCCTCGTTGATGACGGGCAGCATGCCGGGCATGCCGGCATCCACGAAGGCGACGTTGGAATTGGGCTCGGCCCCGAAACGGGTGGAGGCGCCGGAGAAGAGCTTGGCCTTCGAGGAGACCTGGGCATGGACCTCCATGCCGATCACAAGCTCCCAATCCTGCTTGGCGCCCGAGATCACCTTGGGCTTGGGGGTGTCGTAGGTCAGGTCGAGCATCGGGTGGGCCTCCGTCGCGGATGGCGTGGGTTTAGGCCAGCGAAGGCAAGGCGGCAAGGGGCGAGAGGCCGGGGAACAGCGGCCGGGCGGGGTGCGTTGTGAGAGGGAAGACGCCGCGATCGGCGCCGAGACGCACCACGCAAGATGGAAGGAGCCTGACCATGCCCAATATCGCCCAGTCGAAGATCCTCATCATCGCCACCCACGGGTTCGAGCAGTCGGAACTCGAGGTTCCGCGCGACGCGTTGCGGGAGCGTGGCGCCGAGGTCCATGTGGCCACCCTCGACGGTGGGCCCGCCACGGGCTGGGACAAGGGTGGCTGGGGTCGCGAAGCGCCGGCCGATCTGAAGATCTCGGAGGCCGCCGTGGCCGATTACGACGCGCTGGTCCTGCCCGGGGGCCAGATCAACCCGGACATCCTGCGCACCGACGCCGATGCCGTGGGGCTGGTCCGCGAATTCGTGGCGCGCGGCCTTGTCGTCGCCGCGATCTGCCACGCGCCCTGGCTTCTGGTGGAGGCGGGCGTCGCGGAGGGGCGGGAGATGACCTCGTATCACTCCATCGCCACGGACGTGAAAAACGCCGGCGCGCACTGGCAGGACAAGCCCGTGGCGGTGTCGAACGGCATCGTCACGAGCCGCAATCCCGGCGACCTGGAGGCCTTCGTGGGCAAGATCGTCGAGGAGATCGAGGAAGGCCGTCACGCACGCGACGCGGCCTAGGTCGGATCGGAGCCGGGATTGGACGGGGCCGCAGGTGGACTGCGGCCCCATTTGCATCCGGGCGCGCGCCGTGCCGGCGCGCCTTGGCCCCCAAGGTGAGGGCGATCGTGGCGGCCGGATGCGCGCGCGTTTTCATGCCGCGATCCGCAGTCTCGGCCACGGGCGGCGGCTGGAGCGGATCCGACGTGCGGCGTTCAGGTGCGGCGTCGCCTCGGCGATGGCGGCCGTGGTCCGGCGAGAGGGTCCCGGCCGGTCGAACAGCGTCGTCACGCGCGGCGCGGGCCGGGCGGACGGCGCGAGGCATGGCGGGCAGATGCGTCCGCCCGGCGTCCGGACCGGGGGTTCGCCTTGGATGTGGGGGAGCGGAGCGACCCCGATCTGTCGGTGCGTGGGCTGCGACGCGGCCGGGATTGGCCTGAATCCGCCCATCGACGGCCCGCGCGGCGGCGTGACTTGCGCGGGGGGCGTCCCTGGGGCAAGCGCCATGGGGTCAGAACATGGACCGATTTCGATGATGCGCAATTCCTGGTGGAGGCTGCCCGCGCTCGGGTTGATGATGGGCCTCGGCGCGAGCCTCGCGGCCGTGCCCGGTGTCGCAGAGCCCGCGGCAGGTGCCGGACCGGCGCAGGCGCGCCCGGCCGTCCTCGAGCCCGACAGGGCGGTGGTGGCGTCCACCTCCATCCCCGACGGGGCCGCCCTGTCCGGCTCTGCCTCGGACCCCGCGCCCGAACGCAGCCTCCGGCCGATCGCGCGCGATCCATGGCTGCGCCCCGCGCTGCGCTGGGACGACCACCCGCAGGCCGACGCCTGGACCGAGGCGAGCCTCGCCGCGCTGAGCCGGTCCTCGGCGCATCTGGCGCGCACGGTGCCCGCCGACATCGCCGAATGGTGCCCGGGCTATGCGGAGGCCGCGCCGGGCCAGCGCAAGGCCTTCTGGGCGGGCCTGGTCTCGGCGTTGGCCTGGTACGAGAGCACGCATCGCCCGCGCGCGGTGGGGGCCGGGCGCTGGTTCGGCCTGATGCAGATCGCGCCGGCCACGGCACGCGCGCGGGGCTGCGTGGCCCAGACTGGAGAGGCACTGCTGGACGGGCGCGCGAACCTTGCCTGCGCTGTTCGGATCATCGGCCAGAACGTGGCGCGCGACGGGGTCGTGGCGGCCGGGCGCGGCGGCGTCGCGGCGGAGTGGGCGCCCTTCCTGTCCAGCGCCAAGCGCGCGGGCATGCGCGACTGGGTTCGTGCGCAGGATTACTGCCAACCGGCGCCGTTGCAGGCAAGCCCGCGGCCCCTGCCGCGGCCGGGGCCGGCCTGAGGGCGGGCTTCAGGCGTGACGCACCGGGATGCCGCGGGTCGTGGCCTCGCGGATCAGCACCAGCGGGTCGGGCAGCACCGTCTGCGGCATCTCGATCTCCGAGCCGTCCGACAGCACGATGGCCGCCGTGGCGCGGGGGCCGCGATCGTGCAGGCGCAGATAGGCGATGTCGCGCGCGGCAAGGTCGCGCGTCTCGCCATCGGCCTCGATCCGCCAGTTGGCATCCGAGATCCGCAGCCCGTAGACCGGGCTGACGACGAGCTGCGCGATGCTGGCCAGGAGCGCGGGGATGAAGACGATCATCACGTAGCCCGGCATGATTTCCCACAGGTGGGCGGCCAGCAGGATCAGGCCGGTCAACGCGAAGAGGCTGAGGCCGAGATGGCCGGGCCGGGTGTTATGCTGGAACGTGCGTGTCATGAGCCTGAGAAAGCCCCGAGATTCGGGCCAGAGTATGGAACCCGCGGGGCGTGGCGCGGGCGCTTGCGCGTGGAGATTCAGGCCCGCGGCAGGGCTGGAAACAGCCGGCCCGGCGCGCGTGTCCCGGCGGCGAAGAGGGACTGCCCGTCATGGCCCGGCCCCTCGCCGAGCGCGAGCGTGGCGCGGCGCAGCACCTCGGTGGCCTCGGCCGGGTTCTCGGGCAGCGACCGGGCCGGGATGGCGGGGCCGAAACTCACGCGGTAGGGCGTGGCCTGCTTGTTCAGCGTCTCGTGGAACAGCGTGATGTCCCGCAAGGTCGGGTGGAGCGCGTCGAAGGCGTAATAGAGCGCCGAGTTCCGCGCGCTCAGGTGCACCGGGATCACGTCGAGGTCGAACTTGCGCGCCAGCGTCGCGGCGGAGTGCATCCAGGGCCGCTCGTGCAGGCGCAGGCCGCGGCGCTTGGCAAGCCGGCCGGAGGGGAAGATCACCCCGAGCCGCCGCCGCTCCAGCAGTGCGTCGCGGGCATAGGCGAGGGTTTCGCGGGTGCGGGCGCGGGTCTTCTTCTCGGGGCGCCACTCGACCGGGGCGATCACCTCATCGAGCCGCGGCAGGACGCGCAGCACGTCGGCATTGGCGAAGAAGAAGGCGTCCGGCCGGCGCCGGGCGAGCAGCCGCCAGAGCACCAGCCCGTCGGCGATGCCCGTGGGGTGGTTGGCCACGACGAGCGCGGGGCCAGAGGCGGGCACATGCGCGAGGCCCGTGGCGCTGATGCGCCGGGCGATCAGCCGCGCGGCGGTGTCCATGGCCGCGGGGCCCGGCCGCGGCTCGAGCGCGGTGGCGAGCGCCAGGGTCCGGTCGGCGCCGAGCAGCCGGTCGAGGATCGGGCGGGCGAGGCGGGCGGCGACCGCGCCGCCCGAAAGCCACGGCGCGCGCTCGGCGATGAGCGGGTCGAGGCGGGCGGCGATATCCTGGGTCCTGTGCATGGGCGGGTGACATCATGTCCTTGTAACGCCTCGATGACGGGCGCAATCCGGTGGGAAAACGCGCAAGTCGCCGCTAGGTTCCATGCCATGAAACGGGCCACCAATGCCAGAGGCGCGGAACGCGGCGGGGAGGGTCGGCAAGGCGATGCCGGTGCCGCGGACCGCGGTGGAGAGACGCCGCGCGGCGATGCGCGGGGCGGGCAGGGTCATGTCCTGCTGGCGCGCATCCCGGCGGTCGACATCGCGCGCAGCGCGGCACTTCTGGCGATGGCGGTCTATCACTTCGTCTACGACCTGGAACTCTTTGCGCTGGTGCCGCCGGGCACGGCGACGAGCGGGGGCTGGCGGCTGCTGGCGCTGGGGACGGCGGGGTCGTTCCTGTTCCTGGCGGGCGTGTCGCTGTGGCTGGCGCATGGGGCATGCCGGCGCTGGCGCGGTTTCGGGCGGCGGTTCCTCCGCATCGCGGCGGCGGCGGCGCTGATCACGGGCGCGACCTGGCTGGCGCTGCCGCAGGGGTTCGTCTTTTTCGGCATCCTGCACGCCATCGCGGCGGCGAGCCTGGTGGGGATGGTGGTGCTGCGCCTGCCGGTCTGGGCGCTGGCGGGGCTGGCGGCGCTGGCGTTTCTGGCGCCGGGCTACCTGCGGGCGGAGATCTTCGATCCGTGGTGGCTGTGGTGGACGGGGCTGCAGACGGTGCCGGTGCGCGCGGTCGATTACGTGCCGTTGGCGCCGTGGCTGGGGCCGTTCCTGCTGGGGCTTGCCGCGGGGCGGCTGGGCACGGCGACCGGGGTCTGGGCATGGCTTGCGCGGTGGCAGGGCGGCGCGGTGGCGGGCTGGCTGGCCTGGCCCGGACGGCATTCGCTGGGGGTGTATCTGCTGCACCAGCCGGTGCTGATCGCGGGGATCTGGCTTGCGGTTCAGATGCTGGGGTAGGGCGGCGCGCTCCCGCGGGGGGACCCCTTGGGCCCGGCGCCGCGGGGCGCCTGCGGCGCGTCCGCGGCGGGGGCGCGGGATGGCGGGCGGCGCGAGGTCGGGCGAGGCGGGGGTGTCGCGGGGAGGCCGTTTGCGCCCGGATCGGATACCACGCCAAGGGAGTGTGCCGGCTTCGCCGGTCCTGCGACGCTCGGTCCGGTACGGGAGGCAGGGGCGTTCGGGCGGGTCACGTCGCTTCCGAGACGTCCGAGCCGTGGTTGGGGCGGCCGGTCCCGGGATCTTGCGGGGAGGCCGTTTGCGGGCAGGTCTGCCGCAAACAGGCCATTGCGAGGATGGGGTGCGAGTCGGACACCGCGTCAAGGACACGCCCTTCGGGCGTGCCGGCTCCGCCGGTCTGCGATCCTTGACCCGGTATCCGACTCACGGGTGCTCGGGATGGCCGCTCGGGCGCGGAAGGGCGGGCGCGCGCGTGCATCTGCATGGGCCGACGGGCGGTGGCCCCCCGCGCTCAAGTAGCCCGCAGGGCGGTCGCGCGAGAAAGCACTCCCGCGCTCAAGTAGGCCACAGGGCGGTGGCGCAACGAAAACCGCTCACGCGCGCATCCGGCCGACCATCTCGCCGAGGTCGCGGCTGAGGCCCGGGGCGGCTGCGATGCGGGCAAGCTCGGCCTCCATCAGCGCCACGCGGTCGGCGTCGTAGCGTGTGCGCGTCTCGAAGGCCGTGGACATGCGCGCGGCGGTCTGCGGGTTCTTCGCGTCCATCTTCAGGATCCAGTCGGCCAGGAAACGGTAGCCCGCGCCCGTGGGATCGTGGAACCCCGCCGGGTTGCCCGCCGTCAGCCCCGCCATCACCGAGCGGAATCGGTTGGGGTTCTTCCAGTCGAAAAGCGGGTGTTCCGTCAGGCGGGTGGCCACCGCGACGGCGTCCTCGGGCGCGGCATGGGCGACCTGGGCCATGAACCACTTGTCCATCACCAGCCGGTCGCCCTGCCAGCGGTCGAAGAAGCGCCCGGCGATCTCCGGGTCGCCCGCGTCGAGCAGCGCGGTGAAGGCGGCCATCTGGTCGGTCATGTTGCCGGCCGTGTCGTATTGCGCGCGGGCGCGGTCCGGCCCCTCGATGCGGGTCAGGAGCGAGAGGCACGTGTTGCGCAGCGCGCGCGCCGCGGCCTGGCCGGCTTCGGGGCTGTAGGGCGCGCCGGGCGCGGGCGCGAGCGCGTCGTAAAGCCCCGCGAGCCGGGGCCGCAGCGCTTCGGCCATCCGGGTGGCGAGCGCGCGATGGGCGGCGTGGATCGCGGTCGGGTCGGCGACCATCCCCGCATCGGCGGCGGCCTGCGCCAGGTCGTCCTCGGAGGGCAGCGCCAGCGCCAGCGCGCGGAAGGCCGGATCGAGCGTCTCGTCCTGCAACAGGCGGTCCAGCGCCGCGAACAGCGCGGGATCGGGGGCGGCGCCGTCCGCGAGCATGGCCATGAGCGTCTCGCGCATCAGGCTGCGGCCGGCCTCCCAGCGGTTGAACGGGTCGCTGTCATGGGCCAGCAGCACCAGACGGTCCTCGGGCGCGAGCGTCATCTCGAGCTGCACCGGCGCGGAAAAGCCGCGCAAAAGCGAGGGGATGGCACGGGCAGGCGCGGCGTCGCCGGGAAGCTCCCAGGAGAGGTCCATCTCCGGCTGGTCGAGCACCACGAGTTGCTCGGGCAGGATCTCGGCCCCGGTTTCGTCGTGAAACGCCAGCAGCACGGGGATGACCACGGGTTCCTTCAGCGGCTGGCCCGGCGTGGGCGGCAGGCTCTGCGCCAGGCGCAGGGTGAGCGTCTTGCCCTCGAGCGACCAGTGCGCGGCCACGCGCGGGGTGCCGGCCTGGGTATACCAGCGCTTGAACTGGCTGAGATCGCTGTTCGTCACGTCCTGGAAGACCTGCAGCCAGTCCTCGATCGTGCAGGCCTGCCCGTCATGGCGCTCGAAATAGAGGTCGAGTGCGGCGCGGTAGGCGGCCGGCCCCATCAGAAGGTGGAGCATGCGGATGATCTCGGCGCCCTTCTCGTAGACGGTCGAGGTGTAGAAGTTGTTGATTTCCAGATAGCTGTCGGGCCGGACGTTATGCGCGAGGGGCCCCGCATCCTCGCGGAACTGGCGCGCGCGAAGGGCGATCACCTCGTCGATGCGTTTCACGGGGGCCGAGCACATGTCGGCCGAGAACTGCTGGTCGCGGAAGACGGTGAGGCCCTCCTTCAGACACAGCTGGAACCAGTCGCGGCAGGTCACGCGGTTGCCGGTCCAGTTGTGGAAATACTCGTGCGCGACGATGCCCTCGATGAAGTCGTAATCGCGGTCGGTTGCGGTCTCGGGGGAGGCCAGCACGTATTTCGAGTTGAAGATGTTGAGGCCCTTGTTCTCCATCGCGCCCATGTTGAAGTCGTCCACGGCCACGATGTTGAACACGTCGAGATCGTATTCGCGGCCATAGACCTCCTCGTCCCAGGACATCGAGCGTTTCAGCGCGTCCATGGCGTAGGCGCATTTTCCCTCGTCGCCGGGGCGGACCCAGATGTTGAGCGCCACGTCGCGGCCCGAGGCGGTGGTGAAGCGGTCCTCGTGCGCCACCAGGTCGCCGGCGACGAGGGCGAAGAGGTAGGCGGGCTTGGGCCAGGGGTCGTCCCACTCGGCCCAGCCGGGGCCGGAGGCGGCGGGGTTGCCGTTCGACAGGAGCACCGGCAGATCGCTTTCGATACGGACCTTGAAGGGCGCCATGACGTCGGGACGGTCGGGGTAGAAGGTGATCTTGCGGAAGCCCTCGGCCTCGCACTGGGTGCAGAACATGCCGCCCGACAGGTAAAGCCCCTCGAGCGCGGTGTTGCCCTCGGGGTCGATCTCGACTTCGGCCTCCCAGGTGAAGGGCTTTTCGGGCAGGCGGTTGCCGGGAACCGTGAGGCGCTCGGGCGTGAGCAGGTAGTCGAGCGCGCTGAGCGGCCTGCCGTCGATGGCGCAGCGGATCAGGCGCAGCCCCTCGCCGTCGAGATGCAGATCGCCTTTCGGCAGACCCTCGGGGTTGGGCGCGAAGCGGATCCGCGAGACGACGCGGGTGCCTTTCGGCTTCAGGCGGAAGGTGAGGTCCACGCGCTCCACCAGGTGGTTCGGCGGGCGGTAGTCGGCGAGGCGGATGGGCTGCGGCGCGGCGTCTTTCATGGGGCTCCTCGGGGGCGCGGGTATTCCACAGGCTAGACCCCGGCGCGGGGCGCGGCAAGGCGAGGCGCGCGGGGCCATGGGTCGCGGGGGGCGGGTGCGCCTCGGCAAGGCGGGCGCAAGGGCCGGCCTGCCGGGTTTTCCCGCGGCTGGACCTGCGCCGGGGTCCGTGTCGAAGAGCACTCGCCAAACCGTGGCGCCTGCCTAAGTGTGGGATCATGGGCAGCGACGTTCTTCTTTGGTTCAAGCGCGACCTGCGCGTCCACGACAACCCGGCGCTGGCGGAGGCCGCCGCACGGGGCGGCGCCGTGCTGCCCCTGTTCATCGTGGAGCCCGAGGCCTGGGCGCAGCCCGACGCCTCGGCGCGGCAGTATCGCTTCATGGCCGAGTGCCTGGCGGGGCTGCGCGAGGATCTGGCGCGGCTGGGGGCGCCGCTGATCGTGCGGGTGGGCCCCGCGCGGGAGGTGCTCGCGGGGCTCTGCGCCGAGACAGGCATCCGGGAAATCGTGAGCCACGAGGAGACGGGGAACCTTTGGTCTTACGCGCGCGACCGGGCGGTGGCGGAGTGGGCGCGGGGCGCGGGGGTGCTTTGGGTCGAGGTGCCGCAGATGGGCGTGGTGCGGCGGCTGTCGACGCGCAACGGCTGGGCCGCGCGGCGTGAAAAAGTCATGCGCGGGGCGCCGGTGGTGCCGCCGGAGGGGCTTCGGGGCGTCGCGCTGGAGCCGGGCGCGGTGCCCGAGGCGCGCGATCTGGGGCTGGCCTTCGACGCCTGCCCGGGCCGGCAGCGGGGCGGGCGCGCGGAGGCGCTGAGCCTTCTGGGCTCGTTCCTGACGGAGCGTGGGCAGGAGTATCGGCGCGCCATGTCCTCGCCGCTGGACGGCGAGACGGCGTGCTCGCGCCTGTCGCCGCATCTCGCGTGGGGTTCGATCTCGGGGCGCGAGGCGGCGCGGGCGGCCGCGGCGCGGAAAGGGGAGGCGAAGGGCACCCGCGAGGGGTGGATGGGCGCGATGCGCAGCTTCGAGGCGCGGCTCGCCTGGCGCGACCATTTCATGCAGAAACTGGAGGACGCGCCCCGGATCGAGACGACATGCCTGCACCGCGCCTACGAGGGGCTGCGCCCGGCCGAGCCTGACGCGGTGCGACTTTCGGCCTGGGAGCGCGGCGAGACCGGCATCCCCTTCGTCGATGCCTGCATGCGGTACCTGAACCATGGCGGCTGGCTGAATTTCCGCATGCGCGCGATGCTTGTCGCGGTGGCCTCCTACCACCTGTGGCTCGACTGGCGCGCCACCGGCCCGCACCTGGCGCGCATGTTCACGGATTACGAGCCGGGCATCCACTGGCCGCAGGTGCAGATGCAGTCGGGCACCACGGGGATGAACACGGTCAGGATCTACAACCCCGTGAAACAGGGGCAGGACCAGGACGCGGGCGGCGTCTTCACGCGCCGATGGGTGCCGGAACTGGCCGAGGTGCCGGACGCGTATCTGCAGCGGCCCTGGGACTGGGAGGGGGCGGGACGGCTTCTGGGGCGGCGTTACCCGGCGCCGGTGGTCGACGTGGCCTCGGCCGCGAGGGCCGCGCGCGAGAAGGTCTGGGCGGTGCGACGGGGCGCGGCCTTCCGCGACGAGGCGGCCTCGATCGTCGAGAAACATGCCAGCCGCAGGGATGGCGGCGCGGGGCGGCATTTCGTGGATGACCGGGCGCGGAAGGCGGGGCGGAAAGGGGACGGGCGGCAGATGTCGCTGGATCTCTGACGGGTTTCGCCCGCCTGCGCGGGCGACCGGTCGAGAGGGGCTGTCTGCCCCTCTCGAGCTCTCCCCGAGAGTTTTCCTGCCAGGATGAAAGGGATTTCGGATCATGGCGAAGATGCGGCGGAAGTCGGATTTGCCCGAGAAGGTCTGCGCGCGTTGCGGGCGGCCGTTTGCCTGGCGGAAGAAATGGGCGAAGGTGTGGGGCGAGGTGCGGTACTGCTCGGACCGGTGCCGCAACCTGAGGATGAAAAACCGGCCGATTGGTCAGGAAGACTGACCGCTCGCTTGCGGGCGGGGGAGATTTTCAGTAGGCCGTGCGCGGCATACAATGGCATGCGGGAGTATGAGCGATGACGGACCGGGTGGAACGGAACGGGCTCAAGGTGGCCTCGGACCTGGCGGAGTTCCTGGAGGCCCGCGCCCTGCCGGGCACGGGCGTCGAGGCGGGGGCTTTCTGGGCGGCGTTCTCCGATCTGCTGCACGGGCAGGCGGGGAAGAACGCCGCGCTGTTGCAGCGGCGCGCGGATTTGCAGGCTAAGATCGACGCGTGGCACATCGCGCGGCGGGGCCAGCCGCATGACATCGACGCCTACAAGGCGTTTCTCGAGGAGATCGGATACCTGGTGCCGGAGGGCGAGGATTTCCGCATCGACACCACGAAAATCGACCCCGAGATCGCCGAGGTGGCGGGCCCGCAGCTGGTGGTGCCGATCACCAATGCGCGGTTTGCGCTGAACGCCGCCAATGCGCGCTGGGGCAGCCTTTACGACGCGCTTTACGGCACGGACGCGATGGGCTCGGCGCCGCCTCCGGGCGGCTACGACCGCGGCCGGGGCGCGCGCGTGGTGGCGCGGGCGCGGGTCTTCCTCGACGACGCGTTCCCCATCGCGGGGGCGAGCCATGCGGATATCCGCCGCTACCGGATCGAGAAGGGCGCGCTGCTGGCCGATGACAAGCCGCTGATGAACCCGGAGAAATTCGTGGGCTACACCGGCCATCCGCGGGCGCCGGACCGGATCCTGCTGCGCAACCACGGCCTTCATGTGGAGCTGGTCTTCGACCGGGCGCATCCGATCGGTGCGCGGGATCAGGCGCTCTTGGCTGATGTGCGGATGGAGGCGGCGGTCTCGGCGATCATGGATTGCGAGGATTCGGTGGCTTGCGTCGATGCCGAGGACAAGGTGCTGGCCTATGGCAACTGGCTGGGGCTGATGCGGGGCGATCTGTCGGAAACCTTCGAGAAGGGCGGGCGGCAGGTGACCCGCGCGCTTGCGGGGGACACGGTCTACACCGCGCCCGACGGGTCGGATTACGAGATGAAGGGCCGCGCGCTGATGCTGGTGCGCAACGTCGGCCACCTGATGACGAACCCCGCGATCCTGCTGAATGACGGCTCGGAGGCCCATGAGGGGCTGATGGACGCGATGATCACCACGCTCATCGCCAAGCACGACCTGAGAAAGACCGCCGGCGCGCGGAACTCCGTCGCGGGGTCGGTCTATGTCGTGAAGCCGAAGATGCACGGGCCGGAGGAAGTGGCCTTCGCCGACGAGACCTTCACCTTCGTCGAGGAAGTGCTGGGGCTGGAGCGCTACACCGTCAAGCTTGGCATCATGGACGAGGAGCGGCGGACCTCGGTCAACCTCAAGGAATGCATCCGCGCGGCGAAGCACCGGGTGGCCTTCATCAACACGGGCTTCCTCGACCGGACGGGCGACGAGATCCACACCTCGATGGAGGCCGGGCCCTTCAGCCGCAAGGATTTCATCAAGCGCAAGTCCTGGATCACGGCCTACGAGAACCAGAACGTGGATATCGGTCTGGAATGCGGGCTCAGGGGCCGGGCGCAGATCGGCAAGGGCATGTGGGCCGCGCCCGACGCGATGGCGGCGATGCTGGAGGCCAAGATCGAGCATCCGCGCGCGGGGGCGAATTGCGCCTGGGTGCCGTCGCCCACGGCGGCGACGCTGCACGCGCTGCACTATCACCGGGTGAACGTGGCGGAGGTTCAGGCGGGTCTCGAGGCCGGCGGGCGGCGGGCCTATGTGACCGCGCTTCTGGACATTCCGCTGGCGGCCTACCGGCGCTGGACCCCGGCGCAGATCAGCCGCGAGGTTGAGAACAATGCGCAAGGCATCCTGGGCTACGTGGTGCGCTGGATCGACCAGGGCGTGGGCTGTTCGAAGGTGCCCGACATCAACGACGTGGCGCTGATGGAGGACCGGGCGACCTGCCGGATCTCGGCCCAGCATATCGCGAACTGGATGCATCACGGGGTGGTCTCGGAAGACGAGGTCGTGGCGATCTTCCGGCGCATGGCCGAGGTGGTGGACCGCCAGAACGCCGGCGACCCGGCCTATGTGCCCATGGCGCCGGGGTTCAACGGGATCGCGTTTGCCGCGGCGATGGACCTGGTGATGAAGGGGCGCGAATTGCCGAGCGGATACACCGAGCCGGTGCTGCATGCGCGGCGTCTGGAGTGGAAGGCGGCCTGAGACGGCGCGCCGCCCGCGCGAGCGTGCGGGCGTGCGGCGGGCGTGCGGGGATGCGGCCTTGGGGGGCATCGAGCCCCCCGCGGCCGCGGGGCGCGCGTGGCCTTCGGGGCGCATCTGCCTCCGGCGGGCTGTCGGTTTGTCAGGATGAAACATGGGGAGAGGCGAGATGATCACGCTGGATCAGGCGCGCAAGATCGTGACGGTGGCGCGCGAGAAGGGCCGCGAGATGGGGTTGAAGCCCCTGTCGGTGGCGGTGCTGGACGCGGGCGGGCATCTGATCGCCTTCGAGCGTGAGGACGGGGCGAGCCCGGGGCGCTTCGAGATCGCGCGGGGCAAGGCCTATGGCGCGGTGATGCTGGGCATGCCGGGTTCGGCGCAGATGGCGCGGGCCGAGGGGCAGGCCTATTTCATGGC
>CAZGHJ010000018.1:0-21136 GCA_964525355.1 uncultured Roseicyclus sp.
GGCCGACCGTCAGAGGTAGCCCGCGACCCCTTTGGAGAGATAGACCGCCCCGATCCCCATGATGATGTAGCGGGTGTATCTCCGGAAGCCCTGGTCGCTGAGCCGTTCCAGCACCGGACGCGCCAGCGTCGTGCCCGCGATTGCCGCCCCGATCGCGATCGCGAAAACGGCCGTCGTCAGCGCCCCGGCATCCTCGGCCGACAGGACGAGGCCGAAATAGGCGATCTTGGTCAGATGCGTGACGACCTGACAGCACGCCTTGGTAGCGACGATCGCTCTCCGGCCGATCTCGGTGTTCACGAAGTAAAGGTCGAGGGTCGGCCCTGACACGCCGGACACAAGCTGCATGGACGTACAGATGAACCCGCAGCTTTCGGCGCCACCCGGCGAGGTTGCGCGGGGCACGTGCCGGTCCGGCACCAAAAGCGGAATGAAGGGAATCACGCCGAGGAAAATGAAGACCAGCCGCTGGTCCGGCACGAAGCTGACGAGCGAAAACAGCCCCGCCGACAGAACCAGCCCGGCCGTGTAGCGCAGGACGATGCGCCATTCGACATGGGCACGCCACAGCACCGCCCGCCATCCGTTCGAGGACAGCTGCGTGACCCCGTGAAGCACCATGGCGCTTGCGACCGGCAGGATGAGCAGCAGGCCGCCCATCAGGATCATTCCGCCGGCCATGCCGAAGACACCGGCGATGAAGGACGTGGACAGGACGAGGACGGCGAAGGCCGCCAGAACGGGCGCGCTCATGCGCGATCAGGCTCCGAAGAGGTTCTGCCGAACCGTCACGAGATGCTTCTCGATGGCCTTCTCCGCGAGGCGCGCGTTTCGGGCCTGAAGCGCCTCGAGGATGCGGGCATGTTCCTGACAGTACAGCTCGCGCCGGTCGAGCGTGATGCTGCCCTTCTTCAGTTCGCCCCATTCGGCGGTGTCGCGCGACTGCGTGACGATCTGGAAGAGGTCGACGATCAGGCGGTTATGCGTCGCGTCGGCGAGCGTCTGGTGAAACTGACCGTCCCAATGTTCGAAGGTGGCGAAATCCGTCGATCTTTCCGCTTCCAGCAGGGCCCGGCGGATCGCCTCGATATCGGCCTTGTTGGCATGCATCACGATGAGAGAGGCGAAACGCGGCTCGAGCAGCAGACGCGCTTCCATGATCTCGCGCGGGCTGTAATCCTCGTGTTCGCGCACGAGCGGGACGCGGTCGATGGGCGGTGCCGCGTCCGCGACATAGGTACCGCTTCCGATGACGCGCACGACCTTTCCCTGCGCTTCGAGGCGTGCCATCGCACGGCGCACCGCACTGCGGGACACGTTCATGTCCTCGGCCAGCGCGCGCTCCGTGGGCAGGCGTGTACCGGGGAGCATCTCCGGCTGCGACAACAGCTCGGCAAGGCGCAGGTCAACGGGATCCGGTCCGCCGCGACCGGGGGCGTCGGGGTGCTGCATGGTGCCGATCACGTGCCGTTCCTTTCCGACAAGTCCTAAGCAAGCGCGCGGATGTGTCAACCAATGGCCCCGCGCCGTCGCTTTGCATGTTGCAATCGGTTGAACCAATACTCTATAAATTACGCATTGGGCAACCAATATTCGCGAAAACCGCGAGCATTGGTCGAGACACCACAGCGACCCGTCGTGACGAAGGAGGAGACAAGGATGGCCGACGCACACCCACAAGCGACCTATTCGGGAACCGAACACTGGACCAGGAAGGGCGACGTGAACCTGTTCCTGTGGAACAAGGCGCCGGAGACGGCGCCCAAGGGCACGATCCTGTTCGTCCACGGATCGTCGATGGCATCGCAGCCGACCTTCGATCTGCAGGTGCCGGGCCGTCCCTTCTCGTCGGTGATGGACTGGTTCGTGTCGCAGGGCTACGACACCTGGTGCGTCGACATGGAAGGTTACGGCCGGTCCGACAAGCATCGCGACATCACCGCCAACATCGCCGATGGCGCGGACGACCTGAGCGCCGCCTCGGCCTACATCACGGAGCAGACGGGGGCCGCGAAATTCCTCGTCTACGGCATCTCCTCGGGCGCCCTGAGGGCCGCGGCCTTCGCCGAACGGCACCCGGATCGCGTCGCCAAGCTCGCCCTCGATGCCTATGTCTGGACAGGAGAAAACGCGCCCACGCTGATCGAGCGGAGCAAGAAACTCGAGCAATTCAAGGCGATGAAACGTCGTCCCATCGACCGCGACTTCGTCTACTCGATCTTCAACCGGGATCACCCGGGCACCGCCGAGGACAAGGTGATCGACGCCTTCGCGGACGCCATCCTGTCGCTCGACGATTCGATGCCGACCGGCACCTATGTCGACATGTGCTCGCGGCTGCCCCTGAACGATCCGGCGAATCTCACGATGCCCACGATCGTCATGCGCGGCGAATATGACGGCATCGCGTCCATGGACGACCTGTTGAAGTTCTTCGCGCTGCTGCCGCACCCGGACAAGCAGTTCACGGTCATGCAGGGCATCTCGCACGCCTCGTTCCAGCAGAAGAACTACATGATGGTCTACCAGATCCTGCAGAGCTTCTTCGAGCGGCCGGCGGCGGTCTACACCGGCGCGTGACGGCGGCCGACGCGGCCCGCCGCGCCGCGATTGGCCGATCAATGCGCAACCAAATCAAAAATGGTTGACATATTGGTTGCGCAATTCAATGGTGTCGGGACAGGCGGGTGGAGGAGCTCCCGCCGTCCATCCGAACACAGGGAGGAGCACCCATGACGAAGTTCAAACCCAATGCCCCGGCACTGATCGGCCGGCGCCGGTTTCTCGGGACCGCGGGCGCAGCCGCGGCGGCCGCGGGGGCAGGAAGCCTTCTGGCCCCGGGCCGGGCCTTCGCGCAGGAGTTTCCGTCGCGCAATATCGACATCATCATCCCGACCGGCGAGGGGGGCGGCGCCGATCGTGACGCGCGCGCCTTCGCCTCGGTCTGGGGCAACCACCTGCCGACGAACTTCCAGTTCGGCTACTATCCCGGCGCCGCGGGTCAGGTGGGCTACGAGTTCTACATGAGCCGCGAGCCCGACGCCTATTCGCTGATCTTCGCGAATCTCGGCCCCGAGGTCATCATGCTGGAGTTGCAGGACACCGGCATCAGCGTGGGCGAGGACATCGTCTACATCCAGCAGACCCTGTCCGAGCCGATGGCGGTCTGGGTCGGGCCGAACAGCCCGTACCGCACGCTGGAGGAACTCGTCGAGGAGGGCCAGCGCCGTCCGATCACCGTGGCGGTCAGCCGGCTGCCGCACCCGGCCTCGATCGGCATGCTGGCCCTGGGCGAAGCCCTGGGCATCGAGATCGTGCTGGTGCCCTATGGCGGCGGCAACCCGACGGCGATGGCCGCCATCACGATGGAAGTGGACTGTGCCGCGCTGCCGGTGACCAATTCGATCGTGCTGGCCGATCAGTCGCTTGTCCTGGGCATCTTCGCCGACGAGAACGTGGCGCCGGACGGCACCGACAACGCACCGACGGTCAATGCGGCGCTTGGCACCTCGATCCCGCCGCTGACCTCGTCCCGCGCCTGGGGCGTGCATCGCGCCGCCTATGACGCCTATCCCGAGCGCATCGCGCGCCTGAAGGAAAGCATGGAGGCCACGCTGTCCGATCCGGCCTATGTCGAGGCGGTCGAGGGGGCCGGCGTGCCGACCGTCTTCATCGATCCGGGCGATGAGGCACAGGCGATGGCGACGGCGCAGGCCACACTCGAGATGGCCCGCCGCTATCGCGATCTGCTCACCGGATCCTGATCTCCGGACACGGGGGCGGCGGCGCACGTGCCGCGCCGCCGCCCTGCGATCCGAACAAAGAGAGACACCCCATGTCTGACGACACTCCGTCGGGCAGGAAGCAGGTCGGCTCCGACCTGATCATTCCTGTCGCCGGCATCGCCTATGCCGCATATTACGTCTACTCCGTCTGGGATTTCCCGCCCGAGGCGCAGCGCAGCGGATTCTTTCTTGCGGGGCTGCTGGTCACGCTCAGCCTGATTTTCTTCGCGAGGATCGGCATTCTCGCGCTCCGGGGCCGCGTGGAATTCGAGTTCGACGCGCTGCTCGGACCGCCGCAGGGCCGCCTTCGGCGTCTGGGGTTCCTGGCGCTCATCGGGGCGTATCTGCTGACGGTGCAGACGCTCGGCTTCACGCTCACGACCTTCGCCTTCCTCTTCATCGGCTCGATCCTGGCGGGTCTCGAGTCGATCCGCCGTGCCGCGATCTTCGCGGCCACCGCTGCGATCGGGGGATGGCTTTTCTTCATCGTCCTTCTCGGCACGCGCTTCCCGCTCGGTCCGTTCGAGGCGCTCATGAACCTGGTGGTCTCGTCATGGAGATGACCGCGACAAGCATCGCCGAGCTTTTCTTCTATTCGGCCTCGATGTGGTGGGTCATCATCCCCGCCGTTTTCGTCGGGATCATCATGGGTGCAATTCCCGGATTTGCCGCCCATAACACCATCATCATGCTTCTGCCGCTGACGCTGGCGGTCGATGTCGACGTGGCGCTGACCTTCATGGTCGCGCTCTATTGCGCCAGCCATCTGGGCGGCGGCATCCCGGCGATCCTGCTGAACATCCCCGGCACGGGCGGCGCCGCCGCCACGACCCTCGACGGCTACCCGATGTCGCAACAGGGCAAGGCGTCCCGCGCGCTGGCCTTGAGCTTCGTCGCCTCGATCACGGCGGGCCTGATCACCTCGGCGGTGACGCTCTTCATGCTGCAGTATCTCTCGCAGGTCGGCTTCTACATCCGGTCGGTCGAGATGGTCGTCATCATGCTCTTCGGCCTTGCGCTGATCGCCGCCATCGCCGCGAAGGACATGATCAAGGGTCTGATCGCCGGGGCGCTGGGGCTGATGCTGGGCGCGATGGGCGCCGACCACATCTACGCGACCCCGCGCGGCACCTTCGGCATCCTCGAGCTGTTCGACGGCGTGCCGCTCGTGCCCGCCCTGATCGGCCTGTTCGCGATCTCCGAGGCGCTCATCATGCTGGAGACGCGCACCATCGCGCCCGCGGCAGCGGCCCGGTCGATGCCGACATGGGCCCAGACGCTGCGCGAGATCCTGGGCGCCTTCAAGCATTGGGTCCTGATGATCTGGACATCGCTTCTGGGGCTCGTCATCGGCGTTCTGCCGGGCGCCGGCGCATCGATCGCGGCCTTCGTCGCGTACCAGCAGGCGCGCGTCTTCTCGAAGACGCCGGAAAAGTTCGGCACGGGCCACGAGCAGGGCGTCATCGCGCCGGAAGCGGCCAACAACGGCGTGACCACGGGCACCCTCGTGCCGCTCCTGGCCATCGGCGTGCCGGGCGGCAGCACCGCGGCCGTCATGATGGTCGTCCTGCAGTTCCACGGCGTGCCGTTCGGGCCGCGGCTCTTCGTGCAGGATCCGCAGCTGGCCTACGGCGTGATCATGTCGATGTTCGTGGCCTACATGTTCATGCTGGTCACGCTGTTCCCGCTCACGCGCTACCTGTCGCGGATCACGGTGGTGGCCAACTACTACATGGCGCCGATGATCGTGGCGTTCACGCTGGTGGGGGCCTTCGTGCCGCGCAACTTCATGGCGGACCTCACGATCGCGGTGGTCTTCGGGCTGATCGGATATGTGGCGCGCAAGACGGGCTACAACGTTGCGGCAATCCTCATCGGCGTGATCCTCGGGCCGCTGCTGGAGCGCTCGTTCCTGCTGTCGATGCGGATCTCGGGAGGCGACTGGACCGTCTTCTTCTCGTCGACGATCGGCAACATCCTCTGGGCGCTCCTGGCAGTCACGCTGCTGGCGACGCCTTCCATCAACCTGCTGCGGAAAATGCGCAGCAAGGGCGACATCTATTGAACCTTCAGGAGTGTTGAACATGCGTCTCGTCACCTTGCAAGTGGACGACCGGCAACTTGCGGCCGTGGAAACGGCCAATGGACCGGTCGTGATGACCGATCTCGATGCCGGTCTGCCATCCTCGGTCCTCGACGTGATCGCCGGCGGCCCGGCGATGCTCAAGCGGATCGCCGATGCGCTTGAGGCCGGAGCGGCCGGACCGCTTGCCGAAGGCAGCTACCGTCTTCTCGCGCCGATCCCGCGCCCGGCGAAGAACATCTTCTGCGTCGGCAAGAACTACGTGGAGCACGCGAAGGAGTTCCAGGACTCGGGCTTCGACCAGAGTTCCGGCGGACAGGAGGTGCCGGATCTGCCGATCGTCTTCACCAAGGCCCCGACATCGGTGGTGGGGCCGGGGGCCGACGTCGTCGCGCAGCACGACGCGGACGGAACGCTGGACTACGAGGGCGAACTTGGCGTCGTGATCGGGACCGGCGGGCGCGGTATCTCCAAGGAGAACGCCTATGACCATGTCTTCGGCTATACCGTCATCAACGACGTCACCGCCCGGCAGGCGCAGAATGCCCACAAGCAGTGGTTTCTCGGAAAATCCTGCGACACGTTCTGCCCGATGGGACCGGCGATCGTCACTGCCGACGAGGTCGGCGAGGTCACGGAACTGCGGCTGACCACGCATGTGAATGGCGAGTTGCGCCAGGACGCGGTGGTGCGCGATCTCATCTTCGACATCCCCACCATCATCGAAACGATCTCGCGCGCCATCACGCTCGAGCCGGGCGATGTCATCGCCACCGGTACGCCGGTCGGGGTTGCACTCGGCTTCAATCCGCCGAAATACCTCAAGGCCGGCGACGAAGTGGCCGTCGAGGTTTCGGGCATCGGCGTTCTTAAGAACCCGATCGTCTGAGCGGGCGGCCACATGGCCGCCCTTCCTCGCCGCGTCTCGTCCCGCATATCTGAAGAAGGCATGACGGAATGGAGTTGCTCTCCACCGAAACCCTCATCGTTGCCGCGACCCTGCTTGGCGCCGGCGCCCTGACCGGCATTCTGGCGGGCATGTTCGGCGTGGGCGGCGGCGCGGTCATCGTGCCCGTGCTCTACGAGGTCTTCGGCAGCCTCGGCATTCCCGATGACACGCGGATGCCGCTGGCTGTCGGGACGTCGCTTGCCATCATCATACCGACCTCGGTCCGGTCCTGGCGCGCGCACCGCGCGCGAGGGGCGGTCGATGACGCGTTGCTGAAGGTCTGGGCGCTGCCCATCGTTGCCGGCGTCATCGTCGGCGCCGCCATCGCGCGGGTGGCGCCGGCCGAAGTCTTTCAGGTCGTGTTCATCCTCGTGGCCGGCGTGAACGCCATCAAGCTGCTGTCCGGCTCGACGCGGTGGAACATCGCATCGGACCTGCCGACCGGCCTGGCGCTGCGGGCCTATGGCGGGATCATCGGACTGCTGGCATCGCTCATGGGGATCGGCGGCGGACAGATCGCCAACATCATCATGACATTGCACGGGCGGGCCATCCATCAGGCGGTCGCGACATCGGCCGGCATCGGGGTGCTGATCTCCGTTCCGGGCGCGATCGGGTACATGCTGGCGGGGTTGGGTCAGCCCGGGCTGCCGGCCGATGCCATCGGCTTCGTCTCCCTGATCGGCCTCGCGCTGTTCGTGCCGACCACCATCCTGACAGCGGGCCTCGGCGTCCGGATCGCGCACGGCTTGTCCGCGCGCACGCTCGAACTCGCGTTCGGCCTGTTCCTGACGATCGTCTGCGCGCGGTTCGTCTACGCCCTTCTCGGCGGATGATCGGGGCCCGGGGAGAAGACGCGCGCCACGCAGCAGATTGGCGACCGAAGGCGCTGGCACGGGGCCTGTCCACCCGTGTGGCGCTTGACGAACGGGCAGCAAGCTGCATTTCTGGGCGCTCAGGTCTCGGCGACGCACCGAATGCGGCAAACATCCCGGCACCGGATCCGGTGGAAGGGATTTGTTGCGTTGCATTGCGTAGGCTGAAGCCATAGGTCCGACGGATCACGCACAGACACCGCAACGCTGAGGCGACGGCTCATGCACGACAGTTCGCGTTTCGGGACGCAGGACATGCAGTCCGCGATCCTGCATCACCTTGTTTACACGGTCGGCAAGGATGCCGACCATGCCACGGTCTACGACTGGCGCATGGCGCTGAGTCACGCGCTCAGGGACCGGATCGTCGACGTCTGGTTCGCCTCGACCCGGCGCTCCTATGCGGCCGGCGCGAAACGCGTCTATTACCTGTCGATGGAATTCCTGATCGGCCGGCTTCTCGACGACGGGCTGATCAACCTGCGCATGCGCGACGCGGCCTACGAGGCACTGACCTCCTTCGGCTGCGACCCGGCGCTCGTGATCGGAGACGAACCCGACGCCGCGCTCGGCAATGGCGGTCTGGGGCGTCTTGCGGCCTGTTTTCTCGAGTCTCTCTCCAGCCTCGGGGTGCCGGCCCATGGCTACGGCATCCGCTACGAGCATGGGCTGTTCCGCCAGCGCATCATCGACGGCCGGCAGGTGGAACTGCCCGAAACATGGCTCCAGGAGCCCCATGCCTGGGAATTCGAGCGCCCCGAAACGCGCTGTCGCGTGGGCTTCGGCGGGACCGCGACGGACAATCACTGGGCGCCCGACGAAGCGGTGCTGGCGGCGGCCTACGACACGCCCATCGTGGGCTGGAACGGGGTCTGGGCCAACACGCTCAGGCTTTGGGCCGCACGCTCGGTCGAGGGGTTCGACCTCGACAGTTTCAACCGCGGCGATTTCGTGGGCGCGGCCAATCGCGAGGAATCGGCCCGCAGCATCAGCCGCGTGCTCTATCCCGACGACACGACGCCCATCGGCAAGGAGTTGCGCCTGCGGCAGGAGTATTTCTTCACCGCCGCGTCGCTGTCGGACATCCTGCGCCGCTTCGACCAGGAGCATGGGGATCTCGAGCTTCTGCCGCAGAAGGTCGCGATCCAGCTCAACGACACGCACCCGGCCATTGCCGGGCCGGAACTCGTGCGGCTTCTGCATGACGAGCGTGGGGTGGAATTCGAAAAGGCCATGACGCTGGCGCAGGGTACGCTGGCTTACACCAACCACACGCTTCTGCCCGAAGCGCTGGAGCGGTGGTCGGAGGATCTCTTCGGCAAACTCCTGCCGCGCCATCTGCAGATCATCGACCGGATCGACGACGCCCACGCCCGGGCGCATCCCGGCCGCACCGTCTCGATCCGCGAACCGGGCACCGTGAAGATGGGCGAATTGAGCTTCGTGATGGCCCACAAGGTCAACGGCGTCTCGGGGCTCCATACCGAGCTGATGAAATCCACCGTCTTCGAAGAGCTGAACCGCCTGCATCCCGACCGGATCGTGGCCGAAACCAATGGCGTGACGCCGCGGCGCTGGCTGCTTCTGTGCAACCCGCGGCTTTCGCGGCTGATCACCGAGCGGATCGGCGAGGACTGGGTCGGCGACCTGGAAAAGCTCTCCGCGCTGGAGCAGCACATCGCCGATCCCGGCTTCCTGCAGGCCTATTCGGACGTGAAACGCGCGAACAAGGCCGATCTGGCCGCCTGGATCGAGGCCGAACACCAGATCTCCCTCGATCCCGACATGCTGTTCGACGTGCAGATCAAACGCCTGCACGAATACAAGCGCCAGCATCTCAACATCCTCGAGGCCATCGCACTGTGGCAGGCGATCCGCGCCGACCCCGCGCGCAACTGGACGCCGCGGGTCAAGATCTTCGCCGGCAAGGCCGCGCCGGGCTACCATTTCGCCAAGGACATCATCCGCCTGATCAACGACGTGGCCGAAGTGGTGAATGCCGATCCGGCGACGCGGGACGTCCTGAAGATCGTGTTCCTGCCGAATTACAACGTCAGCCTCGCGGAGCGCCTGATCCCCGCCGCCGACCTGTCCGAGCAGATCTCGACGGCGGGCAAGGAGGCCTCGGGCACCGGCAACATGAAATTCGCGCTCAATGGCGCGCCCACGATCGGGACGCTCGACGGGGCGAATGTCGAGATCCGCGACCATGTCGGCGCCGAGAACTTCTTCCTCTTCGGCATGACGGCCGAGGAGGCGATGGCCCGGCGCAGCGTCGAGGGCCATGCCCAGGCCGCCATCGCCGCCGACCCGCGCCTGGAGGCCGCCATCGCCGCCGTGCGCGACGGCACATTCTCGCCCGACGACCCGGACCGCTACGGCCATGTGGCCGAGAACCTGACCGTGCACGACTATTTCCTCGTCTCCTCGGATTTCACCGATTACTGGCGCGCGCAGCGCGAGGTGGACGAGGCCTATCGCGACAGGGAGCGCTGGGCGCGCATGGCGGCGCTGAACACCGCGCGCTCGGGCTGGTTCTCGTCGGATCGGACGATCCGGGGCTATCTGGCCGACATCTGGCATGCCGAACCGCTGATCTGAGGCGCGCGCCGCGGCAGCGCGCGGATCGCAGCTAAACGGTTGCGATCTCAATCCCATGGCCTAGTCTGGACCGCGTCGGTGGAGGTGCCGGTCAGCCCGCGCGCGGCAAAAGAAGTGCGGGGGGTCAACACGAGAGGCGGGGAACCGGGATCACATGCAGGACAGCTCATCGCGCCTGATGCGCAACACGATGGCCTTCGTTCTCGCAGGCGGACGCGGCAGCCGCCTGCGGGAGTTGACCGACCGGCGCGCCAAGCCGGCGGTCTATTTCGGCGGCAAGACCCGGATCATCGATTTCGCGCTGTCGAACGCACTGAATTCCGGCATCCGCAAGATGGCCATCGCCACGCAATACAAGGCCCATTCGCTGATCCGGCATTGCCAGCGTGGCTGGTCGTTCTTCCGGGCCGAGCGCAACGAGTATCTCGACATCCTGCCCGCAAGCCAGCGCGTGGCCGAGAACAAGTGGTATCTCGGCACCGCCGATGCCGTGACGCAGAACATCGACATCGTGGACAGCTACGGCGTCGATTACGTCCTGATCCTCGCCGGCGATCACATCTACAAGATGGATTACGAGCGCATGGTGCGCGCCCATGTACAGTCCGGCGCCGACGTGACCGTGGGCTGCCTGACCGTTCCCCGGCGGGAGGCCACGGCCTTCGGCGTGATGGCTGTGGATGCCGAGGACCGGATCACCGGTTTCCTCGAAAAGCCCGCCGATCCGCCCGGCACGCCCGACGATCCCAGCGTAGCGCTGGCCTCCATGGGGATCTACGTCTTCCGCTGGTCCTTCCTGCGCGATCTTCTGTTGCGCGATGCCGAGGACCCGAATTCCAGCCACGATTTCGGCTCGGATCTCATCCCCGACATCGTGAAGAACGGCAAGGCGATGGCCCATCGCTTCGTCGACAGCTGCGTCCGCCACAGCCCCGACGCGCCCGCCTACTGGCGCGATGTCGGCACGCTCGACGCGTTCTGGCAGGCCAATGTGGATCTGACCGATTTCAACCCCGAGCTGGACCTCTGGGACAACGACTGGCCGATCTGGACCTATTCCGAGGTGCAGCCGCCGGCCAAGTTCATCCATGACGAGGAAAGCCGCAGGGGCATCGCCGTCAGTTCGCTGGTGGCCGGGGGCACGATCGTCTCCGGCACGGAGATCCGCAAGTCGCTCCTGTTCACGCAGGTGCATACGAACAGCTACTCCAGCCTCGACCAGGCCGTGGTGCTCCCGCATGTCTACGTGGCGCGGCATGCGCGGCTGACCAGGGTCGTGATCGACCGTGGCGTGCATATCCCCGAGGGCCTCGTCGTGGGCGAGGACCCGGAGGAGGACGCGCGCTGGTTCCGCGTCTCGGAAGGCGGCGTCACGCTGATCACGCAGGACATGCTGGACCGGCGGGCGGCCGCGCTCTGATGCGGGTTCTCTCCGTCGCGTCGGAATGCGTGCCCTTCGTCAAGACCGGTGGGCTTGCCGACGTGGTGGGTGCGCTGCCCGGCGCGCTGGCGCCGCTCGGCGTCGAGATGCGCGTGCTGCTGCCGGGCTATCCCGGCGTGCTCGCCGCGCTGGGCGAGGCGCGCGAGGCGATGGAGGACCTGACGCTTTTCGGCGGGCCGGCGCGCGTCCTGTCGGGCCGGGCTGCGGGGATCGACCTGCTGGCGCTGGACGCGCCGCACCTCTTTGCCCGCGACGGCTCGCCTTATCTGGGGCCGGACGATACCGACTGGCCGGACAATGCCGAACGGTTCGCCGCGCTCGGCTGGATGGGCGCGCGCATCGCGCTGGAGGGGATCGCGACCGGCACGACAGGCGGCTGGCGTCCCGACGTGGTGCATGGCCATGACTGGCAGGCGGGCCTCACGCCCTATTACATCGCCCGGCGCGGCGGCACCGTGCCCACGATCCTCACGGTCCACAACATCGCCTTTCACGGCACCGCGCCCGCCGCCAAGCTGGATGCCCTGCGCCTCGACCGCGCCGATTTCGTGCAGGATGGCGGCTTCGAGTTCTGGGGCCAGATCGACGCGCTGAAGGCCGGGCTGGTCTGGTCGGACCGCATCACCACCGTGTCGCCCACCTACGCGCGCGAGCTGACGCGGGCCGAGTTCGGCCATGGCCTCGACGGGGTGATCCGCGCGCGGGCCGGGGACCTGTCGGGCATCCTGAACGGCATCGACACCGATCTCTGGAACCCCGCAACCGACCCCGAGCTTGTCGCGCGCTACCGCACCCCCCGCGGCAAGGCGAAGAACCGCACGGCGCTGCGCCGCGAATTCGGCCTGCCGAAATCGGATGGGCCGCTCTGCGCCGTGGTCTCGCGGCTGACGCAGCAGAAGGGGCTCGACCTGCTGCTCGACGCGCTGCCAGCGCTGCTGGACAGGGGCGGGCAACTCGTGCTTCTGGGCAGCGGCGAAAAGGGGCTGGAGCGCGCTTTTCGCACCGTAGCCAACGCCAATCCCGGCGTGGCGGTCCATATCGGCTATGACGAGGGCATGGCCCACCGGATCATCGCCGGCGCCGACGCGATCCTCGTGCCCTCGCGCTTCGAGCCCTGCGGCCTCACGCAGCTTTACGCGCTGCGTTACGGCACGATCCCCGTCGTGACGCTGACCGGCGGTCTGGCCGATACGGTCATCCCCGCAAGCCCCGCGGCGCTCGCGGCCGGCGCGGCGACGGGCATACAGGTCTATCCCCTGACGGCGGAAACGCTGAAGCTGCGGCTTCTGGACCTGTGCACCCTGTACGACGACCGCGAGACCTGGACGATGATGATGCAGAACGCCATGGCCCATCCCGTGGGCTGGGACAGCTCGGCCGCGGCATACGCGCGCCTTTACCGCGACGTCGCGGGCCGCGCATGAGCGTAGCGCACACCATGGCCGAGGGCCGCGCCGCGCCGCTTGGCGCGACCTTCGACGGCGAGGGCGTGAATTTCGCCGTTTTCTCCGAGCAGGCCACCCGCGTGACCGTCTGCCTCTTCTCGGAGGACGGCCGGACCGAGACCCACCGGCTGGACCTGCCCGAACGCGAGGGCGACGTGTGGTACGGGTATGTTTCGGGCCTGAGGCCCGGCCAGCTTTACGGGCTGCGCGCGGACGGACCTTATGCGCCGCACCAGGGCCACCGTTTCAACGTCAACAAGCTGCTTCTGGACCCCTACGCCAAGCGCATCACCGGCCACCCGGTCTGGCACGACGCGCTGATGGGCTACACCGTGGGCGACAGCCGCGGCGACCTGAGCTTCGACCGCCGCGACAGCGCGCCCTTCATGCCGCGCTGCGTGGTGGAGGACCCCAGTTTCTCCTGGGGCACGGATCGCGCGCCCGGCACGCGCACGGCCGAGACGATCCTCTACGAGGCCCATGTGAAGGGGCTGACCGCGCAATTCCCCGGGGCCGAGTATTCCGGTACCTTCCTCGCGCTCGGCTCGGACCCGGTGCTGGATTACCTGACCGATCTCGGCATCACCGCGATCGAGCTTCTGCCGGTGCACATGTTCCTCAACGACCGCTTTCTGGTCGACAAGGGGCTGACGAATTACTGGGGCTACCAGAGCCTCGGCTTCTTCGCGCCCGAGCCACGCTATCTGCACGCGGGCCAGATCGCGGAGTTCCAGTACATGGTCGCGCGGCTCCACGCCGCCGGGATCGAGGTCATTCTCGACGTGGTCTACAACCACACCGGCGAGGGCGGCGAGACGGGGCCCACCTTGTGTTTCCGCGGACTCGACAACCTCAGCTATTACCGCCTGTCTCCGGACCGGCGCGGCTACATCAACGACACCGGCACCGGCAACACGTTGAACGTGGACCACCCGATGGTCCTGCGCATGATCCTCGATTCCTTACGCTACTGGGTCGAGGTGATGCATGTGGACGGCTTCCGCTTCGACCTGTGCAGCACGCTGGGCCGCACCTCCGAGGGGTTCGACCGGGGCGCGGCCTTCTTCGACGCGATCCGCCAGGACCCGGTCCTGACCAACGTGAAGCTCATCGCCGAGCCCTGGGATATCGGGCCGGGCGGCTATCAGCTGGGCGGCTTTCCGCCGCCGTTCCTGGAGTGGAACGACAAGTATCGCGACGGCATCCGCCGCTACTGGCGCGGCGATCCGGGCCATGTGCCGGTGCTGGCCGACCGGCTGACGGGCTCGGCGCTGCAGTTCGACCATTCCGGCCGCTCGGCCACCGCCTCGGTCAACATGCTCACGGCCCATGACGGGTTCACGCTGACCGATGTGGTCAGCTACGTGGAGCGGCACAACACGGCCAATGGCGAGGGAAACCGCGACGGCCATGGCGAGAACTTCTCGGACAATCTCGGCCATGAGGGGCCGAGCGACGATCCCGCGATCGCTGCGGCCCGCAGCCTCAGGCGGCGCAACATGCTGGCCACCCTCCTGCTCAGCCAGGGCACGCCGATGATCCTTGCGGGCGACGAGATCGGCAACAGCCAGGGCGGCAACAACAACGCCTATTGCCAGGACAACGAGACCGGCTGGATCGACTGGGCGGGCGCGGATCGCGATTTCCTGGCCTTCGCGAAACAGCTCATCGCCTTCCGCAAGGCGCACCCGATCCTGCGGCAGAACCGCTTCCTGCACGCGCAGGAGCGCGCGCTCGACCGGATGGAAGACCTGTTCTGGTGGCGCCCGGACGGCCAGCCCATGACCGAGACCGACTGGCATGACGGCACCGCGCAGGTGCTCTGTGCCGAGTTGCGGATGGCCTCGGGCACGCCGGTCTACGGCGAGCGCGAGGATGCGATCTTCCTGGCCTTCAACGCCGGTGACAAACATGTGCGCGTCGTGCTGCCTGAACCGCCCGAGGGCATGCGCTGGAGCCGGGCGATCTCGACCGCGACGGCGTGGGTCGGCCACCACGCGGCGGGGGAGCGGATCGACGTGCCCGGCCCCTCGGTCGTCGTCTGCGTGCTGGAGCCGCGGCATGAGTGACGGCCTGATGGCGCTGGCGGCGCGCGCGGGCATCGTGGCGTCCTACACCGATCAGACGCGGCTCCGGCGCCGCACGGGGCGCGAGACGGCCGCCGCACTTCTGGCCGCGCTCGGTGTGCCGGCGGCGACGAAGGCCGATCGCGCCGCGTCCCTTCAGGCCCTGCGCGAGGAGGAGACGGCGCGCACCGTTCCGCCCTACGCGATCGGCGAGCCCGGCGTGCCGGTGCGCGGGCTGCTGCCGCCCGGCGCCGACTGGGCGCTGACCCGCGAGGATGGCGAAACCCGCGAGGGCAGGGGGGACACGCTGCCCGGCCTGGCGCTCGGGCTCCACCATCTGCGCCAGGGGGCCTGGGACTGCACGCTGATCGTCGCGCCCGCGCGCCTGCCCTTGCCGCGGCGGGCCTGGGGGATGATGGTCCCGTTGCACGGGCTGCGCCCGCCCGAGACCGGCGGGCTGGCCGATTACGACGATCTGGCCGCCGCCGCCGAGGGGATGGGCCGCCTTGGCGCGGACTTCCTCGGCCTCAACCCGATCCATGCGGGCTTTTTCGCAGCCCCCGAGGGGTTCAGCCCCTACACCCCCTCGCACCGCCGGCGGCTGAGCGCCTTTCACGTGCCGGACGGCGAAGCACCCACGCCATCGGGGCCGCTTGTTGACTACGGCGCCGAGATCCCCCGGCGCCGCGCGGCACTGGAACGGGCCTGCGCGGGTTTCGTCGCCGCGGGCGGCGACCCGCGCTTCGACGCGTTCCGGCGCGACGAGGGCGCGGCGCTCGGACGGTTCGCACTGCACCAGGCGCTGTCGGACCGGCTCGGGCCCTACTGGTGCGACTGGCCCGCGGCCTTTCGCGACCCCGACAGCCCCGAGGTGCGCCGCGCCGAGACGGACCTGCGGGACGAGATCGCCTTTCATGCCTGGCTGCAATGGCGGGCGGAGGCCGCGCTTCGTGCCGCGAACGACCGGGCGCGCGGCGCGGGCATGGGCCTTGGCCTCTATCTCGACCTCGCAGTGGGCACGCATCCGTTCGGCGCCGAGACCTGGGAGGATCGCGAAAGCTTCGCCTTCGGCGCCTCGCTCGGCGCCCCGCCCGACGCGTTCTCCGCCCAGGGCCAGGCCTGGGGCCTTGCGCCGTTCAACCCGCGCACGCTGATCGCGACAGGCTTCCGCCCGCTGGCCGAAACGCTGCGGCGCCAGATGTCGCTGTCGGGCGCCCTCCGCATCGACCACATCCTGGGCTTCGACCGCGCCTTCTGGGTGCCCGAGAATGGCGCGCCCGGCGCCTATATCCGCATGCCGCGCGACGCGATGCTGGCCGTCCTGCGGCTCGAGGCGGCCCGGTACGGCACCGTGGTGGTGGGCGAGGATCTCGGCAACGTGCCGCGGGGGCTGCGCGCGGCACTCGCGGCCTCCGGCATTCTCGGCTGCCAGGTCCAGCTTTTCGAGGGCACCCCCGGCCCCGCCCCAGGCTACCGCCCGCCCGAACGCTACAAGCCGCGCGGGATCGCCAGTTTCTCGACCCATGACCTGCCGACCTGGGCCGGCTGGCGACAGGGCCGCGAGATCGACACCCGCCTGCGCCTCGGCCATATCGCGCCCGACTTCGCCGCCGCCGAGCAGGGTCGGCGCAAGGCCGAGGTCGCGGCCTTCGACGCCATGACGGCGTCATGTGTTCGGGACAGCGTCGATCCTGCTTCGCCCGACGCCATGCACGGCGCGCTGGCCGCCACGCGCGCGACGCTGGCGCTGGTGCAGGTCGAATGCGCCCTCGGCATGGTGGATCAGCCGAACCTGCCGGGGACCACGACGGAATACCCCAACTGGAAACAGCGCCTGCCGGTGGCACCAGCGCAACTCGCCGAGGCGCCCGGCATCCGCGCCGCCGCCCGGGCCATGGCCGCTTCGGGCCGCGCACCGCGGGTCTCCGGGACGAAACGGCGCGGCTGAGCCCGGCCTTTCGGTTGCAGTGCGGCCCTGAGCGAATATCAATACGTCATGGCCATTCTCACCGTCACGCTGAACCCCGCGCTCGATCTGGAAACCCATGTGGACCGGCTGATCCCGGGACAGAAGCTGCGCT
The DNA here is from genome assembly GCA_964525355.1 of uncultured Roseicyclus sp. Lineage (GTDB taxonomy): Bacteria > Pseudomonadota > Alphaproteobacteria > Rhodobacterales > Rhodobacteraceae > Roseibacterium. The sequence continues at coordinate 17,327 of CAZGHJ010000018.1, forward strand.
GCACGCCGCCGCGCCGCGATCCGGGCGGCGGCGGCATCAATGTCGCGCGCGCCGTCGTGGCGCTGGGGGGCGAGGCGACGGCCGCCTTCGCCTCGAGCGGGCCGGGCGGCGCGGGCCTTGCGCAGAGGCTGGCGCAATCCGGCGTCGGGGTCGCGACCCTGCCCGCGCCGGGGGACACGCGCCAGAACCTCTCGGTGATCGAGGAGGCGACCGGCGCGCAATACCGGTTCATCTTTCCCGGTCCCACATGGGGCGCGACGGACATCGCGGCGGTGCGGGCAGCACTTCTGCCGCTGATCGCGCCGGGCGATCTCGTGGTGCTGTCGGGCTCGCTGCCGCCGGGCCTGTCAAGCGCCGATATCGTGGAGCTGGCCCGCGCTCTTTCCGCCGCGGGCGGTCAGGTCGTCGCCGACACCTCCGGCGCACCGCTCGCGGCCCTCGCCAAGGCCGGGCTCGGCCTGAAGGTGCTGCGCATGGACGACGCCGAGGCGCGGGAAATGACCGGCCGGCCGCTCGCGGATCCGGCCGACAGCGCAGCCGTGGCGCGCGATCTGGTGGCCGCGGGCGCGGCCGAGATCGCGATCCTGGCGCGCGGGGCCGAGGGCTCGATCCTCGCCTCCGCCCGGGGCTGCTGGTTCGCGCCCGCGGCCGATGTGCCCGTCGCCTCCCTGACAGGGGCAGGGGACAGTTTCGTGGCCGGCGCCACACTCGCCCTGTCGCGCGGAATGCCGCTTCCGGATGTCCTGGTCTGGGGCGTGTCGGCGGCAAGCGCGGCGGTCACCACCGAAGCCACGGAACTCTGCGATCCGGAGGTCTTCGCCAGGCTCGTGGCAAGTTGCGAGGCGCGGCCCCTGTAGATTTTTTCGCCCGGCCGCGCGCGACGGCATCCCGGGAAATCGCCAAGCGAAATCGACACTTATTCCCGACCGGCTGGCGGCAGCCGGGCGCGGACATGGCGTCGGCCCGGTGTCAGCTTTGATTTACAGTTGTTTTTGTCAATCTGACGTGACATTTTGAAGCCAGGTCGTCTTGCAGCATCGGCTTTGCAAGGGGCCCTGTCGTCCGGTGCCGCCGCGATCGGGGGCGTCCGGGTCGGAGTAACGCAAGCAGTAGGAGGGGAGGACGATGTCCGATGATCCCGACAAGGTCTGGCCGACGGGCCTGACCCTCAAAGAAGCGGAAGAGGTGCACAGCTACCTCATCGACGGCACACGCGTCTTCGGCGCGATCGCGCTCTTGGCCCATGTGCTCGTGGCCGTGTCCACGCCCTGGCTCGGGTAAGGGGGTGACACCATGAACAACGCGAAAATGTGGCTGGTGGTGAAACCGACCGTCGGCATCCCGCTGTTCCTCGGCGGCGTCGCCGTGGCCTCGCTTGCCGTGCATGTGGCCGTGATCAACGCGGGCGTCGGCGCGTGGTACACGCCCTACGTCACCGGCGGCAGCGGCGCGGCGGCAGAAAGCGCGGCGCTCCAGACCGAGCAGGGCGTACTCCCCGCCTCGGCGGATGCGGCAGGCCTCTCGGCCTATGTGGAGGTCGACGCCCAGGGCAACGAGGCCCTGCGGGTGATCCTGCCGGATGGACGGACCGCGACGCTTGTCGTGGACGACCTCAGGTCGGCGGCGCTGACGGAGTAGGCGTGCCGATGCAGAACGACCGACCGCGCCAGGCCGGGGACGGACGCCATCCGCCCCCGGGCCAACCCCGAAAGACCCACGACCACCCATGACGGCTCTCGCGACCGGCGTCAGACCCCGGCACCGCGATACGCCGCACAGAGGGCCCGCGGCCAGAGACCGATGTTCAGCACCCGAGACTTCGCGCTTCGCAAGATCCGCCAGATCGGCCCGCGCTACATGCCCTTCGCGGATGTGGCGACCGACGATCTGCCGCTCTCGCGGCTGCTGCGGCTGTCGCTGTTCCAGGTCACCGTCGGCATGGCGCTTGTGCTTCTGGTGGGCACGCTCAACCGCGTGATGATCGTCGAGCTTTCGGTGCCAGCCACGCTGGTGGGCGTGATGATTTCCCTGCCGCTCCTGTTCGCGCCGTTCCGCGCGCTCATCGGCTACCGCTCCGACATCCACAGATCCGCCCTCGGCTGGCGGCGCGTGCCCTATATCTGGAAGGGCACGATGCTGCAATTCGGCGGCTTCGCGATCATGCCCTTCGCGCTCCTCGTGCTGTCGGGCTTCGAGCAGGCGGCCGATGCGCCGCTCTGGATCGGCTATTCCAGCGCCGCGCTGGCCTTCCTGCTTGTCGGCGCGGGCGTTCACACGGTGCAGACCGTGGGCCTCGCACTCGCCACCGACCTTGTCCCCGTCGAGGATCAGCCCAAGGTCGTGGGACTCATGTACGTGATGCTGCTGGTAGGCATGATCGCCTCGGCGCTCGTCTTCGGTGCATTGCTCCAGGATTACACGCCCGGCAAGCTGGTCCGCGTCGTGCAGGGCGCGGCCGTCGTGACCGTGGCGCTGAACCTGCTGGCCATGTGGAAGCAGGAGGCGCGGGACCGCGTGCGCGCCAACAGCGTCGAGACCCATCCCGAGTTCATCGACGCCTGGCGGCTTTTCGTGCGCGGCCGCACCGCGGTCGGGCTTCTGGTGGTGATCGCGCTGGGGACCATGGGCTTCGGCATGGCCGATGTCCTGCTTGAGCCCTATGGCGGGCAGGTGCTCGACCTGTCTGTGGCGATGACCACGCGGCTGACGGCGGTGCTGGCGCTGGGGGGCCTCGCGGGCTTCGCCATCGCCTCGCGCGTGCTGCTGAACGGCCGCGACCCGGTGGACGTGGCCTGGTGGGGCACGGTCGCGGGTCTGCCGGCCTTCGCGCTGATCACGGTCTCCGGGCCGCTCGGCCTGCCGGCGCTCTTCGTGGCCGGCACGGCGCTTGCCGGCTTCGGGGCCGGGCTTTTCGGACATGGCACGCTGACCGCCACGATGCGCAGCGCGCCGCGCGACCAGACGGGGCTCGCGCTCGGGGCCTGGGGCGCGGTCCAGGCCACCGCCGCGGGGATCGCGGTGGCGCTCGGCGGCATCATCCGCGACGTGATCGCCGCGCTGCCGGGGGCCGAGACCTTCCGCCCCGAGGCGCCCTATCTGCCCGTCTTCACGCTGGAGATCGTGCTGCTGGCCGCCGCGATGGTCGCCATCGCGCTCCTGCGCCGCAAGAGTCGCCGGCCTCACCAGACCGGGTCCGCCCCCTGTACCCCCGCGACACCATGGGCGCCTGTCGTCCATGCCGCCTCGACCCCGCTCACGACCCAGGAGGACGCCCAATGACCAAGGTGATCACGCGGCTCTATGAAAGCGCGGACATGGCCCGCAGCGTCCGCGACGCATTGATCCACACACATCGCTTCTCGCCGCGCATCGTGGAGGTCTACACCGACGGCGACGGCCTCGCGGCGCAGCTGACCGAGGCGCAGGTGGACGCCGACACGGGCCAGGTCTACGAGAAACGGGTGAAGGCGGGCGCCGCCGTCATCCTCGTGCGCGCCGGCTACCGCCCGCTGCAGGTGGCCCGGATCACGCGGGAGGTCACGGCGCAGATGGGCGCGCTCGACATGGGCGAGCTGGTCGAGGAGGTTCGCGTCAATGACGCGCCCGAGCGCTTCGGGGCCAGGATCCTGCACGATCATCCGCGCTTCCTGACACGCAGGCGCGCGCCGGGCCGCACGACCTATCACATGGCCGACTGGCCAATCCCGCTGATCAGCCGCCACAAGCCGATCCGGGAGTCGATCGTGCCGCCGCACGCCCATATGGCGAACTGGCCGATCCCGCTCCTGAGCGACCGGACGCCCGCGGACC
>CAZGHJ010000018.1:21236-22895 GCA_964525355.1 uncultured Roseicyclus sp.
CACGCGCGGATGGCGGACAAGATCCTGCCTCTCGTGCTGAGGGAGACCGAGGACCTGGACGGCACGCCCCGGCGCTGGTCGTTCTCGGGCATGCTCGGGCTTGCGACGGTGACGGCCCGCTAGGGAGCGAGTGCAATCGGGGTCTGGTCAATCCTTGCTCCGTGATTACCTTCCGGGAGGAACGGTCTGACACCATGCCTGTCCCGGCCGTGGCGGGGCGCGCCGCGCGGCCGGACGGCACGAATGGGGAGGAAGATCCATGACGACGATCGTCACACGGCTTTACGGATCGGCCGAGACGGCCGAACGCATCGCCGCCATCCTGCGTGCGGACGGCTTTCCCGAGGCGACGCTCAGCATCATCACCGAGGCCGAGCCCGCCCGGATGGTCGAGGCGCGGGTCGACGCGACGGCGGCCGAGGCTTACGCCAAGGCGATGACGGGGGGCCAAGCGCTGTTCGTCTGCCGCGCGCCCTTCACGCCATTCGGCGCCGCCCGCCGCGCGCAGGAAGTGGCCGATGGCGAGACCGCGATCGATGCTGGCGTGGAGAACGAAAACCGCTATGTGGAGGAGATCGCGGCACCCCGGGAGGCGACGCCCTCCGTCCTCGGCCAACATCCGCGCATGCTGACCCGCGAGGATTACGTGGGCTCGGGCTGGTCAGGCTGGCGTGTGTCGGACATGCTGGGCTGGCCGACGATCTCGCGCCGGACGCGACGTCCGAAAAACCTTTTGCAAGGCCACCCCCACATCACCGATGCGCTCGGCCCACTTCTGCGGACAGGGGCGCGCCGATCGTCGGTGATCTCCGGGGGCAAGCACATGTCGCCGTCTTTCTGGCCGATGCCGCTGGTGACCACGGGGCGGAAAAAGTCGGTCCTGACGGACCATCCGCGGATCACCGAACGGCTCGGTTTTCGGACGCTGACGAAACGCTGACGGAGCGGGTTGCACGGGGCCTTGCGGGGCCCCGTGCGATCACTCGGCGGCGGCGCGCTTGGGCAGAACCCAGTTTGGCCGCGGAAAGTGGCAGGTGTAGCCGTGCGGGATGCGCTGCAGGTAATCCTGGTGCTCGGGCTCGGCCTCCCAGAAATCGCCCACCGGCTCGACCTCGGTCACCACGGGACCGGGCCAGATGCCTGACGCCTCCACATCGGCGATGGTTTCGCGCGCGCAGTGATGCTGATCCTCGTCGACGTAGTAGATGGCCGAGCGGTAGCTCATCCCGACATCGTTGCCTTGGCGGTTCCGCGTCGTGGGATCGTGGATCTGGAAAAAGAACTCCAGGATTTCCCGATAGGAGATGGTTTCGGGGTCGAAGATGATCTCGATCCCCTCGGCATGGGTGCCGTGGTTGCGATAGGTCGCGTTCTTCACGTCGCCGCCCGTGTAGCCGACGCGCGTCGAAATGATGCCGGGCTTGTGGCGGATCAGTTCCTGCATACCCCAGAAACAGCCGCCCGCCAGCACGGCGCGTTCGGTTGCGTTGCTCATGCCATGTCCTCCACTTGTGGCAGGTAATCCCCGTAGCCTTCCGCCTCCATGTCGTCGCGGTGGACGAAACGCAGCGAGGCCGAGTTGATGCAGTAGCGGAGCCCGCCGCGATCGCGCGGTCCGTCGGGGAACACGTGGCCGAGATGGCTGTCGCCATGGGCCGA
>CAZGHJ010000019.1:0-22639 GCA_964525355.1 uncultured Roseicyclus sp.
GTGCGCTGTTCCTCGGGGCACGGACCAATGTGGCCAATGGCGACAAGGTGATCGGTACCAACCACACGCTGCCCACGAAGAAGGCCGGTCGCTATACCGGCGGACTTTGGGTGGGCAAGTTCCTGAAGACCCACAGCTACCAGAAGATCCTCACCGACGAGGCCGCAGCCGAGATCGGCGCATACGGCTCGCGGTTGTGCATGCTCGAGGGTTTCGTCGGCCATGCCGAGCAATGCAATGTCCGCGTGCGCCGCTACGGGGGGCGCAATGTGGGCTACGGGCAAGCCGCCGAGCCGCAGGACGGCGCCCGCGCGCCCGAGACCTCCGGCACCGCCTGACCGCGCCGGGGGGCGATGGACGGCCCGAAGAAGGAGACAGCGACATGGAGACACCCCGCAGACCCTCGGTCCCGCCCGCGGCGCGCCCGGCCGACCCGGGCCGGCGCACGTCGGCGGCCCATACCGGGGCCCGGTTCCCTGGGGCGGCGTCGCGGGGCGCGGCAGGACGGAGGGCATCATGAAACCCGATCATGCCCAGAAGGTGACCGCCGCGGATGTCGCCTCCCGCGCCGGCGTCAGCCGCTCGGCGGTCAGCCGCTACTTCACGCCCGGCGCCTCCGTGTCGCCCAGAACGGCGCAGAAGGTCGCGCGCGCCGCGGCGGAGCTTGGCTACCGCCCGAACATCCTGGCGCGGTCGCTGATGACCGGGCACAGCCGGATCATCGGCCTCGTGGTCGCCTATCTCGACAACTACTTCTACCCCGAGGTGCTCGAGCGGCTCTCGACCGCGCTTCAGAAGCGCGGCTATCACGTCCTCGTCTTCATGGCGCCCAGCACGCGGGCGAATGTCGATCAGGTGATTTCCGAGATCCTCGACTACCAGGTGGACGGGATCATCATGGCCTCGGTCACGCTGTCCTCGGAACTGACCTATCGCTGCCAGGCCGTGGGTGTGCCGGTTGTGCTGTTCAACCGCCTGCAGGACACCGACGGGATCAGCGCCGTGACCTCCGACAACTTCGCCGGAGGTCGGCTGGTCGCGGACTTTCTCGTGGCGGGCGGTCACCGGCGCATGGCCTATATCGCCGGTTCCGAGAGCGCCTCGACCCAGCGCGACCGGGAGGCGGGGTTCCGCGCCGGCCTGTCGGCGGCCGGGCTCGACCTCGTGACGCGCGGCGTCGGGGATTACGACCGCGAGACCACGGCGCGCGTCTGCCGCGAGATCTTCGGCGCGGAGGCGCGCGAACGCCCCGACGCGGTCTTCGTCGCCAACGACCACATGGCGATCGTGGTGATGGACGTGCTGCGCCACGAACTGGGCCTTGCGGTGCCCGGGGATGTGTCGGTCGTCGGCTATGACGACGTGCCGCCGGCAAGCTGGCTGTCCTACGACCTGACGACGGTTCGCCAACCCGCCGATCTCATGGTCGCCGAGACGATCGAGATCCTGCTTGGCCATGTGGCCGACCCCACGATGCCGCCCCGGCGGGTGGCCACGGAGGCGCGCCTCGTCGTCCGCGGCTCGGCCCGCCGCCCGGCGGACAGGCCCGCCGGACAGGATGGCAATCCGCGCGGGGCGAAACCCGGAATGGAGGAAACGCCAATGCTCACGAAGACCCCTCTCGACCTCACGGACCGTATCGTCCGCTACGGCGAGTTGCAGCCCTGCCGGACGGCGTTCATCGACGCGCATACGCCGGGCTCGGACCGGAAGGAGAACTTCACGATCATCGGCGGCGGCGTCTCGGAGGCGGCCGATCAGCACGTTCACATCACGATCCCGCACGGCTTCAACATCGGCGCGGCGGGCCAGCCGCCGAACTGCCGCAACTCCCTGCATTCCCATCGCACGGCCGAGGTCTTCTTCGTGCTGTCGGGGCGCTGGCGCTTCTTTTGGGGGCGCTGGGGCACGGCGGGCGAGGTGGTGCTGGAGGAGGGGGACATCTTCAACATTCCCACCGGTATCTTCCGCGGCTTCGAGAATATCGGCACCGATTACGGGATGATCATGGCGATCCTGGGCGGCGACGACGCGGGCGGCGGCGTGATCTGGGCGCCGCAGGTGATCGAGGAGGCGCGCGCCCACGGGCTGGTCCTGTCGGAGGAGGGCAAGCTCTACGACACGAAGACGGGCGCGCGCCTGCCCGAGGGCATGGGGCCCATGCCGGTGCTGACGGAGGCCGAACTCGCCGCCTTCCCCGAGCCCGCCGCGGCCGAGGTCGTGCCCCGCCACGTGGCGCGCTACCGGGATCTCGTCGCCCTGGCCGACCCGCAGCCCGCCAGGGTGATCGGCGAGCACGGGGTCTTGCGTGACAGGCCCGGCTTCGAGGTGGCGCTGGTCACGCGGGCCTCGGCGACAGACACGCCGCACGCCTTTGACCGGCCGAGCGTGCTGATGCCGGTCAAGGGCCACTGGCGGGTGACGTGGGAGGGCGGCAGCGCGGTTCTGGCGCCGGGCGACACGATGAGCGTGCCCGAGACCCTCGCGCACACGGCCGTTCCCTCCATGTCGGGCGAGGCCGCGCTTTATCACGTCGTCGCCACCGACGATCCTCCCGGCGCGACCTGGACAGGATAAGGCGCGGCTGACTTGCGGGGCTGACGGACCGGGCAGCCTGCGCGTGTGTTTGACGCAGGACATGTCGCCTGAACGCTCAGGATTTCTTCCAGGGCCGGAGCGGCCTTCATGGGCTCTTCGGGCCGCGGGGACACCGGGCCGCGGCTCTCTGCGCGTGTGACGCGCGTGTTCCCTTGCCGAGAGGCGGCGCTGTTCCCGGCATGGGTGCAGGGAAAGGTCCGCCGCCTGTTGCCTGCCGCCCGACGTTCCGCCTGGCCGGTCACGGCGCGCGGCATTCCTCGCCGGCGACTCAGGCGCATGGTGGCCGCACGCCGCGCCGCCGGTCGGGACAGGGTCGCTGTGGCCGGTGGCCTTAACGCCCGACGCATCTGTCGGAGGCGATGTGTCGAACCTGTGGTCTTTCCGGCCGGCGGAATGCCGATATGCATCGGGAGCGGGCCGATGCCGGACCATCTCACGTTGAGACGTCGACGCGGTACGGCGCGTGGTCAAGGGGTGCATGTGCGAGCGTCCGCCGTATCGACACCGATCAGGCGGTCGAGACATTCGGCTGGCCCGTTCAGGCGCCAGCGTTCGCGGAGACCGCAAATGCCGGGCGCAGCCCGGCTCCGTGACGGGACAGGCGCGACGCCGGGGCGCGGGATGGGCTGGTGCCGTCCGTGCCACGAATGCGCCGTTTTGGCGAAAGACTTCGCCACGAGGCCGGGTCGGGACGCTCGACGCTTATCCGGCGGCCACCGCCGTCGGGCCCGTCGCATGGCCCTGTCCGGGCCCGGTCTCCGGCTCGCGCGCCGTGGACAGGCGTTGCTGCGCATGGTGCCCCGGGTGAGTCGAGGGCGTGCCGCGGGCGGTGAAGGCGCCCATGGTCGTCGTCAGCAGGCCGACTTCGTTCTCGAGCGACAGCGTGGCCGCCGTGCTCTCCTCGGCCATGGCCGCGTTCTTCTGCGTCACGGCATCGAGGTTGTTCACGCCCGAATTGATCTCGCCCAGGCCTTGCGCCTGTTCGGCCGTGCCCTGCGCGATCTCCGTCACGAGGTCCGAGATCGTGTTCACGCGCGCGATGATTTCCGACAGCGCGTGACCTGCCTTGCCGACCAGGTCCACGCCCTCGACCACCTGTCGGCTGGACCCGGCGACGATGTCCTTGATGTTGCCGGCGGCCTCGGCCGATTTCTGGGCCAGTTGGCGGACCTCGGTGGCGACCACCATGAAACCGCGTCCCGCCTCGCCCGCGCGCGCGGCCTCGACCCCCGCGTTCAGCGCCAGGAGGTTCGTCTGGAAGGCGATGTCGTCGATCACGCGCACGATCTGCGAGATCTGGGCGGAACTGGCCTCGATCCCCTGCATCGCGGTGACGGCGGACTGGACGACCCGATCCGAGGCCTCCGCCTCGCTGCGGGCCTGCCGGACGATCTCGTCGACCGAGGCTGCGCGCGCAGCGGCTGCGCGGACGGATTCGGTCAGCTCGTTCAGGGCGGCGGCGGTCTCCTCGAGCGTTGCGGCCTGTGACTCGGTCCGTCTTGAGACATCCGTCGTGGCGTTCGCGATCTCGCGCACGTTGGCGTCGATGCTGCGTGCCCGTTCCATCGCGTCGCCGACGGCCTGCGAAAGCTGGTCGAGCGCGGTGTTGTAATCGCTGCGCAGCTGCTCGTATTCAGCCGGGAAGGCGGCGTCGATGGTGGCGGTGAGGTCGCGCTGCGCAAGGCGCGTGAGAGCGCCGCGCAGGACGTCGACGACCTCGGACTGCGCGGTGCGGACACGTTCTGCCGTCGCTGCTGCGCGCTCGGCCGCCTCCAGCGAGTTTTCGACCTCGCGCCGGGCCTCGTCCGTGGCGTGTGCCTGCCGCACCCGGACCTCCACCACGTAGATGAGCGCCGCTGTCTCCACCACGAGGATGGCCCCGTGCATCAGGGCGCGGCTGAGGTCGAGAACCAGGTCGGCCGGCGGAAACAGCATCGCTGGAACGAGAAGGCTGAGGCCGACATGGTGAACCGCGACGAGGCCCGCCGCGGCGATCAGCACCCATCGGTCCACGAGCGTGACGAGGATGGCGAGCGCCGCGAAATAGGCCATGTGGCTGTCGGGCTGCCACGGGTGCCCGGTCAGCGCCGCGGTGGCCAGCATGATCGTGCCCACGAAGGCCGCGGCCGAGGCCAGCCGTGCGATCGCGTCGCCCGCACGCTGAAGCACGAGGCAGAGCATGACGAGGGCCCCGGCACTCAGCGCGAACATCAGCGTCGGGCCATCGCGCAGGATGGAGATGGTCACGACGAGACCTGCCACGAATACCGTGCAGAAAAGGACGATCCGGAGCCCCGTCCGGCGGGCTTGCTCGATTGCGTTCATTCATGACCTCGGGACGGTTCGAATTTCCTGTGGAACGGGGCGTTGGGGCGGGCCTTGCGGCGGGTCTTCGAGCCCCGCGCAGAGAAACGGCACCCTGCCTGCCGCGACGACAAGCGCATGGCCTGCCCGCTGCATGCGGGCGAGGAAGGCCGCGGGGTCGGGTGCGGCGGCGAGCGTGGTGATCCCGGTGTCGGACAGGCCGATCGGCCGCCCACCGGCCGCGCGCACCGCCGTATCACCATCGACCCATGGCGGATGGATCACGACGAAGGGCCCGTCACCCGGTGTCGCGGCGGCGACGGTCATGAGTGGCGGCAGCGTCAGGACGCAGGCAAAGAGTGTGAGGAGGCCGAGTCTTTTCATGAGCCCAGTCATGGGGGTGAACCGATAAGGATCTGCTAAAGGAACAATCTTCAGGACCTGCATCTGCCGACTGCGGGCAATGCAAGACGCGCCGGAGATGACCGCCGCGCCGTCCGGTCGAGCGCGGGTCTGCCGGACGTCATCCGCGACAACGCCGTCCGGGCCTCGGGTCAGGCGACCGTCGCCCGGCGCTCCATCCAGGTCAGCAGATCGGATGTCGGCATTGCCTGCGCGAAGTAGAACCCCTGGAACACCCGGAAGCCGAGCGCATGGAGGACGTCGAGTTCGGCGCGCGTCTCGACCCCTTCGGCCAGCGCCTCGATGCCGAGCCTGTCGCAGACGAGAAACAGGCCCGCCACGACGGCCCGTTTCTTCTGGTCGCGATCGACGCCCGAGATCAGGCTCCTGTCGATCTTGATCCGGTGCACGGGAAATGTGGTCAGGCTGGCGAGCGCCGTGTGGCCGGTGCCGAAATCGTCAAGTTCGATGCCGAACCCGGCCTCTGCGAGCGCGTTTATGTTCGAACTGATCCGGTCGGCGCGATTGTCGAGCAGGGTGGATTCCAGAACCTCGATATTCACCGATGACGGCGAGAGACCCCGCTCGAACAGCCCGTCGAGCAGAAGCTCGACGATCCCGTCGGTGCCGAGTTGCTGGGCCGACAGGTTGATCGACACGCTCGGCCGATCGAGGCCGTTACGGTCGAGATCACAGAGCGCATCGAGGCATTTGCCATAGATCATGCGGTCGATCTGGCTCACCAGGCCGGTCTCGTTCGCGACGTGGATGAAGGCGCTGGCGGCATCGTGGTGACCGTCGCACCGGCGCCAGCGCGCCAGAGCCTCCAGCCCGACCACGCGGCCGTGCGGGTATTCGACCTGCGGCTGGAAGAAGGGAACGAAGGCGTCCTCGGCGAGCGCGCGCTTGATCTCCGTGGCCATCGAGGCCGAATTCAGCGCCTCGATGCCCATCTCGGGGCGGAAGCGCACCGTCCGGCAGCGCCCGGCGGCCTTGCCGGACATCAGGGCCGTGTCGGCATCGGCGAGCGTCTGCTCGATGTCCTTCCCGCCCCCCGGCACCCACTCCGCGAACCCCAGCGTTGCGCCGACCTGGCAGCTTCGGTCATTGGACGTGATCGGCTCGATCATGGCGGCGCGCAACCGCTCGGCAAATCCGTCGATCCGAACGCGGGCCGGGTCAAGGGCCTTGACCGCGATGAACTCGTCGCCGCCGGCGCGCGCGATCATAGCGTCCTCGCCCAGCTGCGCCTGCAGCCGCCGCGCGATCTCGCGCAACACGATGTCGCCGGTCTCGTGGCCATAGACATCGTTGATGGATTTGAACTTGTCGAGGTCGGCATGGATGACAACGAGAGAGGCGCCGCGGGGCAGGCGGGTCTGCATGCCGCCCAGATGACGCGCCAGGCCGCGCCGGTTCAGCAGACCGGTCACCGGATCGGTCGTCGCGGCCTCTTCCAGTTCGCGCTTCTGCCTGACCGATTCGGTGATCTCGATGCGGAACGCGACGCGTCCGCCATCGCCTGTCGCCCGGTCGATGACGCGCATCCATCGGCCGCCGTTCCATTCCTCCTCGTGACGGCTCCGGGCTTCGCGGAAGTTGCCGAGCGTCTCGTCGATCCAGTCCGCCTCGCGGCCCTTTGCGTTCGGCAGGTCCAATGCCGCCGTGGCGCGGTGCAGGATCTCGCGGTAGCACAGCCCCCGCGCCATCATCGGGTCGGGAAGGCCGTGGGCGTCGCAGAACAGTCGATTGCACACCACCAGCCGCTCCTGCGGGTCGAACAGCGCAAAGCCGTCGGGGATGGCCTCGCTGATGTAATCGAGCTGCCGGGTCACGGTATGAAACAGCGCTTCGGTCCGCGTCTCGGCCGTCACGTCGAAAAGGAAGGTCAGCCAGCGGACCCCCCCGTCGGGAAGCGCCTCCGGCGTGCCCCGGCTCAGCAGGCTTTTCTCGACCCCATTGGGATCGGTGATGCGGAACCGCGCCTCCCAGACCGTGAGGGTGCGGGCCGATCGTTGCACGGAGGCCTCCGTCGCGGCGACATCGTCGGGATGCACCATCGCCCAGAGCGGCGCCGGGTCATCGCCGAGCTTCGGCGCGGAGATTGACCAGATCTCTTCGCAGGCCTCGTTCAGGAACTCGATGCGGCTCCGCCCGGTGCCATCGATCACGTAATAGAAGGCCGCGCCCGGGAGATTGGCGGCAAAGGCTTCGACATCGCGATCTTGGTGCGGAGGCAAGGCCCGACACTCCCGGAAGTTCGATTTTCCGGTCATGGCCTATCGTCGAACCTTCAAGAAAGCGTTGAGACCCGGCCCGTGGAAGGCCGCGTGGCAGCCTGATGCCCCGGCGGATCGGGCGGCGCTGCGCGGGTTCACACCGCCGGCCCATGGCGCGGGCCTTGCCGAGCCGCGTCAGGCCGGCGCGGTCGGCCCGAACCGGCGCAGGCCGCCGCCCATGGCAACGAGCCGCGGCATCCGACCCGCATCCAGCGTGTGGCTGGCCGCGTCGACCGATCGGCGTGACCACCTTACCCTTCGCGTTGCAAAAGCCCGCTTGCGGGGTCTGCGCCCCGCCTGCGCGGGTGCCCTGTCGCGGCGTAGTGGCAGGATGAGGAGGTCGAGCGACTCCCTTCCGTGGCCGCGGCGCCGGATGCGAAGCCGGGTGCGGCCCGTGGCCCCGGATCGACCGATGGGAACAGGATGGTTTCGCGCAGCTTCCCGATGGCAGCGGGGCATCGCACCGTTCGAGAGGAGGGCGACGACGTGCCCCGACCACAGGATGGCGACAGAGACTGCAAAAGGCGCTTCGGCGCGAAGGCTTAGAGGCCATCGCGATGGGTTTCCCAAGGCCCCGGCCGCGACCGACAAGCCAGGGTTCGGCAGGGACGGGCCAGTGGTGCGGATGCCGGGCGCGCTTGGGCGCGGCGAGATCGGTTGGGCGCCGCCGGTGCGGCGCACGGGAGCGACGTGGTAGCCGCGACGGCCGCCGTCTCGCTGCGCGATCCGCAGTCTGCTATCCGCGCGATGCACGGGTCTCGCGCAGGGGTGCGGCAGGTGGCAGGGCTTTTGCGGCGGTCTGGCACGATGTCGCGGGCGCGGGGCAGGCGCGCTGGCCTTGCCGCGCCGCAACTATGCAAACGCCGCTGGACGGACCGCGCCTGCCCGAACGGATTGCGTCAGCCCGCTTCGGACAGGGAAATATGGTCGTTCAGCCAGGCTTCCAGCGCGCTGATGGCGAGCGGCCTCGCGAAGAGATATCCCTGAAGCACGTTGGCGCCCAGATCGGTCAGGACGTCCGCTTGCGCCTCGGTCTCGACCCCCTCCACGACAACCTCGGCGGAGACGGTCTTCGCCATCTCGATGATGCCCTGCACCAGGTCGCGGCGCGCGGCGTCCTTGTCGAGGCCATCCACGAAAACGCGGTCGATCTTCAGCCGGTCGGGCCTGAGGAGCAGGACCGAGGCGAAGCTGGCATGGCCGGTGCCGAAATCGTCCACCTCGATGCCGATGCCCAGCGTCTTGAGTTCCGCGATCCGCCTCGTCAGCCGGTCGCCCTCGTCATCGAGGAAGGCGGTCTCCAGGATCTCGAAGGACAGCCCGTGTTTCGGCAGGTCGTTGCGGCGCCTGAGGTCTTCCACCAGGGCCGGGTCGAGCAGGCGACGCGCGCTCACGTTGACTGACACGTGCGGCGCGTATCCGAGCCTGTCGTGCAGGCGCTCGCGGGCCGCCAGCGCCAGGTCGAGCACGGTCGCGTCGAGATCGTCCAGCATCTTCAGCTCGGTCGCGATCGGCAGAAAGACGTCGGGCCTGAGCAGGCCGCGGCTCGGATGCTCCCAGCGGGCGAGAGCCTCCATGCCGCAGAGCTTACGGGTCCGCGCATCGACCTGAGGTTGCAGGAAGATGCAAATCTCGCCGTTCCTGATGGCTTTCTTGAAGTCTTCCACCAGCACCATCTTGTTGTCGTGCATCGCGCCGATCTGGGCGCTGAACGGCACGACCCGGTTGCGGCCGGTGTTCTTGGCCTCGTAGAGGGCGAGGTCGGCCTCCTTCAGGCCCCGGCCCATGCTGCGGCCGTCCGTGCAGAGCGCATAGCCGATCGACGCGCCGACATGGAGGTCCGCCGAGCCGAATTGGATGGCGGGCACGATCGCTTCGAGCACCTGGTCGGCGAAGAAAGCGGCCAACTCCATGTCGTCCTCGAAGGCCAGAACCAGCACGAACTCGTCGCCGCCGATGCGCAGGGCGTGGTCGTCGGGGCTGCGCAGGAGCGAGCGAAGCCGCGCGGCACAGGCCTTGAGGATGACGTCGCCGGCCTCATGCCCGTAGGCGTCGTTGGCGTCCTTGAACCGGTCGAGGTCCATGGCGATGATCAGGTGGCTGCCGTCCACGTCCTTCTGGGACAACTCGTCGAGCATGGTGCGATTTCCGAGGCCCGTGAGGTGATCGTGTCGCGCCGCCCAGATGGCGCGCTCGCGCAGCGCCTGTTCCCGTTCGACGGCGCGCATGCGGGCGTTCATCTCCGTGTCGACGCGTTCGAGCACGCGGTTGTAGCCCAGCGCGAGCGCGCCGGCCTGCGTCGACCGCTCCACCCGGACGCGCCTGGAAAAGGTCCCGTGGCGGGAGTGGACGCCCATCTGGTCGAGCAACTCCTGGAAGGCGTTGCTCTTGCGGTTCTCCGCCAGGTCGAGGCCGATCACCTCGTCCCGGGGGCTGGCGCGCAGCACGCCGCTTCGGCGCAGCAGAAGTGCGGCCGGCAGGACCGTGGCGAAAACCCATGCCCCCACGGCAAGCGATCCGAGTGTCTGGATGGCGACCTGTCCCGTCACCGACCCAGCGGGAAGGCTCTCGACCGGTGCGAGAAACGGAACGAGCACCGTTCCCGAGAGCCCCCCGGCAAGATGCACGGGCACGGCGCCCACGACATCGTCGAGCGCCAGCCGGTCGAGGCATTCCGCGGCAAGAAACATGGCGACGGCCCCCACCACGCCTGCGATCGCGGCGTCCTGGCCGTCATAGAGATGCACCCCCGCAGTTCCCGCCACGAGCCCTGCCAGCGTGCCGTTCAGTACCCGGTCGATCCGCACGTGGCGGTCGATCACGCTCGACAGGAAGATCGCGGTCACACCGCCGAACGCGGCCGTCAGCATCGTGTGCACGACAATCGTCGGCACCGAGACATCGAAGATCAGGGCGCTGCCGCCATTGAAGCCAGTCCATCCGATCCAGAGAAACAGCGTCCCCAGCGCGCTCAGCGTGACGGAATGTTCCTCGAAATTTCGGCACTTGTGGGTGAAGCGCCCCAGCCGCGGGCCCAGCGCGATGATTGCGCACAGCGCCGCCCAGCCGCCGACCGAATGTACCGCCGTGGCCCCTGCGAAGTCCACGAAGCCCAGTTCCGCGAGCCAGCCGACCGAGCCACCGGGCCAGCTTCCGCCCCAGATCCAGTGGCCCGCGACCGGATAGACCAGGGCGCCGATCAGCGCGGCGAGGATGACATAGCCCTTGAAGCGTTCGCGCTCCGCCACGGCGCCCGACACGATCGTGGCCGCGGCGGCGGCAAAGGCCAGGTGGAACAGGAAAAACCCGTTTTCGCCGGCCACCGTCGCACCCGCGTCGTGAAAATCGGGGAAGATGTCGCCCCATCCCCAGAGCCCGTTGCCGCCCGAGCCGTGCATGAGCGTGAAGCCGACGGCCCAGAAGAGAATGCTGACAATGCAGAAATCGGCCATGTTCTTCAGCGCAACGTTGGCCGCGTTCTTGCTTCGCACGAACCCGGCCTCCAGGCACAGGAAGCCCGCCTGCATCTCGAACACGATGATCGCGCACAGCACGATCCACATGATGTCGGATAGATCCAATGACTTCTCTCGACGTGATGGCCAGAATCGGCTGGACGCGTCCGGCATCCTGCCGGAGCGCCGCTTGACGCGCGGTTAATGGCAAATCCCCGGGCGTTGGCGACGGTCGCATGGGCCGGCAGCGGGGCGCGCAGGCCGGGACGGGTCCATGACGGGCCGGCGCGGGCGGCCGGTCCGGCGCCGGCAGGTTGACATCCGCGCAGAAAAGGATCATCTCCCACGTATGCGCTGCGCTTCCGCGTGAGCAAGCCGTGCCGCGATTGGCACACAGCGCCGAGATATCATCCGTTCCCCATCACGCAGGGTTCAAGCCGCAAGCGCCGGAGCGCGCGGGATTAGCCCGTGTTCTCCAAGGCCTCGCGAACCCTACCGTGCCGCATCCGTTGCGGCCGTCACAATGGCTCCGCGGTCGAGAGGCCGGCGCGGGCCGGTCAGGATTACATTGCTGGACTTCCATACGCTCGCCCTAAGCCCCGCGCTCAACGACGCGCTCAAGGGCGCGGGCTTCACCAAACCCACGCCCATCCAGTGCCAGGCGATCCCGCTGGCGCTCGAGGGGCACGACATTCTCGGCCTCGCCCAGACGGGCACCGGCAAGACGCTCGCCTTCGGCCTTCCGCTGATCGAGGCGCTGATGGCGCAGCCGGGCAAGCCCGCGCCGAAGACGGCCAAGTCGCTGATCCTCGCGCCCACGCGCGAGTTGGCCAACCAGATCGCCGAAAGCCTGAAGGTGTTCACCGCGACGACCCGGCTGAGGATCAACGTGGTCGTCGGCGGGCAATCCATCGGCCGTCAGGTCCGCGCGCTGTCGCAGGGGACGGACATCCTCGTGGCGACGCCGGGCCGCCTGATCGACCTGATGGACCGCGGCTCGGTCGATCTGGGCTCGGTCCGGCACCTGGTGCTCGACGAGGCCGACCAGATGCTCGACCTCGGCTTCATCCACGCGTTGCGGCGGATCGCACCCAAGCTCGGCACGCCGCGCCAGACCATGCTGTTTTCGGCCACCATGCCCAAGCAGATGGAAGAACTCAGCCGCGCCTACCTGACCGATCCGAAGCGCGTGCAGGTCTCACCCCCCGGCAAGGCCGCGGACAAGATCACGCAATCGGTCCACCATCTCGAGAAGGCGTCGAAACCCGCGAGGCTGCGCGAGGTTCTCTCGGCGGATCCGGGCGCGCTGACGCTTGTCTTCGCGCGCACCAAGCATGGCGCGGAGAAGCTGATGAAGGGCCTCGTGGCCGACGGGTTCAACGCGGCCTCCATCCACGGCAACAAGAGCCAGGGCCAGCGGGACCGCGCGATCCGCGCGTTCCGGGCGGGCGAGATCACCGTGCTGGTGGCCACCGACGTGGCGGCACGCGGCATCGACATTCCCGGCGTCGCCTACGTGATCAATTACGAGTTGCCGGAGGTGCCGGACAATTACGTGCACCGGATCGGGCGTACCGCGCGCGCGGGCCGCGAGGGGCAGGCGATCGCCTTCTGCGCGCCCGAAGAGGTGGGCCTGCTGCGGCAGATCCAGAAACTCATGAAGATCGAGATCCCCGTGGCCAGCGGCCGCGCGCCAGCCGGCGCCGCGCCGGAACCGCAGGCGCCCGCGAAGCGCCGCCGCGGCGGGAAGCCGGCCAAGCCGAAAGCCACCGACGCCATGCCCGCCAAGCGGCGCCGCAGACGCCCGCGCCGCCAGGCCGCCTGAACGACCTCCGTCCCTAGCGCGCGCTGGGCACGCGGCATCCGCGCGCCCGGCGACGTCGGGCAGATTGCCCGCCGGACGCACTCGGGGAAGAATGAGATGGCGGCGCGCGCCAGGCAAACGCGCCGCGCTTTCCCGCCTCTCGACAGCCTTGAGATCTGCCGCGTCGACCCGCCCGCGGCGCGCCGCTCCGCGTCCACCGGGGAAGCCGCTTGCTGGCCAACCGGGCCTTGAGGCTCGCAACGACACGGCCGCCCACGCTCAAGGCACTTGCGCCTCGGATGGGCACCGACGACCGCGGGTCTGAGATGTGGCGGCGCGGCTCGATCTGCAAAAGCGAGTCCGAGGCCGAGGAAGCCGGCGGAGACATTCATGTCGTCCGCTTTCCTCGTGCGGCCGGGGTGGCTCTGCACGTCCGCGAAGCCTTGGGAAACGCCCGGTCTTCGGGCGGCTCCGGTCGCCCATGTCGTGCTGCATGGTGTGGAAGATAGGCAAGGCATGAGGTTTCACGCACACGCGGAATGGCGGCTTCAGCGTCGGGAAACGCTGCGCGGTCACGATCGACGCCGTAGAGGCCGAGATGGCCCGGGGGGGGGCGCACGTCTCGATCCCGTCCATCTTGGCCGGATGTGGCCGGCGTGCTGGACCCTCCGGTGCGACCGCCATGGTGGGCGCCGCTTGACGAACATGCGGAGGCCGAGGCCTGTCCCCGTGGTCAGCGCCGGCATTCGGCGGTTGGGCGGGCGCAGGATGGGCTGGCGAGCGGCTGGCCGCAGCGTGGTCTCAGGCCTCGTGCGCGGCCAGCCAGTCGCGGATGATGGCCTTGTGCCGCTCGGCCCCGTAGCTCGGGAAATGGCCGCCATGGACCACGCGTACGGGCAACTCCAGCAGCCGCAGCATCGAGGCGCGGTAGTCGCGCAGGTCGGAATGGTAGGTGTCCTCGATCAGCGGCCCGTCATAGACGATGTCGCCCGAGATCAGGATGCCGCTCGCCGCCTCCCAGAGCGCGATGCCGCCGGGGGAGTGGCCGGGCGTATGGATGACCTCGAAATGCCGGTCGCCGAGATCGATCACGTCGCCATCCTCGAGCAGGCGTGTGGCGCCGGCGCCGCGCACCGAGTAATCCGCCGAGGCATAGGGCAGGGGCGGGAGCGTGTCGAAGATCTCGTCGGTGACGTAAGGGTCCGCCAGCGTCGCGGCGCGGGTGGGTGCTTCGAGGATCCCGGCTTCGGCCCGGTGCACGGCGCGGTCCTCGAACTCGTGGTGACAGCCGATATGGTCGAAATGCGTGTGGCTCGCCACGGCGGTCAGATCGCGTTCGCTGACCAGCGGCACCCATGTCCGCAGGGACACGACGCCCATGCCGCTGTCGACCAGCATGTCCCGGTCGCGCCCGCGCACGTGCCAGATGTTGCAGCGGTAGAAGGGCTGGATATGCGGCTCGTCGATCAGGGTGATGGCGTCGCCCATGGTCTGGAGGCGATACCAATCTTCGGGTCTTGCGCGGATCATGGGCGCTCCTCCGGGAAGATGCGGATGGCGTCTTGCGGGACGGAAAGGGCAAGGTCGTCGCCGGGCTGGGCCATGTCGGCGGGCGCCAGATGGGCCACGAGGACCGTCCCGGTCGCGGCCTGCGGCACCAGATGCGCGCGCGCATGGGTGCCGAAGAAGGTGATGTCGCGCACCCGGACGGTGCCGAGCGCGACGCCCGTCCCGTCATGGCGCAGCGCCTCGGGGCGGATGCAGGCCGTGGCCGGGCCGTCGGCCAGGCCGGGCGCGGGCAGGGGGCCGAACTCCGTCTCGGCCACGCCATCGCGGACACGTGCGCCTAGATGGTTCATCTCGCCCATGAAGTCGGCGGCGAAAAGGCTCGCGGGGTCGCGGTAGATACGCGCGGGCGGGCCGGAATCCTCGATCCGGCCGGCATTCATCACCACGATCTTGTCGGCGATGGCCATGGCTTCCTCCTGGTCGTGGGTCACGTGGACAAAGGTCGTGCCCACCTGGCGCTGGATCGCCTTCAACTCGTCCTGCATCGCGCGGCGCAGCTTCAGATCCAGCGCGCCGAGCGGTTCGTCGAGCAGCAGCACCTCGGGCTCCACCGCCAGCGCGCGCGCCAGGGCCACGCGCTGCCGCTGCCCGCCCGAAAGTTCGTGCGGGCGTTTCGACCCCTCGGCGCGCAGGCCGACAAGCTCCAGCTTCTCGTCCGCGCGCCCGTGCCGCTCGGCCCGGCCCATGCCGGCCATGCGCAGTCCGAAGGCCACGTTGTCGCGCAGGCTCATGTGCGGGAAAAGCGCGTAATCCTGGAACATGGTGGTGGTGGGCCGCTTTGCGGGCGGCACGCGAGTCATGTCCGCGTCGCCGATCCGCACGGTGCCGCCTGTGGGCTCGATGAAGCCGCCCAGCACCGACAGAAGCGTGGTCTTGCCGCAGCCAGAGGGGCCCAGCAGCGTGACGTAGTCGCCTGCGCCGATCTCCAGCGTGATGTCGCGCAGCGCGTGATAGATGCCGAACCAGTGGTTCACGGCTTCGATATGGACCGGGGCCGTCATGACCGGCGCCTCCTGAGGACGGTGAATTCGAGGACCAGAACCGCCGCGACCGAGACGAGGAAGACGACGCTGCCTATGGCGTTCAGCCGCGGCGAGAGGCCCGAGCGCAGCATCGACCAGATCTCGACCGGGAGAGTGATGTCGAAGCGGGTGAGCAGGAAAGCGATGATGAACTCGTCCCATGACAGCGTGACCGACAGGAAGAAGGCCGCGGCGATGGCGGGCGCGAGCATGGGCGCGGTGACCAGCAGGACGACCTGCGCCTCGGACGCGCCGAGGTCGCGCGCCGCGCGTTCGGCACTTTCGTGCTGCGCGCCCATGGACGCATAGATGATTGCGAAGGCCAGCGGCAGGTTGATGACCACATGCCCGACCCCGGCGGTGAGAAGCGACAGGCCGAGGCCCGCGCGGGTCAGCACGATCAGGAGGCCCAGACCCACGATCAGGTAGCTGACCGTCAGGGGGGCGATCAGAAGGATGCGGATGATGGCCGAGCCCGGCAGGACATGCCGCGCCAGCCCGTAGGCGGCGAGGAAGCCCAGCGTCACCGCAACGGCCGAGGAGCCGATTGCGACGGCGAGCGAATGCAGGAGCGCGGCGGTCACGTCGTCGTCCGACAGTACCTCGGCATACCATTTGAGCGACGGGCCGTCGAATGGCGGAACGGGCAGGCTGCTCTCCTGGAAGGAGAACAGGACCAGCGTCCCCACCGGCAGGTATATGAAGGCGAAGGCCGCGCCAAGATAGAGCCAGGAAGCCGCGCGCATCATGTCCGGTCGAGCCTCAGCCAGCGCGCACTCGCGAGGTACGCGAGCGTCACGATGGCCATCATGGCGATGGCGATCGCGGCCGCCAGCGGGAAATCGGCGCGCCGGCCCAGTTGCACCATGATCACCTGCGGCATCGTCAATTCGTTGTTGCCGCCCAGGATCTGCGGCGTGACGTAGTCGCCGATGCACAGCACGAAGGTCAGGAAGGCGCCGGTGACGATGCCGGGCAGGGTGAGCGGCAGGATCACGTGGCGGAAGGTCTGGAAGCCGCTCGCGCCCAAATCCATCGCCGCGCGACGATAGTTGGGGGAAAGCTGCACCAGATTGGCGTAGATCGTGAGCGTGAGCAGCATGACGAAGAAATGCACGAAGCCCGTCACGGTCGCGAAGCGGGTATTGGCCAGCGTGATCGGCTCGGAGATCAGCCCGATCTGCATCAGAGTCTGATTCACGATCCCCTCGCGCGCCAGCACCAGAAGCCACGCGTAGGAACGCACGACGTAGGACGTCCAGAAGGGCAGGATCGCCAGCAGCAACGCCAGCCGCTGCCAGCGCGGCGGCACCCGGAAGGCGATGATCGCGGCGAGCGGATAGGCCAGGACGACCGAGATCACCGTCACGGTGAGCGTGATCTCGAGCGACACCAGCACCGCGCGCCAGAGATAGGGGCGGGTGGCCATCTCGACGTAATTGTCGAGGTGAAAGCCCCAGACGAGGCTGCGCCCCTCGAGCGTGGCGAAGCTCATCGCACCCATCACGAGGAAAGGCACGACGAAGAAGGCGATGGTCCAGAGCAGGGCCGGGGCGACGAAGCCCCAGCCCTGCCGGTTACGCACGGCGGCCGTCACTGGGACAGGGCGTCGAGCCAGAGGTCCTGCATCGCGATGTCGAGGTCCTCGTCGGGCGCGGGGTAAAGCTGCGTCCGCGCGAGGTAGTCGGGCTGGTCGTCCCAGCGCAGGATCGCGCGCTGGTCTTCCGTCAGGATGTCGCCCGCGGCTGCGTTGGCGGGCATCCCCCAGAAGCACGAAGAGGTCGCGAGCCGTGCCTGCCCTTCGGGGGAGACGATGTACTTGACGAATTCCAGCGCCAGATCCGGTTGCGCGCTGTCGGCGACCACGCCGATCGACTGGGTCCAGCGCACGGCGCCCTGGTCGGGGATGGTCCAGGTCAGCTCCGGCTGTTCCGCGGCCAGGACGGCCGTCAGCCACTCGCCCCCGCCCACGACGATGTCCACCTCGCCCGTGGCCAGCGCCGTCTGCGCGGCGACCACGCCCGCCACCGAGACGGCGCTCGCGCGCATCTGCGACAGCACCGGCGCGACGGCCTCGAGCGTCTCGGCGTCGAAGCCTTCCGATGCCATGCCCTCTGCCATGGCGGCGAGGCCCATGACGGGCAGGTAGTAATCGTAGATCGAGATGCGGCCCGCATAGGCGTCGGACCAGACGGTGGAGAGATCCTGCATGTCCGCCGGGTCCACATTGGCGGCGTTGTAGGAGATCGTGTTGTAGCCGAATTTCTCGGTCACCGCGTACCAGGTGCCGTCGATGCTGTTGTTCTCGGCCATGACGACCTCGGGGAACATGTCGCCCAGCGGCAGTTCCTCCTCGGGCAGGGGGGCGAGGATCCCGGCCTCGGCCAGGCGGAAGACGTCGATGCCGTCGATCACGATCACGTCCCAGTCGCCGGGGCGGGACTGGTCGAGGATGGCAAGCGCCGCGCCCGTGCCCTCGTACTCGCGCAGGTTCACGGTCACACCGAACTCTTCCTCGAAGGGTTCGATCAGCGCGTCGTCCATGTGGTCGCACCAGACCAGCGCGTTGAGTTCCTGCGCCTGCGCCTGCGCCCCGCTGCCCAGCAGCCAAAGCGCGGTTCCCCCCAAAAGAACCCCAGTCCGTGTCGTCATCGTTTCGCTCCCGTGTTGTGGCGCCGTGCCGCGCGCGCCATGGAAAAAGGTTGAACCGCCTCAAGTTTGCAGTCAACTCTACATTTGAAGCTGGTTCAATTTCTGGCGAGAGGGCGCGTGGGCAACCTTCGGGAGCGACAGAAGGCGGAGCGCGAAAAGCGCATTCTTTCAGCCGCCGTGCACAGGTTTCGGGCAGATGGCTATCGCCACGCCCGGATCGAGGACCTTGCCGAGGCCGCCGATGTCTCGGTGGGCACGGTCTACAACTACTATGGCACCAAGGGCGACATTCTCATCGCCGTCGTGTCGATGGAGGTCGAGGAGGTGCTGGCCGAGGGACAGGCCCTCGTCGATTGCCCGCCGGGAGACCTTTGCGAGGCGCTTCTGGCACTTACCATCTGCTACTATGACCACTCGCTGCATTATCTCACGAAGGAGATGTGGCGGCAGGCCATCGGTCTTTCCATCGAGGCGCCCGACACGCCGAACGGGCGCCGCTATGCCGAGCTCGACGCGCGGCTGGCCGCGCAGGTGGGTGACCTGATCCACCGCTTTCAGGAGGCGGGCGGCATCGCGCCCGACCTCGATGCGGAGGCGTTGGGCCGCGTGCTGTTTCACAACCTCAACCAGCTTTTCACCGCCTTCGTGACCGACGACGCCATGACTCTCGATGCCCTGCGCGCCGAGGCCATTGCACTGACCACGCCGATCGCCCGGCTTCTGCAAGGGACCAGCCCAAGATGACCCGTTTCAACCAGCCGCTCGGCGGCAACGACATGCCGCGTTTCGGCGGACCCGCCACGATGATGCGCCTGCCCGGGCAGGAGACGGCCGAGGGGCTCGACGCGTGTTTCGTGGGCATCCCGCTCGACATCGGCACGTCCAACCGGTCGGGCACGCGGCTCGGGCCGCGTCAGATCCGCGACGAAAGCCGGATGCTGCGCCCCTACAACATGGCCACCCGCGCGGCACCCTTCGAAAGCCTTCAGGTCGCCGATATCGGCGATGTGCCGATCAACACCTTCGACCTGAAGAAATCGGTCGACATCATCACCGGCAACTATCGCGGTATCCTCGGCCATGGCGCCGTGCCGCTGACGCTGGGCGGCGATCACACGCTGACCTGGCCGATCCTGCGCGCCGTGAAGGAGCTGCATGGGCCCGTGGCGCTGATCCACGTGGACGCACACGCGGACACCAACGAGATGATGTTCGGCGAGACGGTGGCGCATGGCTGCCCGTTCCGCCGCGCGTGGGAGGACGGCTGCCTGCTGAACGACAAGGTGTTCCAGATCGGCCTGCGTGGCACCGGCTACGCGCCCGAGGATTTCGACTGGGCGCGTGATCGGGGATGGACCGTCGTGCAGGCGGAGGAATGCTGGCACAGGTCTCTCGCGCCGCTGATGGAGACGGTGCGCGAGACGGTCGGCGACGCGCCGGTCTACCTGTCTTTCGACATCGACAGCCTCGATCCGGCCTTCGCGCCGGGCACGGGCACGGTCGAGCCGGGCGGGTTGTCCACCTGGCAGGCGCTGGAAATCGTGCGCGGCTGCGCCGGGCTGAACCTGGTCGGCTGCGATCTTGTAGAAGTATCGCCGCCCTACGACCCGAGCGGCAACACCGCGCTCATCGCGGCGAACCTGCTTTACGAGATGCTCTGTGCGCTGCCCGGTGTGATCCGGCGCTGAACGCGGGGGCGGCGCCGCCGGTCCGCGCGGCGGGGCTGCCGACGGCCCCGCGCGGCATCGCCCGTTCCGCTTTTCCCGCCTAGCGCAGGCGGCGCCCCGTCTGCGTGTCGAAGATCAGTGCGTCGCCCGCGTCGAAGTCGAGACTGACGGCGCTGCCTTCGGCCAGGCCGTGCGGTTCGCGGGTCTCGACGATGAGCTTCTGGGCGTCCGGTGCGATGAGGTAGTCGTACGACACCGCGCCCAGCCGCTCGCGGATGTCGAGGGTGATGCCGGTCGCCACGTCGGCGGGCGCGATGCGCAGGTGATGCGGGCGCAGCCCGACCTGCACCGCGGTCCCCGGCGCATGCAGCGCCACGTCGGTCGACAGCACCCGGTCGCCGAGCGCGGGGATGCGGATCTCGCCCGGCCCGGTCACGGTGCCGGCCAGAAAGTTCATCGCGGGCGAGCCGATGAACCCCGCGACGAACATGTTGTCGGGGTCCTCGAACAGTTCCATGGGCGAGCCGATCTGTTCGACCCGGCCGGCGCGCAGCACCACGATCTTGTCCGCGAGGGTCATCGCCTCGACCTGGTCGTGGGTCACGTAGATCATCGTCGCGCCGATCTCCTTGTGGAGCCGCGCGATCTCGATGCGCATCTCCACGCGCAGTTCCGCATCGAGGTTCGAGAGCGGCTCGTCGAAGAGGAACACCTCCGGCCCCCGCACGATGGCCCGGCCGATGGCGACGCGCTGACGCTGCCCGCCCGACAGCGCCTTGGGCTTGCGGTCGAGATAGTCGTCGAGTTTCAGGATCCGGCTCGCCTCGGCGACCTTCTCGCGGATCTCGGCCTTGGGGTGGCCGGTCATGCGCAGCCCGAAGCCCATGTTCTCCGCAACGCTCATGTGCGGATAGAGCGCGTAGGTCTGGAACACCATGGCCACGCCGCGCTCGGCCGGGTCGGTGCGCGTCACGTCGCGCCCGCCGATGGAAATGGCGCCCTCGGTCGTCTCCTCCAGCCCCGCCACCATGCGCAGCAGCGTCGACTTCCCGCAGCCCGAGGGACCCACGAAGACGCAGAATTCGCCGTCCTCGATCGTCAGGTCCACGCCATGGATCACCTGCGTCGCGCCGTAGCGCTTGATCACGTTCTCAAGCCGGAGTCCCGACATGGTTCCTGTTTCCTCCCCTTGGTCCGGGCCCCGGTCGAGGGCTCGGGAAAACGCCAGTCCTGCGCCTCGACGGCGATCGCCTCGGCGGCCTCCCGCAGGCGCGGCAGATGGTCCTCGAGACCCGCCAGCGTCGTGCGCGCCGTGGTCGAGGTGATCGAGATGGCCCCGAGCACGCTGCCGCTGCGGTTGAGGACCGGATGCGCGATGCAGATGATCCCGGGCTCGTGCTCCTCCCGGTCGAAGCCGTAGCCGCGGGTCCGGATCCCGGCGAGATCGGCGCGCAGGGCGTCGGGGGTCACGAGGGTGGCCTGCGTGAAGCGGTGAAAGCTCTGCTGGTCGATGGCGTCGGACAACTCGGGCTCGGGCAGGAAGGCCAGCATCGCCTTGCCGACGCCGGTGCAATAGGCCGGGCCGATCTTGCCGGCGGCGGAAAACATCTCCACCGGCTGGCGGGCGTTGCGCTTGTCCACGTAGAGCACCTGCGCCCCGTCGAGCTGCGCCAGGTGGACCGTCTCGCCCACCGCGTCCGACAGCGCATCGAGATGGGGCCGCGCGACAGGGGCGAGCGACGAGGTCTCCCACGCTGCATGGGCCAGTCGCACGAGGCGCAGGCCGGGGCTGTAGGTCTGCCGCTCGGGGTCGAATTGAAGCATGCCCTGTTTGGTCAGCACCTGCACGAATCGGTACAGCGTCGCCTTCGGGTAGGGCGAGCGGTCCAGGAGCTCGGCAAAGCGCATGGGCCGTCCTGCCGCGGCGATGTCGTCCATCACCGCGAGCGCCTTGGCCACCGTGCCGTCCCCTCGCCCATGTTCGGCCATGTTTCAGGTTCCTCTCCGGCCCCGCGATGCCGCCCGCGGGTTTGCTGTTGACAAGGCTAGGCCACATGGCGCTAGGATTTCAATATAAGAAACCACGTTCCACATAATGGAACAGACAGAGCGCGACTGGATCATAGGGAGGACACCATGCGATCCATCTTCACGACCGGCGCCGCGGCGCTGGCTGCGGCCACGATGCTGCCCGGTGCCGCCGCGGCCCAGGATCTCTCGGGCGAGCTTCGCATCTTCTCGGACATGTCGAACCCGGGCCCCCGCGCCGTGATGGAGCAACTGGCCGCCGAGTTCGACGCGCTGCATCCCGGCCTGACGGTGGATCTGACGGTTGTCGACCGCGAGGCGTGGAAGACGCAGATCCGCAACGTGCTGTCGGCCAACCCGCCAGACGTCGTGAACTGGTATGCCGCCAACCGCATGGGGCCCTACGTGGATGCGGGCCTTTTCATGGACATCACCGAATGGTGGGAGGCGGGCGATTTCGCGGGCCTCGAGTCGGTGCGCGGCGCGATGGAGATGGACGGGTCGGTCTGGGGCGTGCCCTATACCTACTACCAGTGGGGCGTCTATTACCGCGAGGACATCTTCGAGGAGCTGGGCCTTTCCGAGCCTGCGACCTGGGAAGAGGAACTGGCGAACTGCGAGGCAATCCTCGATTCGGGCCGCAAGTGCTACACGATCGGCACGCGGTTTTTGTGGACCGCCGGCGGCTGGTTCGACTACCTCAACATGCGCACCAACGGCTTCGACTTCCACATGCAGCTTGCCCGCGGCGAGGTGCCCTGGACCGATGACCGCGTGCGCCAGACCTTCGCCAACTGGCGCGAGCTGATCGACATGGGCGCCTTCATCGACGACCACCAGACCTACAGCTGGCAGGAGG
>CAZGHJ010000020.1:0-22615 GCA_964525355.1 uncultured Roseicyclus sp.
CTCCCCGGCGGAGTTACAGTCCGCTGCCGCACCTTGCAGCACGTCGCCCGACGCGACGCGCTGGATAGCCGCGCGCCCGGGGGGCGTCAACCGCAAATCCCGCGCGCGCGCGTCCGAGCGCAGGCCTGCGGTCTTCCCTTTCCGCCCGCTGCGGCGTAGGCCGGAGCAGGCAAGACGGGGTGCGGAGCAGATGGCGAAAAAACCGGCCTGGATCATCGACAAGGAACGGCAGCGCAAGGCGTCGGCGGCCGAGACGCTCTGGCTTTTCGGTCTGCATGCCGTGCGCGACGCGCTGCTGAACCCGGCCCGCGAGAAGCTGCGCCTCGTGGCCACGCGCAACGCCGCCGACAAGCTGGCCGAGGCCATCGCGGCCTCGGGCCTCGCGCCGGAACTGGCCGATCCGCGGAAATTCCCGGCCCCGCTCGATCCGGGCTCGGTGCACCAGGGCGCCGCGCTCGAGGTGCGCCCGCTCGACTGGGGCGGGCTGGAGGAGGTGGCGCTCGCCCGGCCCGCGGCGCGGCTCGTGCTTCTCGACCGGGTGTCCGACCCGCATAACGTGGGCGCGATCCTGCGCTCGGCCGAAGTGTTCGGCGCGGCCGCCGTCGTGGCCCCGGCCCGCCATTCCGCCCCCGAGACCGGGGCGCTGGCCAAGACCGCGAGCGGTGCGCTGGAGCGGCAGGCCTACCTGCGCGTGCCGAACCTGGGCAACGCGATCGAGGGCCTGAAGGCCATGGGCTACACGATCCTCGGGCTCGACGGGGCGGCGGAGCTTTCGATCGGTGCCGCGGCCCGGGATCTGGGCGACAGGCCCGTGGCGCTGGTGCTCGGTGCGGAGGGGCCGGGCCTGCGCGCGCGCACCCGCGATCTCTGCGACATGATGGTGCGGATCCCTGCGGCGGGCGCGTTCGGTTCGCTCAACGTCTCCAACGCCGCCGCGGTCGCCCTATATGCACTGACGACCGACATCCCGTCAGCCGGGGGAGAAAACGCGCGCCCATGATGCACCAGACCAAGATCGCCACCTGTTGCTATTGCGGAAGCCGCCAGACCCTGCGCCTGACCGCGCGGGACGGCCACGAACTGGCCTGCGGCTCCTGCGGCGCGCCGCTGCACGAGATGAAATGGCTGAAGGCCGGCGGCCGTGACGGGGTGGTCAAGCGCAGCCCGCGCCATCCGGCGCCCCGTGGCGGCGACCTGCCGCGGGACTGGGCCGGCCGGCGCGACGCGCGGGCGCCCATGCGGCGCAAGCCGCCGAAGAAACGGCGCAAGGGCTTCCTGCGCGAGATGATGGAAGAGGCCTTCGACCTCATCGAGGATATCATCGACTAGCCGCATGTGGCGCGGGACAGGCCACGCCCGCCTTTCTCGGGGCGGTGCCCGCGCTGCCGTTGCCGCGTCGCGCAGGAATCTCGCGCCGAGCAACCCCGAGGCCCGGCACATCCACGCGGGCGCACCTCCCTGCTTCGGCACCGTGCTGCGCGCGCGACCTGGCGCCGGCCGAACGGCCGGACGTGAGAGCGCGGCTGGCGCGGCGATGCCGGGCCGATCACGTTTTCGTTCCGGCCCCTTTCCGCGACGGTTCTCGACGCCATCTTCTCGGCAGGCGCAGCGGTTCGGAACATCGCGCGCCCATTACTGTCCCTCGTTCCGTGACTGCGCCCGCCGCTTTTCCCGCTGCGGGCGCCTTTTTGTTGTGCTACGCGGGACGCATGACACAAACGCCCTCCGACGACCTCCTGCGCAAGGTGTTGCGCTCGGCCAAGAGCTTCGCCTGCGTCGGCGTCAGCCCCAACCCCGTGCGCCCGTCCCATTACGTGGCGCGCTACCTCACGCTCAAGGGCTACCGGGTCATCCCGGTCAATCCCGGCCATACGGACAAGCGGCTTTTCGGCGAGCGGGTGCGCGGCGATCTGGGTGAGATCGAAGGCGCCGTCGACGTCATCGACATCTTCCGCCGCCCCGAAGCGGTGCCCGAGGTCGTCGACGCCGCGCTGGCGATGGAGCCGAAGCCCAAGGTCATCTGGATGCAGATCGGCGTGACCCATGCCGAGGCCGCTGCCCGCGCCGAGGCCGCGGGGCTGACCGTGATCCAGGACCGCTGCCCGAAGATCGAGTATCAGCGCCTTTTCGGAGAGCTGCGCATGGGTGGTTTCGCCACCGGTATCATTAGCTCGAAGCTCTGAGCCGCCGGCCGATTTCCTGTCCCGTCCGCGGCCCGTTCGCGCGGGACGCGCCCAGGCGGTGACGAGGGGCCTTGTGCCCCGAGGAGCCGCCTCCCCCCGGTCAGCCGCCGGTCTTGCGCGCCGCCTTCTCATCGACGCCGGAAACCCCCTCGCGCCGCTCCAACTCCGCCAGCACATCGGCCAGCGACACATCCCGCGCGGCCAGCATCACCAGAAGGTGATAGAGCACGTCCGCCGCCTCGGCCGTGAGCCGGTCCCGGTCGCCCTTCACCGCCTCGATGATCGCCTCCACGGCCTCCTCGCCGAATTTCTCGGCGCATTTCTCCGGGCCCTTCGCCAGCAGTTTCGCGGTCCAGGAGGTGCCCGGATCGGCGCCTCGGCGGCTCTCGATCGTGGCGGCCAGCCGCTCCAGCGCGTTCATGTCAGCCGCACCGGGATGCCGGCGGCGTGCATGTGCGCCTTGGCCTCGGCGATGGTGTATTCGCCGAAATGGAAGATCGAGGCGGCCAGGACCGCGCTGGCGCCGCCGTCGCGCACGCCCTCCACCAGGTGGTCGAGCGTGCCCACGCCGCCCGAGGCGATCACCGGCACCGACACGGCGTCGGAAATCGCGCGGGTCAGCGGAATGTTGAACCCCTGCCTCGTCCCGTCCCGGTCCATGGAGGTCAGCAGGATCTCGCCCGCGCCTTTTGCCGTCACCGTGCGCGCGAACTCGACCGCGTCCACGCCCGTGGGCCGCCGCCCGCCATGGGTGAAGATCTCCCACCGGCCAGGCGTGCCTTTCCCGCGATCCTCCGGCTCGACCGTCTTGGCGTCGATCGCCACCACGATGCACTGGCTGCCGAACTTGTCGGCCGCCCGCGCCACCACGTCCGGATCGGCCACGGCCGCCGAGTTGAAACTGACCTTGTCGGCCCCCGCGAGCAGCAGCGCGCGCACATCCTCGACGGTTCGCACCCCGCCGCCGATCGTCAGCGGCATGAAGCACTGTTCGGCCGTGCGCGTGGCCAACTCGTACATCGTGCCCCGGTTCTCGTGCGTGGCGTGGATGTCGAGAAAACACAGCTCGTCCGCGCCGGCGGCATCATAGGCCTGCGCCTGTTCCACCGGATCGCCCGCGTCGCGCAGGTCGACGAAATTCACGCCCTTGACCACGCGGCCATCGGCGACGTCGAGACAGGGGATGATGCGCGTCTTCAGCATGGAGCCCTCTTAGGCGATCGCGCGCGGCTTCGGCAAGCTCACGCCGCCAGCGCCGCCAGCGCCTCCGCGAGGTCGAGCGCCCCGTCATAGAGCGCGCGGCCCGAGATGGCGCCGGCGATCACCCCGGTGTCGCGTAGCGCCGTGAGATCGGCCAGCGACGAGACCCCGCCGCTCGCGATCACCGGCAGGGAGGTCGCCCGCGCCAGCGCCGCCGTCGCGGCCACGTTCGGGCCGCCCATGGCGCCGTCGCGGTCGATGTCGGTATAGATGATCGCCGCCACGCCCGCATCTTCGAAGGACCGCGCAAGCTCGGTCACCTCCATGTCGGTCTGCTCGGCCCAGCCCTTGGTCGCGACCCGGCCTGCGCGCGCGTCGAGCCCCACCGCCACCTGGCCGGGAAATGCCGCCGCGGCCTCGCGCACGAGGGCGGGGTTCTCCACCGCCACGGTCCCGAGGATCACCCGCGCGATCCCCTTCTCCAGCCACATGGCGATGGTCTCCATCGAGCGGATGCCGCCGCCGAGCTGCGCGGGAATGTCGGTGGCCGCGAGGATCGCCTCGACCGCCGCGCCGTTCACCGGCGCGCCCGCGAAGGCGCCGTTCA
Source organism: uncultured Roseicyclus sp. (assembly GCA_964525355.1). Classification (GTDB taxonomy): domain Bacteria; phylum Pseudomonadota; class Alphaproteobacteria; order Rhodobacterales; family Rhodobacteraceae; genus Roseibacterium. Next base: position 3,991 of record CAZGHJ010000020.1, read on the forward strand.
GGTCCACGAGGTGCAGCCATGCGCTGCCCGCATCCTGGAAGGCGCGCGCCTGCGCGGCCGGGTCGGCGTTGAAGACGGTGGCCGCGTCCATTTCGCCCCGCAGGAGGCGGACGGCCTGGCCGTCCTTGAGGTCGATGGCGGGGTAGAGGATCATCGCGGGCGGCTCCGGCAGGTCATGACGCGCGGCTTTTCCCCCAGGGCCGGCCGGGGCGCAAGGGGGCGGGGCGCTCAGGGGGTCCAGGTCAGGAAATTCGCGATCAGCCGCAGGCCGGCGCGCTGGCTCTTCTCGGGGTGGAACTGCGTGCCCACCACCGTGTCGCGGGCGACGATGGCCGTGACGGGGCCGCCGTAATCCACATGCGCCAGAAGGTCCGAAGGCTCGTCCACGCGCATGGCGTAGGAATGCACGAAATAGGCGTGCTCGCCCGTCTCCAGCCCCTCCAGAACCGGGTGGGCGCGGTCGAGGATCAGGTCGTTCCAGCCCATGTGGGGCACCTTGAGGGCGGGATCGTCGGGCGTGATCCGCACCACTTCGCCCGGCACCCAGCCGAAGCCCGCGACGTCCTCGTATTCGCGCCCCCATGTCGTCAGCATCTGCATGCCCACGCAGATCCCGAGGAAGGGCAGGGCGCGGACCTCGACGGCCTCGGTCAGCGCCTCTTCCAGCCCGTCGATGGCCTGCAGGCCGCGGCGGCAGGCGGGAAAGGCGCCGTCGCCGGGCAGGACCACGCGGGAGGCGCGCGCCACCGCGTCGGGGTCGGAAGTGACGACGACCGGGCCCGCGCCGACCTCGGCGGCCATGCGCTGGAACGCCTTCTCGGCCGAGTGCAGGTTGCCGGAATCGTAGTCGATCAGGACGGTGGTCATGGCGTTTCCTGCAGGCGGGTCCGCTCAGAGCGCGCCCTTGGTCGAGGGGATGGCGTCGGACTTGCGCGGGTCGGGTTCCACCGCCTCGCGCAGGGCGCGGGCCACGGCCTTGAAGGCCGCCTCGGCGATGTGGTGGCTGTTGATGCCCGAGAGTTTCGTCACGTGCAGCGTGATGCCCCCATGGGTCGAGAACGCCTGGAAGAACTCGCGCACGAGCTCGGTGTCGAAGGTGCCGATCTTCTGGGTCGGCATGTCCACGTCCCACACGAGGTAGGGCCGCCCCGACAGGTCGAGCGCCGCGCGCACCAGCGCGTCGTCCATGGCGAGATGGACCGCGCCGTAGCGCCGGATCCCGCGCTTGTCGCCGAGCGCCTGGGCCAGCGCCTGGCCGAGCGCGATGCCGGTATCCTCCACCGTGTGGTGATCGTCGATATGCAGATCGCCCGACGCGCGCACCTCCATGTCGATCAGCGCGTGGCGTGCGAGCTGGTCCAGCATGTGGTCGAAGAACCCGACGCCGGTCTCGTTGCGGTATGTGCCGGTGCCGTCGAGGTCGATCGTGACGGAGATATCCGTCTCGGCGGTCTTGCGGGCGATGTCTGCGCGGCGCATGGGCTCACTCCTTCAGGCGCGCCGCTTATAGGTCGGAGGCGGCGGCTTGGAAAGTGGCCCGTCTCGCGGGTCCGCGCGCTAGAGATCGAGAAGCTCGAAATAGGCCTCCACCACGTCGTCCCAGCGGTAGCGGCGGCGGGCGACGGCGCCATGCGTGGCGCCCTTGATCAGGCACAGCCCCGGCTGCGCGGCGTAGCGGCGGACGAGATCCACCAGGCCGCGCGCATCGGCGAAGGTCTCGGCCGTTCCGGCGGTGGTCGCGCGGGCCTGGGCGCAGTCCGAGGTGAGGATCGGTGCGCCGTATCCCATCGCCTCCACGAGGTCTTGCGTGGCCCCGCCGCCGGACTGGCCGTGCAGGTGGAGCCACGCCCCGCTGCGCAGCGCGTGCAGGCGTGGCGCGTCGCGCGGCGCGTCGATCATGTGGACATTGGGCGCGCCGTCCCAGGCGGCCCGAACCTGCCGGGCGTGGCGCGTGGCCGACCAGTCGCAGGCGAGCACGAGCGGCAGATCGCCAAGCCGGGAGAAGGCGTGCAGCAGCACATGAAGCTGCGCCGCGGGTTCGGGCCGGGCGATGGCCAGCGCATAGCTGTCCGGCAGGCGCAGGTCCGACAGATCGGCCGGCCGGGCCGCGAGGGGGCCGCCCGCGCCGCGCGCCCCGGCAGGTTCGGCCCCGTAGGCGATGACCCGCGGGCGTTTGCCGTGGCGCGCGGCAACCTCCGCGGCCAGCGCGGCATTGTCGGCCACCAGCGCATCCGCCGCCGAGATGGCGCGCGCCGCAGACCAGCGTCGGGCCGCCCGGCCGGGCCCGGACGCGGCCGCCTGCGCCGCGTCGTAGCCCGCGAGGTGCAGCACCAGACGCCGCGCCGAGAGCGCCCTGGCCCCGGCCAGCGCGGCGCCCCCGTCGAGGCCGAGCGCCAGGACGCTGTCCGCGCCCGTCCCGCCGAGCAGTGCGCGCATCGCGGCCAGCCCGCGTCGCGCGCCCGGCGCCGGTGCGCCCGAGCCGGGCCCGGTGCCGGTTTGCGGGGCGCCGAGGACGGTGAGCCGATCCGCGATCCCGCGCGCTTCCGCCGCCATCTGCAACCGCTGCGCGAGCGTGGCCGCGCCGTCCGAACGATCGGCCGCGCCCGGATCGGCAAGGCCCCGCGGGCAGAGGATGGTCGCCCGACGTCCGGTCAAGCGCCGCGTCGACAGGGCCGGGGCCATCAGGGTTTGCCCCTGCGACAGCGCCTCGGCGCGATGCAGATCGCCCGGACGGATCATCTCCGCAGCCCCCGATCCTCGATCCCGCTATCCGATCCTTGCATGCCAATGCTCCCCGTCCGCGGCGCGGCCTTGCATGGGGCGCCTCGTATCCGTGGAGACTGGCACATGACGGTGAAGGCAGGCTTAAGTGTCAGTGAAGGAAGGGTTAAATCGAGCAGTGCCGAGGCCCCTGCCGCGCCCGCCCGCGCGGCCCGGCTGCGAAGACCGGACCTCCGGCGGCCTTCGCCCGGATTGCATGTCGCGTGCCGGCCTCGAAAAAATCGGCCCGACCCGTGTCCGCGCCCCGGTTGCAAGGATTCGGTGAGGGCGCGCCTGCAACACCAAAGGTTCAAAAGGAGTTAAATGTTTACACACCATGTTTGGTGACCTAGCGTCACCGCGATTCTTGCACGACATACGACAACCCCTTTCCGAATCAGGAGCCGAGCCGATGACCGGACGCCTGCGCGATTTCGCAACTCGGGGCAGTCTGACGCCCCTGTCAGGACGCGCCGGACGGCCACGGGCCAGGATCCGGACATCGTGGCAGGCGTTCCTGATCGTCTGGCTTCTGGCCGTCGTCGTCTCGACGCATGCCGCCCTCGCGCAGTCCGACCCGCCGCCGCCCCCGCCGTCCGCCAGCAGCCAGGTCAATGATGAAGTGACCAACCCGGTCACCGGTGGCGTTACCACCGTCGAGTCGCTGCGGCTCGACCCGGCGAGCACGGACACGGCCGGCGACGTGGCCTTCGTCCGGACCGCGGACGGATACGTGTTCCTCGTGAAAGGCGTGGGCGAGACGTTCTACAACAACGACAACCCGCCCGTGGGCTTCACGATCACCGCGATCAACGGTGACATAGCGACGTTCACCACGCCCGGCGCGACCGACCCGGCGGACGTGAACACCGCCTTGACGGTGGCGCAGTTCGACGCGGCGTTCAATCCAACGTCCGGTTCGGAGGGGGAAACCCAGGCTCCGGAAAGTACTGTGCTCGCGGGTGGCGGCCGTGTGGATATCCGGTACGGCCGGAACGGCAGCAACGGGCGCGCAGGCGCGCTGTTCGTGCCGCCACGGGGCGGGGGCGACGGTCAGGCGCCGGCCCCCTATGCCCCCAGCCTGAGCACCGATATCACCACGTCGGTCAACACGGGATGGACGGTCGGCAGCCAGGGCGGGCGCGGCGGCAATGGCGGCAGTTCGAATGCGAGCTTCTCCTCCGGCGGGTCCGGCGGCGACGGCGGGCCGGGCGGCACGCTGAACGCCACGCAGACCGCGAGTTCCACCATCATCACGACGGGCACCGACAATATCGGCATCTTCGCCTTCAGCCGCAGCGGTCAGGCCGGCAATGGCGGCAACGGCAATCTGGCGCCGGGCGGTGGCGCGGGCGGCAACGCGGCCGATGGCGGTACCGTGACCCTGACCGCGAACGGCGAAATCGCCACGAACGGTGGGTTCGCCCATGGAATCTATGCCCTGAGCCAGTCGAGATCCGCCGGTGACGGCGGCGGGCAGATCGGTCTTGTCGGCACCGGAGGCGGCGGCGGCAGCGGCGCGAATGGCGGCAACGTGACCGTCAATCTCGGCACCACCGGCTCGGTCCTGACCCAGGGGACGTCCTCGCACGGGATCTTCGCGCTGTCGGTGGGGGGCTCGGGCGGGTCGGGCGGCAGTTCCAGCAACCTGATCCTGAGCTTTCCGGCCGGCGCAGACGCGGGCGGCAATGGCGGTCGCGTCACCGTCAGCAATGCCGGGCGGATCGAGACGCAGGGCGATTTCTCGAAAGGCATCCTGGCGCAGTCGGTCGGCGGCGGCGGCGGAGAAAGCGGCGGCGGTGGCGGCCTCTTCACCATCGCGCTGGGCGGCGCGGGCGGCGGCGGCAATTCCGATCCGGTCCTCGTCACCAACGAGGATGGCGGCGAGATCGTCACGCAGGGTTTCCAGTCCGACGGGATCGTGGCGCAATCCATCGGTGGCTCCGGCGGCGCGGCGGGCAATAGCGGCGGCCTCGTCGCCATCGGCGGCAATGGCGGCTCCGGCGGGGCCGGAGACACGGTCACCGTGCGGAACTTCGGGACGATCCGGACGGCGGGCGCCTTCGCGCGCGGCATCGTGGCGCAGTCCATCGGCGGCGGCGGCGGCGATGGCGGCAAGAGCGGCGGGCTCGTGGCCGTCGGCGGACGGGGTGCCGGGGGCGGCAACGGCGCGACGGTGAGCGTTCTGAACGAGGGCATCATCACCACGGGCACCGCCCCGGGCGCCAGCGACGCCATCGGCATCCTGGCGCAGTCCATCGGCGGCGGCGGCGGCAATGGCGGCTCGACGGGGTCCATCGGCCTCTTCGCAAGCGTCGCGGTGGGCGGCGACGGCGCGGGGGGCGGCAATGGCGGCAACGTGAACGTGACGCTGTCGGATTCGGGCGGCGGCACGCCGTCCTCGATCCAGACCAACGGGGCGCGGAGCACCGGCGTCTTCGCCCAGTCGGTGGGCGGCGGTGGCGGCAATGGCGGCGGCGCCTTCAGCGCGTCGGTCGGCGCCTTCGGCTCGGCCTCGATCGCGGTCGGCGGCGACGGCGCCGGAGGCGGTTCGGGCGGCCAGGTCGTGCTGTCCGGCACGGGGGCTTCGGCGGTTGAGACCAACGGCAGCGATTCCACCGGGGTCTTCCTGCAATCGGTCGGCGGCGGCGGCGGCAGCGGTGGCTACGCGGCATCCTTCGCGGTCTCCGCCGGTCCCGTCTCGGGGTCCGTCGCCGTGGGCGTCGGCGGGCAGGGCGGCACCGGCGGCAATGGCGGCCTGGTCCGCGTGGGCACGGTCGATGGCGGCAACCTGACCGGGTCGGGCTTCTCGGGCTCGGTGCAGACGAACGGGGCGCGCTCGACCGGGATGCTGTTCCAGTCGGTGGGCGGCGGCGGTGGCAATGGCGGTCTGTCCATCGCGGGCTCGGGCTCGGGCTCGCTGTATTTCTCGGGCAACCTGTCGGTCGCCGTGGGCGGTGCCGGCGGCGTGGGCGGCGTGGGCGGCCAGGTGCAGGTCTGGACCGATGGGAATGTGACGACGCAGGGCGCCAGTTCCACGGCGATCCTTGCCCAGTCGGTGGGCGGCGGCGGCGGCAATGGCGGCGGCTCGATCGCGGCCGGGGTCTCGGCCAGCGGCGGCGGCGCGGCCAGCATCAACGCCGGTGTCGGCGGCGCGGGCGGCGACGGCGCCACCGGCGGCCGGGTCGACCTGATCTCCACGGGCGCGCAGATCAGCACCTTCGGGCAGTTTTCTTCGGGCGTGGTGGCGCAATCCGTGGGCGGCGGCGGCGGCAATGGCGGCTATGCCGTCGGCGCGGGCATCGCCGGGTCCGGCGGGCTTGCGGGTGCGGTCAACGTCGGTGTCGGCGGCTCGGCGGGCACCGGCGGCAATGGCGGCGTGGTGACGGCGGAGATCGCGTCCGACGTGACCACGCGGGGCAGCGATGCCGGTGCGGTGCTGGTCCAGTCCGTGGGCGGCGGCGGCGGCAATGGCGGTTTCAGCGTCTCGGCGGGCATCGCGGGTGGCGGCGGCGGCGCGGCGACGGTCGGCGTGAGCCTCGGCGGTTCCGGCAGCGCGGGCGGCCTTGGCAACTCGGTCACGGCGACGGTGTCGGGCGATATCCAGACGGGCACCAACGACGAGGCGAACCCGGACCGGGGCGACCGCTCGCCGGGCGTGGTGGTGCAATCCATCGGGGGCGGCGGCGGCAATGGCGGCTTCAGCGTCTCGGGCAGCCTGAGCGGCGCGGGAGGCGGGAGCGGGGCCATCGACGTGGGTCTGGGCGGCAGCGGCGGCGCCGGCGGGACGGGCGGCACGGTGACGGCCGACGTGACCGGCACGGTGATCACGCGCGGCGACGACTCGACGGCCATCCTCGCGCAATCGGTCGGCGGCGGCGGCGGCAACGGCGGCTTCAACGTCTCGGCGAACGCCACCGGATCGGGCACCGGCAGCGGCTCGGTCGCGGTGGGTCTCGGCGGCAACGGCGGCAGCGGCGCGACGGGCGGCAACGTGACCCTGACGACGACCGACGCGGTGCAGACGATGGGCAACCGGTCCTCGGGCGTCGTGGCGCAGTCGATCGGGGGCGGCGGCGGCAATGGCGGCTTCAACGTCTCGGGCACGATTTCGGGCGCGGGCGGCGGCGCGGCCGGGATCGCCGTCGGGCTCGGCGGCGCGGGCGGCACGGGCCAGAACGCGGGCACGGTCACGGCGAACAGCAGCGGCACGATCCTGACCATGGGCGAGGCCTCCTCGGGGTTCGTGGCGCAATCGATCGGCGGCGGCGGCGGCAATGGCGGCTTCAACGTCTCGGCGGCGCTGAGCTTCGCCGGCACGGGCAGCGGCGCGGTGGGCGTCGGCCTTGGCGGCTCGGGCGGCGCGGCAGGCAACGGCGGCACGGTGAGCGCGTCGACGGGTGCGAATATCGAGACGCGCGGCATCGATTCGACCGGCGTTCTCGTGCAGTCCGTCGGCGGCGGCGGCGGTAACGGCGCCTTCAACATTTCCGGCGGTGTGGCGGGAGCGGGCACCGGCAGCGCCGCGGTGGGCGTCGGCCTCGGCGGGCAGGGCGCGGGCGGCGGCAACGGCGGCGCGGTGTCGCTTTCCGCGACGAACGACGTGCTGACGCGCGCGGACCGCTCGGCGGCCGTGGTGGTGCAGTCCATCGGCGGCGGCGGCGGCAACGGCGGCTTCAACGTGAGCGGGGGCTTTTCCGGCGCCGGCACCGGAAGCGGGTCGGTCGGCGTGGGCCTCGGCGGCCGTGGCGCGGGCGGCGGCAATGGCGGCGCGGTCGACAGCACGATCGCGGGCAATCTGGAGACGCGCGGCGATTTCTCCACCGGGCTTCTGGTGCAATCGCTGGGCGGCGGCGGCGGCAATGGCGGCTTCAACGTCTCGGCGGCGGTCAGTGTCGCGGGCACCGGCTCGGGCGGCGCGGCCGTGGGCCTCGGCGGCGCGGCGGGCACCGGGGGCACGTCCTCCACCGTCACCTCGAACCTGACCGGCGACGTGGCCACCGACGGCATCGCGTCATCGGGCGTGGTCGTCCAGTCGCTGGGCGGCGGCGGCGGCAATGGCGGCATGAACATCTCGGCGGCGATCTCCGCGGCGGGCACCGGCTCGGGCGGGGCGGCCCTTGGCATCGGCGGCAGCGGCGGCACCGGCGGCAATGCGGGCGACGTGACCAGCACGCTGACCGGCAATGTCGTCACGCGGCAGATCCTGTCCACCGGCGTGCTGGTGCAATCCGCGGGCGGCGGCGGCGGCAATGGCGGGCTGTCCGTGTCGGGCGCGGTCAGCCTTGGCGGCACCGGGAGCGGTGCGGTGGCGCTGGGCATAGGCGGCGCGGGCGGCGGCGGCAGCACGGGCGGCAATGCCACCTCCACCCTCACCGGCGACGTCACGACCCTGGCCGATGACAGCACCGGCGTCCTCGTCCAGTCGCTGGGCGGCGGCGGCGGCAATGGCGGGCTGAACGTCTCGGGCGCGGTGAGCCTCGCGAAGACCGGATCGGGCGCGGCGGCCATCGGCATCGGCGGCTTCGGCGGCGACGGCGGCGCGGCGGGGAGCGTGGACGCCACGTTTGACGGCACCACGATGACCACGGGCGACCGCTCTGCCGGTCTCGTCGCGCAGGCCATCGGCGGTGGCGGCGGCAATGGCGGCGTGAACGTCTCCGGCGCGATCTCGCTCAGCGGGAACTTCTCGGGCTCGCTCGGCTTCGGCCTCGGCGGCTTCGGCGGCACCGGCGGCACGGGCGGGTCGGTCGACCACACCGTCGAGGGCGCGGTGTCCACCGCGGGCGTCTTCTCGACCGGCGTGCTGACGCAGTCGGTCGGCGGCGGCGGCGGCAATGGCGGCACCAACGTGACCGCGGCGCTCAACTTCTCCAAGCAGACGGGCGGCGCGGTCGGCATCGGCATCGGCGGTTTCGGCGGCGGGGCCAGCGATGCCGGCGCGCTGACGGCAAGCTCGGTCACCGGCACGGTGACCACCAGCGGCGATTTCAGCAGCGGCATCATCACCCAGAGCGTCGGCGGCGCGGGCGGCACCGGTGCGACCAACGTCACGGCGGGCGCCAACCTGTCGATGAACAACGGCGGCGCGCTGAGCTTCGGCATGGGCGGCTTCGGCGGCGGCGGCGGCGAGGGCCGGACGGTGTCGAGCACGATCCGCACCTCCACCGATGCGCCGGGCATCGTGACCTCGGGGGTCGAGAGCATCGGTGCGCTGGCGCAGTCCGTGGGCGGCGGCGGCGGCGCGGGCGGCACCAACGTCTCGGGCACGGTCAGCCTGTCGGGGCAGAACGGGGCGGCGATCTCGCTGGGCCTGGGCGGCTTCGGCGGCGCGGGCGGCAATTCCGGCGCGGTCACCATGGACGTGGAAGGCGACGTGATGACCATGGGCGACCGGTCGACGGGCCTGATCGCGCAATCGCTGGCCGGTGGCGGCGGTGCGGGCGGCACCAATGTCTCGGGCTCGCTGTCGCTGACCAAGCCCGGCGGGTCGAACACGATCCTGTCGATCGCGGCCGGCGTGGGCGGCTTCGGCGGCGGCGGCGGCGACGCCGGCAACGTGGACTTCGCCTATTCGGGCGACCTCCAGGCGGTGCCCCTGACGACAGGCGGGGCCGGCCAGGTCATCGACCTCGACAAGGGCGCGGACGGGATCGTCGCCCAGTCGGTGGGCGGCGGCGGCGGCAATGGCGGCGTGAACGTCACCGCGGGCCTCTCCATCGCCAGCTTCCCCAGCGCGGGGCAGCCTAGCAACAACACTTCGGGCGCCGTGCTGGTGGGCGTCGGCGGCTTCGGCGGCACCGGCGGCAACGCGGGCGACGTGGTGGTGGATATCGCCTCGGGCAGCACCATTCGTGCCCACGGCACCGGCCGGTCCGGCGTGATCGCGCAGTCGCTGGGCGGCGGCGGCGGCAATGGCGGGCTGAACGTCTCGGGCGGGGTCGTGTCGGACAGCTCGCTCATCGTGGGCGTCGGGGGCCTGGGCGGCAACGCGGGCACGGCGTCGGATGTCACGGTCACGGCGCGGACCGACATCACCGTTTCGACCGATCCGCAGGATATCGAGACGCCGGACGACACGACCTTCGAGACGCGGCTGCGCGAGGTCGTGAGCGATCAGGTGGTCGACCTGGTGAGCAACCAGCTGGACAGTTTCGCGCTGCGCGACCTTTTCGTGGATCTCGGCCTGTTCAACGAGGACAAGCCCGACACCGACGGCTCGGCCGGCCTGCTGGCGCAGTCCATCGGCGGCGGCGGCGGCAATGGCGGCCTGAACGTCTCGGGCGGGGTGGCGATCAACAAGGACGGCAACATCCCGTCGATCACCTTCGGCATCGGCGGCTTCGGCGGCGCGGGCAACGTCTCGGGCGATGTCACGGTCGACCATGGCGGCACGATCAACGTGGCGGGGAACTGGAAGCACGGGATGTTCGCCCAGTCCATCGCCGGCGGCGGCGGCAACGGCGGTCTGAACGTGTCGGGCCAGCTGAACTACCAGGCCTCCGAGGACGGCAACGGCCAGACCGATCTGAGCATCGTCGCGGGCCTCGGCGGCCATGGCGGCACGGGCGCGGATGCGGGCGACGTGGACGTGACCTCGACGGGCGACATCACCTCCCGGGGCTATGCCTCGCGCGGGGTGTTCGCCCAGTCCATCGGCGGCGGCGGCGGCACCGGCGGCATCAACGTGACCGCGGTCGGCACGCAGAACAGCAGCCCCATCGGCATCGGGGTCGGCGGCTTCGGCGCCAATGGCGGCAACGCGGGCGACGTGACCGTGAACCGCGGCACGGCGATGCAGTCGGCCGGGCTGATCCAGACCGACGGTCTGGGCGCCGTGGGCCTCGAGGCGTCGTCCATCGGCGGCGGCGGCGGCAACGCGGGCGTCAACGCCGTGCTCGGCGTGACGCGCACCACCGGCTCGGCGAGCAATGGCGGCACCGCGGGCGACCGGCGGACGCCGACCAACACCGGCGTCGATCCCTCGGTGATCACCAATTACAACGCCGTTCTCGACGAGCTGGAGGGCAACAATTCGACCCCCGCCGCGGGCGGCGGCACCCAGACCAATGCGGTCGCCATCGCCATCGGCGGCGGCGCCGGGAGCGCGGGCAATGGCGGCGCGGTGGACGTGTCCCATTTCGGCGCGATCACGACCGTCAAGGGCCAGAGCCACGGCATCCTCGGCCAGTCACTGGGCGGCGGCGGCGGCAACGCGGCCTTCAACCTCGCCTTCATGTACCAGGCGGGCCAGGCCGACAACAACCGCGCGCTGGGCCTGTCGGTCGGCGGCGGCACCGGCGCCGGCGGCAGCGGCGGCCAGGTCGACGTGGCCAGCACCGGTAACATCAGCACGGCGGGCGACGACAGCCACGGCGTCTTCGCCCAGTCGGTCGGCGGCGGCGGCGGCAATGCCGGCTACAACATGCTGTCGAACAGCGCCGATGGCGGATCGGCCAACATCACCATCGGCCGGCGCGGCGGCACCGGCGGCACCGGCGGCGACGTGACAGCCTCGAGCACCGGCGACATCCGCACGCAGGGCACGCGCTCGCACGGGGTCTTCGCCCAGTCCATCGGCAATGGCGGCGGCAATTCCAGTTCCACCTCCGTGAGCCTGTCGACGCCCAAGGAAGAGGACGACAAGGGCACCAGCCTGTCGCTGTCCGTGGGTCTCGAGGGCGGCGAGGGCGGCTCGGCCGGGGCGGTGACCGCCAATGCGGCCGGCACCATCGGCACGATGGGCGAGGAAGCCCACGGCGTCTTCGCCCAGTCGGTCGGCGGCGGCGGCGGCACGGCCGGCTCTGCCAAGGGCGGCGCGGGCGAGGGCACCTCGATCTCGGTCGCGCTTGGCGGGACGGGCGGCACCGGCGGCACCGGCGGCGCGGTGAGCGTCGCCAGCCTCGCGACCATCGCAACAATGTCCGACCGGGCCATCGGCATCTTCGCCCAGTCCATCGGCGGCGCGGGCGGCACCGGCGGCACCGTGAGCGGCGGTGGCTCGAACCTGAGCACCGTGACCAGCAACGTGAAGGGGTCGAGCGTCGGCACGACCGCCTCGCTGCTCATGGGCGGCACGGGCGGCACCGGCATGGCATCGGGCACCGTGGACGTGGACAATGCGGGCGCGATCGTGACGGCGGGCGAATACGCCCATGGCGTGCTCGCGCAGTCCGTCGGCGGCGGCGGCGGCCAGGGCGGCGTGGTCGACAACAAGATCATCAACCTGCGCGGCGGCATCGGCAACCAGTACACCATCGGCCTGGGCGGCAATGGCGGCAGCGGCGCGGTGTCCGACGCCGTGACCGTGACCAACAGCGCCGAGATCGGCACGTCGGGCGGCCGCGCGCTGGGCATCTTCGCCCAGTCCGTGGGCGGCGGCGGCGGCGACGCGCAATACGTGCGCAACATCCTCGTCGGTCCCGACGCCGACGGCGCGACGCGCGCCTCGCTCCTGATGGGCGGCTCGGGCGGCACCGGGGCGGCGGCGGGCACGGTGTCGGTGACCAACACCGATACCGGACGGATCATCACCACCGCCGACGCCTCGCACGGCATCTTCGCGCAATCGGTGGGCGGCGGCGGCGGCACCGGCAGCGACGTCTCCAACGTCGCGCTCAACCGGTCCACCTCGGCCACCGGCACCACCAGCCGCAGCTTCCAGGTCGGCATCGGCGGCTCCGGCGGCGACGGCGGCACGGGCGGCGACGTGACCGTGGAAAACGCGGGTCTCGTGCAGACCGGTGGCGCGGGCGCCCACGGCATCATCGCGCAATCGGTCGGCGGCGGCGGCGGCCAGGGCGGCCAGACCATCGACGGCAACTTCACGCTGGCCTCGGGCGACGCCTCCACCCCCTCGGTGGCCTTCAGCCTCGGCGGCAGCGGCGGCAGCGGCAACATCGCCGGCGATGTCGATGTGGCCAACAGCGGCAACATCCTCGTGCAGGGCGACGGCGCCTACGGGATCCTGGCCCAGTCGGTGGGCGGCGGCGGCGGCAATGGCGGCATGTCCATCGCGGTATCCGGCGACCGGCTGGCGGACCAGGCGACGGGCCGCGCCTTCAACTCCATCGCCATCGGCGGCGCGGGCGGCACCGGGGCGAATGGCGGCGATGTCACGGTGAACCACACCGGCACGATCCAGGCCGACGGCGACAATGCCTACGGCATCCTGGCCCAGTCCATCGGCGGCTCCGGCGGCAATGCGGGGATCTCGGTCGGGGCGCCGCTGGTCTCGGCGCTGGATTACGGCTTCTCGACGCTGCTGGGCGCGCGAACCGGCGCCGATGGCACGGCGGGCGCGGTCACGGTGAACTCCAGCGGCGACATCCTGATGAACGGCGCCAATTCCGAGGCGATCCACGTTCAGACGGTCAATGGCGGCGGCGGCAACGTGGAGATCTTCTCGATCTTCTCCGAGAACCTTCCCACGGGTCCGCAGGCGGCCGAGGGCACCACGATCCTCGGCGTGCTGGGGCTGGGCGGCGAGAGCCTGGACAATGTTCCCGGCGCGAATGTCGTCCAGACCCATGTCGGCAACGTCATGACGATGGCGGCCAACTCGACGGGCGCGCTGACGCAGTCCATCGGCGGCGGCGGCGGCACGGCGCTGAACCAGGTCGAGGGGAACCAGCAGACCGACCTGACCATGAACACGCGGCTCGGGGCGCGCAATTCCGACAACGCGCCGGGCGGCGCGATCGACAGCCAGCGGACCGGCGGCGTGATGACCATGGGCGACTTCTCCACCGGGGGGCTGACGCAGTCCATCGGCGGCGGCGGCGGCCGCATGCTGCTGGTGTCCGACATCGCGGGCGGCGCCAGCCAGACGGCGAATGTGGTGATGGGCACGAACCCGAGCTTCTTCAATCCGGGCGGCGACGTGAACCTTGCGCTGACCGGCGAGACGCTGACCTTCGGCGACTATGCCAACGGCCAGGTCGTGCAGAGCATCGGCGCGGGCGGGGGCGAGACGCTCATCATCGGCATGAGCAGCGCCAACGTGACGATCGGCGCCGAGGGCGGCTCGACCGGCGATGGCGGCCGCCTCGACGTGACCAATGACGGGCTCGTGACGACGGCGGGGCGCCGCGCGCACGGCTTCGTGCTGCAAAGCATCGGCGGCGGCGGGGGCCTCGTGACCACCGATCTCGACGCGGCGGACGTGACCGTGACGCCCTCGGCCGACAATGGCGGCGACGGCGGGGCGATCAGCTTCACCAATGTCGGCAACGTGATGACCATGGGCGACGAGGCGGTATCGCTTCTCGCGCAGAGCATCGGCGGCGGCGGCGGCCTGGTGGACTTCGTGTTCCGCGGCAGCGCGGGCGGGGCGGGCACCGGCGGCGCCGTGGACATCGACCAGACCGGCAACGTCATCGCCACCGGCACCGACGCGGTGGCGGTGCTGGCCCAGTCCGCGGGCGGTACCGGCACCGGCGGCGACATGGCGCTGAGCTTCGGCAACGTGGTCTTCGGCGGCGCGGGACCGCGCGGTGTCGCGGTGCAGATGGAGGGCGGGGCGGCGAACACGCTCAACCTCGGGCCGGACGCCTTCATCGGTGCGCTGAACGACGAACTGATCCGGGGCGGGCTTGGCGACGAGACCGTGTCGCTCGCCGGTGTCGGTTTCGGCAATTTCGACCTGGGCACGGGCACCAACAGCTTCACGCTCGAGGCGTCGGGCAGCTTCACGGCGCTCGACCGCATGCTGGCGGGCGCCGGAGGGCAGGTGACCATCGAGGGCGATCTCCAGGTGGGCGGCGTGCTGACCATGCCGGCCACGATCACGCCGACGGTCGCGGCCTCGGATTTCATGATCGCGGGCAACGTCAACCAGACCACGACGCTGACCGGGTCGCTGAGCTTCGGCGCGACGGCCACCTACACGGCCGATGTCTACTTCCTTCAGCAGGACGGCTCGGGACGGCGCGAAGGCGACCTGATCATCGTGTCGGAAAACGCCACGATGGGCGGCGAACTGGTGCCGGTGCTGGAGACGCTGGAACAGGCCCGGCCCTTCGTTGTGGTCGACGTGGGCGGTACGGCGGCGGATGCGGGCACGTTCATCCGGGACACGATCGTTCTGGACTACTCGATCGGCCTGAACGGCTCGACCGGCGACGGCAGCAGCATCGACCTCGTGGTGGTGCCCGATTTCTCGACCCCCGGAATGACCCGCAACGAGGCGGCCGTGGGCGACTACATCAACGACGTGCTGAACGGGGCGGGCTCGGCCGAGATGGGCCGGACCTTCGCACTGATCGCCAATGCCGGGGACGAGGCCGAGGTCATCGGCTTCACCGAGGGGCTGACCACCGAGGACTTTGCCGCCACGCAGGTCGAAGCCTTCGGCAGCGCCCTGCGCTTCGCCGACGACCTGCGCAGCTGTTCCGACACGGTCACCTCGGCGGTGATGACGGAGAACGGCTGCATCTGGTCCTCGGTCACCGTCGCCCGGACGGAGCGGGACGGAAGCACCGGGTATCGCACCCTCGACGCCTCGGCGGTCGAGTTGCAGCTGGGCCGCCAGTTCGACCTCCAGAACGGCATGAAGCTCGCCTTCGCGATCGAATCCGCCGACGTGGAACTGGCCAGCGGCGACAGCTTCCGCGCCGAGGGCGACCGCTGGCAGGCCGGCGTCTCGCTCGAGCGGGCGGTCGACAACTGGATCCTGTTCGGTGGCGTTTCGATCGGTCAGACGAGCTACAGCACCACCCGCCGGATCGGGATCGACGGCAGCTTCGGCGACGGCTTCGTTCTGGCCGGGGGCACGGGCTTCGGCGAACAGGACGTCAGGCATGGCAACCTGCGCTTCGGCGCCGCCTATCGCCACGACCTTGCGCAGAACGACTGGTACCTCCAGCCGGGCCTCGCGCTCGACATCACGCAGCTGCGCTCGGACGCCTTCAACGAGACCGGAAGCGCCATCGGCGCCGTGCTGCGCGACACCGAGCAGGTGGTCTACACCCTGACCCCGTCGCTGGAAGTGGGCCTCGATACCGACTACGATGCCGACACCGCGATCAGGGCCTTCCTGCGGGCCGAGGCGCTGTTCGCGTCCGAGAACGACCTGTACATCAATTCCGGCCTGCCCGGCGCGTCGCTGGCCGATGGCAGCTTCCGCAACTACAGCGGCTTCGACGACAGCCGCGGGCGTCTGACCGTGGGCCTGCGCGTGTTCGACAAGGACAACGGCTTCTTCGCGGATGTCACCTACGGGCAGGAATTCGGCGACAGCGGGGCCGTCCGGTCGGGCGGCATCCAGTTCGGAATGCGTTTCTGAGGATAGAGCAACCCATGAAAAAATACCTGATCGCGGCGCTTTGCTGCGCTGCCACGACGGCCTCGGCACAGGCGCCGCTCTGGCTGGTGTCGTGCAACAACCAGAACGATCCCGGCCGCCTGACCTGCGAGGTGGCGCAAAGCATCGTCCTGAGCGAGGGCAACCAGCGCGTCGCGACCGCCGCTTTCGTCCGCTCGGCCGGCGACGAGGAACTGACCGCGGTCCTCACGCTGCCCGTCGGGCTGTTCCTGCCCGCGGGGCTGAGACTGGCCGTCGACGACACCGAGCTTGGCGAGTTGCCGTTCCAGTCCTGCGACGGGCAGGGCTGCTACGCGATGGGGGCGGCCGGGGACGATTGGGCCCAGGCCATGTCGGACGGGGCCGAGTTGCGGCTGACCATCGAAAGCCAGGATCGCCAGACGATCGACTTCACCTTCCCGCTCGAGGGCTTCGGCCAGAGCCTCGCTCTCATGCCGTGATCGCCTCGGGCTGCGCCTGCCACGGGGCGCAGCGGCGGCGGCGGCCGGGCAGGGGTCCCTGCGACTGTGCCGATCCGGGCAAGGCTCGGGTCGGGGCTTGAGCGGGTGCGTGGTCCGGCGCGCATGCGCGTGACGGCTGCGCAAGGCCCGGTCGCGGGCTTGCTGTCCGTCCGCCATGGGTCAGGATGCGTCGGCGTTCCCGACAGCAGGCCCGTTCCGAAACAGCCCGACCCGCAAAAGAAAACAGCGCCTTGCGGCGCTGCATTTCGGAAGACATCTGGAGCGGGTGATGAGATTCGAACTCACGACCCTTACCTTGGCAAGGTAATGCTCTACCCCTGAGCTACACCCGCTCTCTGGGGCCGGTATCTAGGCTCCCCCGCGCGGCTCTGCAAGTGGAAAATTGCGACTGCGCCCCATGGAGGGCCGGACGGCTCGATGGATGCGGGTCGCGATGTCGACGATGGCATGGACATCCCCGGTGACCGGCCGGCCGGAGCCGTTCTCGAGGTCTGCAAGGCGGCGTGCCGGGCTTTGGCGCGGCAGGAAACGCGCCGCCTTGCGGAACCGGGAGCATCCTGCGCTCAGGGCGTCTCCAGTTCCACCAGCAGATCCTTGGCGTCGATCTGGCCGCCGGCGCTGACATGGACGGCCTTGACCACCGCGTCGCGCTCGGCGTGCAGGCCGGTCTCCATCTTCATGGCCTCGATGGTCAGGATGAGATCGCCCTGCGAGATCTTCTGGCCGGGGCTGACCGCGACCGTGGCCACCACGCCGGGCATCGGCGCGCCGATGTGATCGGGGTTGCCGGTCTCGGCCTTGGGCCGCTTGACCTGCGTGGCCGCGATCTTGCGGTTGGGCACGCGCACGGTGCGGGGCTGGCCGTTCAGCTCGAAAAAGACCTTGGCCTCGCCTTCCGCATTGGTGTCGCCGATGGCCTGGAGCTGGACCACGAGCCGCACGCCGGGATCGATCTCGGCCTCGATCTCCTCGCCCGGTTCCATGCCGTAGAAGAAGGTGCGCGTGGGCAGCGTGCGGACGGGGCCGTAATCCTTGTGGCGGGTGGCGTAGTCGGAGAAGACCTTGGGATACATCATGTAGCCCATCAGGTCCTCGTCATCGATCTCGATCTCCAGCCGCCCGGCAAGCGCCGTGCGCTCGGCCTCGAGATCGGTGGGCGGCACGTGCTTGCCCGGCCGGTCGAGAATGGGCTGCTCGTCCTTCAGCACCTTCTTGAGGATGCCGGGCGGGAAGCCGCCCGGCGGCTGGCCGAGATTGCCGCGCATCATGTCGATGACGCTGTCGGGGAAGGAGACGTCCTTGGCGGGGTTCTCCACGTCCTCGCGCGTCAGCCCCTGGCTGACCATCATCAGCGCCATGTCGCCCACGACCTTGGAGGACGGCGTGACCTTCACGATATCGCCGAACATGCGGTTCACGTCGGCGTACATCTGCGCCACCTCGTGCCAGCGGTCCTCCAGCCCCATGGAGCGGGCCTGCGCCTTGAGGTTGGTGAACTGCCCGCCCGGCATCTCGTGGAGATAGACCTCCGACGCCGGGGCCTGCTGGCCCGTCTCGAAGGCGGCGTAATGGGCGCGCACGGCCTCCCAGTAGTCCGAGATCTCGCGGATGGCGCCGATGTCGAGACCCGTGGCGCGCTCGGTGAAGTCGAGCGCCTCGACGATGGTCCCGAGCGTCGCCTGGCTGGTGTTGCCCGAGAGCGCGTCCATGGCGCAGTCGACGGCATCGACGCCGGCCTTCGAGGCCTCGAGGATCGTGCCGCAGGCGATGCCGGCCGTGTCATGGGTGTGGAAGTGGATCGGGATATCCACGGCGTCCTTCAGCGCGGGGATCAGGACGGCGGCGGCGGCGGGTTTCAAAAGCCCCGCCATGTCCTTCAGGCCCAGCACATGGGCGCCGGCGGCCTCGAGATCCCTGGCCATCTTCACGTAGTACTTCAGGTCGTATTTCGCGCGGTCGGGGTCGAGGATGTTGCCGGTGTAGCAGATCGTGCCCTCGAGGATCTTGCCGGTCTCCAGCACCGCGTCCATCGAGACGCGCATGTTCTCGACCCAGTTGAGGCTGTCGAAGACGCGGAAGA
>CAZGHJ010000021.1:0-9221 GCA_964525355.1 uncultured Roseicyclus sp.
CCGCCGCGGCTCGAGGTGCGGAACCTGACCGTGCTGCGCGACACCGACGAGATCGCCGTCGACGGCGTCAGCCTGACCGTCCGCGCGGGCGAGGTCGTCGGCATCGCGGGCGTGCAGGGCAACGGGCAGTCCGCGCTGATCCAGGCCATCACCGGGCTGCACGACCCGGCCTCGGGGCAGATCCTGTTCGACGGGACGGACATCACCCATCTCGGCCCCCGCGCGCGCCACCGCATGGGCATGGCACATATCCCCGAGGACCGGCAGCGCATGGGCCTCGTGGCCGAGTTCACCGTGGCCGAGAACATGGTGCTCGACAGCTACTATTCCGACCGCTTCTCGCGCGGGCCGCAGGTGCGATGGGACGCGGTCAACGCGTGGTCGGCCGACGCGGCGCTCGATTTCGACGTGCGCACGCCCTCGGTCTTCGCGCAGGCCGGGCACCTGTCGGGGGGCAACCAGCAGAAGCTGATCGTCGCGCGCGAGCTGGCCCGCGACACGAAGCTCGTGATCGCGGCCCAGCCCACGCGGGGTCTCGACGTGGGCTCGATCGAGTATATCCACGGCCGTCTCATGGCGGCGCGCGCCGAAGGCGACGGCGTCCTGATCATGTCCTCCGAGCTTGACGAGATCCTGGCGCTCTCGGACCGGATCGTGGTGATGTTCAAGGGCCGCATCGTGGCCGAGTTCGACGCCAGCGCCGGCCCGCCGGAAAAAGGCGCGGTCGGCCTGGCCATGGCGGGGGCGGCGGCATGAGCGTGAACGACAGCCTCGACACCGCCCGCGACAGGCTTCTGGCGCGCGCCGCGCCGGGCCGGACGCAGTTCGAGGATCTCGTCGTGGTGCCGCTTTTCGCCGTCGTGGTGGCGCTGGTGCTGGGCGCGCTGACGATGCTGGCCACGGGCGTCGATCTGCCCACGATCGGGCGGTCCTACGTGGCGCTTCTGCAAGGCTCCGTCGGGTCGCTGAATGCAGTCTCCGAGACGCTCACGGCCGCCATCCCGCTGGTGCTGGCGGGGCTCGGGCTCGCGCTGGGGTTCCGGGCGGGGCTGTTCAACATCGGGGCGGAGGGCCAGCTGCTGATGGGGGGGCTCGCCGCGGTGATCTTCGGCTTCACCTTCGCCGGGCTGCCCTTCGCGCTGCTGTTGCCGCTGTCGCTTCTGTCGGGCGCGCTCATGGGCGCCTTCTATGCCGGGATCGCGGGCTATCTCCGGGCGGCGACGGGGGCGCACGAGGTGATCTCCACGATCATGCTCAACCTCATCTCCTACCGCATTCTCGACTACATGCTGAGCCTCGACTGGGTCCAGCGCGAGGGGCGGTCGGACCCGGTCTCGCGCTCGGTGCCGCCCAACGCGGAGCTGCCGCGCCTGCTGGACTGGCTCGATCCCAACCTGCGGGTGCATGCGGGCGTCTTCGTCATGCTGCTGGCCGTCGGCGTGGTCCACTGGCTGCTGTTCCGCGCCAGGCTCGGCTTCGAGTTCCGCGCAAGCGGCGCGAACCCCGACGCCGCGCGCTACGCGGGCATCCGCGCCGCGCTGATCATCGTGCTGGCCATGGGGGTCGCGGGCGCGCTCGCGGGCCTTGCCGGGGCCAACCAGGTGCTGGGCGTGCTGGGTCGCGCGACGCCGGGTTTCTCGGCCGGGCTCGGTTTCGACGCCATCGCCGTGGCGCTTCTGGGCCGGTCGCACCCGGTGGGCGTGCTGTTGGCCGGGCTGCTGTTCGGCGCGCTCGAGGCCGGCGGTCGGCAGATGCAGGTGGATGCGGGCGTCTCCATCGACCTCATCGGGATCATCCAGGCGCTGATCATCGTCTTCATCGCGGCCCCGCTTCTCGTGCGCGCGATCTTCCCCTGGGGCTTTCGCAAACCGGACAGGGGGGACGCCTGATGGCCTTGGCAGACCGGCACGCGCCCCTGCGCGACGGGGTGGACCTCGGATCGCAACGGCGCACGCGGGTGACCGGTGCCATCCTGATCCTGCTGGCGCTTTTCGTGACGATCGTCTTCGGGGACGCGCCGGGCGAGGCCACGTTCCGCCTGTCCCGCCCGCGGGACGCCTGGGTGCTCGCCGACCTGATCGTGCCCGCGCAGCCCTTCATCTACATCGCCGCGGCACTCGTGGCCTTTCTCGGCGCGCGGCAGTTCCTGCGTGGCGGCGGGCGCTGGACGACGCTGTCGCTCGGGATCGGGCTGGGCATCTTCGTGATGGCCTTCCTCGTCTGGGCCACGGCGGGCAAGGCGTTTTCGCTGACGGGCATGTTGCAGGCGACGATGGTGCGCGCGGTGCCCATCGCGCTGGGCGGGCTGGCGGCGACCATGTGCGAGCGGGTGGCGGTGGTGAACATCGCGGTGGAGGGCATGCTGCTGGCCGGTGCCTTCACGGGCGCGCTCATGGGTTCGGTCATCGGGGGCTGGGGCGGGCTGGTGTCGGCCGTGGCCATCGGCGGGCTCTTCGGCTTCATCCTCGCGGCCCTGGTCGTGACCTACCGCATGGACCAGATCATCGCGGGCGTGGTCATCAACCTCTTCGTCCTGGGCCTGACGAGCTATGTCTCGAGCCAGGTCTTCGCGGAGATGCGGCATCTGAACAACGCGCCCGTCTTCCGAACGTGGAAGATCCCCGTGCTGGGCGACATCCCCGTGATCGGCCCGATGCTGTTCCACCAGAACATCTTCGTCTACGGCGCGCTGGTGATGGTGGCGGTCTCGACCTACTACCTGTTCCACACCGCCCAGGGCCTGCGCGCCCGCGCGGTGGGCGAGCATCCGCGCGCGGCCGACACGCTGGGCATCGACGTCTACCGCACGCGCTACCTGCATGTCACGGTCGGCGGGATGATCGCGGGCTTTGGCGGCGCGTGGTTCACGCTGGGCTCGGTCGGGCGCTTCGACGAGAACATGACCGGCGGGCGGGGCTTCATCGGGCTGGCGGCGATGATCTTCGGACGCTGGCACCCCGTCGGTGCGCTGATGGCCGCGCTGGTCTTCGGCTTCACGGATTCGCTCCAGCAGAAACTCGCGCTCCTGCAGACGCCGATCCCGTCCGAGTTCCTGGCCATGGCACCCTATATCGCGACGATCGTCGTGGTCGCGGGCCTGATCGGCCGGGCCAGGCCGCCAGCGGCCGACGGCAAGCCCTATGTCAAGGAGTAGCGGGCCGCCTGCGCAAACGGCTCCGCGCCTGTCGCCACGACCGTCAGCTGGCCGGCAGCCCGGTCGCGGCCTCGGGCACTGCATCGGAGCGATCCGGATCGAGCGCGATCCGGGCCCAGATCGGAAAGTGATCCGACGCGGTTCGCGCCTTGCCGCTCAGCACCACACCGCTGTCGCCCACGGAAATCCGCGCGCCATGGGCGATCCCGTCCAGCGAGGCGATCGCGCGCGGCGTGGGGAAACTCTTGCCCGGATAGAGGACGCGGAAGGTCTTTTCCCAGGGATCGAAGCCGCGGATATCCGACCACTCGTTGAAATCGCCCGCGATGACCGTGCGCGCGGCCTCGTGCTGAACATGGGCGCGGATCGCGTTCATCTGCATGTGCCGCCACCGCCGCAGCAGGCCCAGATGCGTGCCCACCACCGTGACGCCCGATACCCGGACCAGCACGGCGCCCCGCGGCTCGAGGCCCGGCAGTTCGATATGGGCCGTCGCCTCGATCTTCAGGTCCCGACGCACGAGGATCGCGTTCCCGTGCCACCCCAGGCTCACCTCGTTGCGCGCCACATCCGCGACGGCATAATCCGTCTCCTGGGTGATCAGCCACCGGGGGATGGCGGCCGGGCGGGCCCCGAGGCGTCTGTCCGCCTCCTGCAGGGCAACGACATCGGCACCGATATCGGCAAGCACGCCAAGGATTCGCGCCGGGTCGCGCTTCATGTCGCGCCCGACGGCCTTGCGCACGTTGTAGCTGGCAATCTTCAGTTGCATGACGCAGGTTGTTCGGCGTGGAAATCCCGGTGCGGGCGGTTCATGTCGCAAGGTTAGCTCGTTTCCCGTGCCCGTGAACAGGGCCGCGGCGCATCAGCGGCCCGCCCGGGAGTGCCAGGGAAAGCGGTGGCTCGATGAGCGGCGATATCATGGTGTTGGTGGGCGTTGGGCTGCATGTGACGCTCCAGCTGTCCTTCGCCCTGAGGGCGCTTCTGCGGCCCCACCGCGAGGCGGCGTCCCGCACGTCGTGGATCCTCGTGATCCTGGCGATGCCGGCCCTGGGCATGATCGCCTACGTGCTCTTCGGCGAGACCAATATCGGCCGCCGGCGTCTGGCCCGCTACAGAAAGACCACCGGGCACGTGTTCCGGCATGTGGATCCGGCCCTGCTCGACGGGCGGTTCGATGCGGTCGGCGCGCGGCATGCGCATCTTTTCAGGATCGGACAGTCGGTCAATGGTCTCGGCGTCGTCGGAGGCAACGCGGTCGAGGTCCTGCCGGACACCAATGCGGCGTTCGAGCGGATGGTCTCGGATATCGATGCCGCCACGCACAGCGTGCATCTTCTGTTCTACATCTGGCTCGAGGATGGGAACGGCATCCGCATGGCCGAGGCCGCGATCCGGGCGGCGCGGCGGGGGGTCGCGGTGCGGGCCATGGCCGACGATATCGGATCGCGCCGCTTCATCGGATCGGAGACCTGGCGCGCCATGGCGGCGGCGGGCGTGCGGCTGGAAAACGCCCTGCCCGCCCGGCCGCTCCTGCTGCACCCGATCCGGGGCCGGGTCGATCTGAGAAACCATCGCAAGATCGTGGTCGTCGACAACCGGGTGGCCTATTGCGGCAGCGCCAACTGCGCCGATCCCGAGTTCCGCGTCAAGGCGCGGTTCGCGCCCTGGGTCGACCAGATGCTGCGGCTGGAAGGGCCGGTCGCGGCGCAGATGCAGTACATCTTCGTCCAGGACTGGATGGCGCATGCGGACGAGGATCTGACGGCTCTGGTCTCGGATGTCGACCTCTCGAAAGTGGGACAGGGTCCGTTCGCGCAGGTCATCGCCACCGGCCCGACGGTCCGGCCCACGGCCATGCCCGAGGTGTTCGAAGCCCTGATCCACGCCTCGCGGAGGCGGCTGGTCATCACCACGCCCTATTACGTGCCCTCGGACGGCATCCAGTCGGCCCTGTGCTCGGCGCCGCGGCGGGGGGTCGACACGACCCTGATCCTGCCGCGCAGAAACGATTCCTGGATCGTGTCGGCCGCCAGCCGCAGCTACTATGCCGACCTCGTCGCGGCCGGCGTCCGGGTCTTCGAGTTCCCTCACGGCCTGCTCCATGCCAAGACCCTGACGCTGGACGGAGAGATCGCGCTGGTCGGCTCGGCCAATCTGGATCGACGCAGTTTCGAGCTGAACTACGAGAACAACGTCCTGATCGAGGATGCAGGCGTGACCGCGCAGATCGTGCGACAGCAGGAGGGGTTTGCCGCGGCGTCCCACCTCGTCGACGGCGCCGAGGTCCGGTCCTGGCCCCGGCGTCGACGTCTGTGGCAGAACACGGTCGCGATGATGGGCCCGATCCTGTAGCCGCCCCGCGTGCCGCAGGGTCCGCGCGCCAGGGCGACCTGCCGATCCACGCGGCTTTGTTCTTTGGCGCAGAGCGCATCTGCGGTACCCTGACACCCGGCGACACACCGAAAGGCGCGGGAGGCCCTTCAATGCCAATTCTTCTCGATCGTCGCGGTTTTCTGGCCGCAAGCGCGGGCTTTGTCGCGCTCCACCCGTTCTCGGCGCGGGCCCAGGCCGGCCAGGCGCATCTGCGGATCATGGAAACCACCGATATCCACGTCCATGTCTACCCGTATGACTATTACGGCGACCGGCCCGTGGACACGGTGGGGCTTGCCCGCACCGCCGCGCTGATCGACGGGGTGAGGGCGGAATCCGCCAACTCGATCCTTCTGGACAACGGCGATTTCCTGCAAGGGAACCCGATGGGCGACTACATGGCCTACGAGAGGGGCATGTCCGAGGGCGACATCCACCCGATGATCGCCGCGATGAACACGCTGGGCTTCGATGCCTCGACGCTGGGCAACCACGAGTTCAATTACGGTCTGCCCTTCCTGATGAACTCCGTCGCGGGCGCGGCCTTCCCGGTGGTTTGCGCGAACGTGGCGACCGGGATGGGTGGCGTCGCGACGGAGGACACCACGCTGGTTGCGCCCTACGTGATGCTCGACCGGACGCTGACCGACGGCGCGGGCGAGAGCCACCCGATCCGCATCGGCGTGATCGGCTTCGTGCCGCCGCAGATCATGACCTGGGACCGCCGCCACCTGGAGGGCAATGTGGAGGTCCGCGATATCGTCGCCGCCGCCCGCGCCTACGTGCCGCAGATGCGCGAGGAGGGCGCCGAGATCGTCGTCGCGCTCAGCCATTCGGGCATAGGCGCGGCCGATCACACCGACATGATGGAGAACGCGTCGGTCCCGCTGGCGGCCGTCGACGGGATCGACGTGGTCCTGACCGGCCACCATCACCGCGTCTTCCCCGGCCCCGACTATGCCGACACGCCCGGCGTCGATGCCGAGGCGGGCACGATCATGGGCAAGCCGGGGGTCATGGCGGGCTTCTGGGGCAGCCATATGGGCCTTGTCGACCTGCTGCTGGAGCGCGACGGGAACACCTGGCGCATCGCCTCCCACGACGTCGAGGCGCGCCCGATCTTCCGCCGCGAGGAGGACCGCTCGGTCACGGCGCTCGTGGAGAGCGACGCGGAGGTGCTGGCCTCGGTCAAAGCGGAACACGAGGCGACGCTGGCTTACGTGCGTGCCGAGGTCGGGCAGACGGACGCGCCGCTGCATTCCTATTTCGCCCTCGTGGCCGACGATCCTTCGGTGCAGATCGTCTCGAACGCGCAGACCTGGTACATCGCGCAGATGATGGTGGGCACCGCGCACGAAGGCCTGCCGATCCTGTCGGCGGCCGCGCCCTTCAAGGCGGGCGGCCGGGGCGGGCCGGACTACTACACCGATGTGCCCGCCGGCCCCATCGCGATCCGGAACGTGGCCGATCTCTACCTCTACCCCAACACGGTGCGCGCGGTGCGCGTCACGGGCGCCGAGGTGCGCGAGTGGCTGGAGCGGTCTGCGGGCATGTTCAACCAGGTCACGCCCGGCCAGGCCGACCAGGTGCTGCTGAACCCCGATTTCCCCTCCTACAATTTCGACGTGATCGACGGGGTGACCTACCAGATCGATCTGTCCCAGCCGTCGCGCTACGACAATGACGGCGAGGTGGTGGCCCCCGAGGCGCATCGCATCGTCAACCTGATGCATGACGGCGCGCCCATCGACGAGGCGCAGGACTTCATCGTGGCCACCAACAATTACCGCGCCGGCGGCGGCGGCAATTTCCCCGGCGCCAACCCCTCCACCGTGATCTTCGAGGGCCCCGACACCAACCGCGACGTGATCGTGCGCTACATCGTGGACCAGGGCACGGTCAGCCCCTCGGCCGACGCGAACTGGACCTTCGCGCCGATGGCGGGAACCACGGTCCTGTTCGACACGGGGCCCGCGGCGGCGGATTTCATCGACAGCGTCGAGGGCGTGGAGATCGAACCCGCGGGCGAAGGCCCGGACGGTTTCGCGAGGTACCGCATCACGCTCTAGGCAAGGGCGCGGCGCGCGCACCGTTCGACCCCCGGACGGCCGGCGTCGGGCCCGGGCGTCGGATGCGCGGCGGGGCGTTCGGCGCGCCGTGAACTTGCGGCTCTCGATTCATGTCCGGGGCGCTCGCGCTCATGGCAGGGCGGCCGGAACGGGCGCTGCGCGGGCCGCGCCTAGCGCTGCAGGGAGGCCACGTAATCCGCAAGGGCGATCAGGCGCGGCGGCGTGGGCGTGAACACGCCGGGCGCCGTCTCGAACGGCACGAGCTCGTCCCCGAACAGTGCGCCGAACTCGGGCATCGCGCCCGGCGCCCGCGAATAGCCGTCGATCCGCGCCATGACGTCCAGCATCGGGAATTCGCCGCCGTTTTGCGCCGCAAGCCGCGTCAGATCGGCCGGCGACGCGGACAGGCCGGCCGCCGCTGGTCCGTCGCCCATGCCCGATACGCCGTGGCAACTGGAACAAAGCGCAAGATAGTCCTCCTGGCCCGTGACGGATGGCACAAGCGCCCGCTCGGACGCCTGACAGCCGGCCAGTGCACAGAGCGCGGCCAGCAGCCCCGCGGCGCGACGTATCATGCGATCCTCCCTCGGTTGCGCGCGTTTCACCACGACGCAACCATATCGCCGGGCTGCGGGCAACCGAATACGCGCCGCTCTTGCCGCGAGGCCCGTGCGGGCGCGGACAGGCTGGCCGCGAGCCGGAATGTGACCATCGCGTCGACAAGGCGGGTGCCGTCCATGGCCGCCGCGACCCGTCACGCGCGGCACCCGAACCGCTGCATGCTCGCGCCTCGCGGACTGGCGGGGCGCCACACTCTCGGCGGCGCGAGGGATCGTGATCTCCCACGGGGTTTGCGCGCACCGGTTCCGAACCAGTCTCTTGGGCACAGGTTCCGACCGACCGATTGAAAGGAGAGCGACATGACGACGTGGCTGTTTCTTGCAGGCTTGTTCCTGTTCACCATGCTGAGTTTCCTGACGGCGGCATGGATCAGCAAACGGGCGACCGAAGACCGCATCGAGGATCCGGATGCGCCGAAATCCGCCCTGGCGGTCGACGGGCCGGGCCCCAACCCCGCCACGGCGCCGCGCGGTGAAGATTTCAACGCGACAGGCCCCGGCATCACCCCCCAAGGCCAGCGCGTCTGAGCCGGGGATGCGCCCATGCGGCCCCCTTTCGACGGGGGCCGCATGGGACAACGCCGCCATCCACACCGCGAACAACGGACCACATCGGGCCCCGCCGCACCGAGGGTAGAGCCCGCCATGCGCGTCGGTGTTGGTCCATCAGTTCACCGGCGTGATGAACACCTCGTTCACCGCGCAGGTCTCATCCGCCTCGAGCGCGAAGAGCACGGCGCGCGCCACGTCTTCCGCCCGCAATTTCCCGGGCTTCGGCTCGTCGAAGAAAGGCGTGTCGACCATACCGGGCGCGATCACCGTGCACCGGCCGCCAAAGGACTTCATCTCTTCGGCCAGATTGCCGCCGTAGCCGTGGACGAACCATTTCGACGCGCCATAGACGGAGCCCGGAATATGGCGCCGTCCGGCGGCAGAGCCCGTCAGGAGCATGTGGCCCTTGTGCTCGGCAAGGTGGGGCATGGCCGCCTTCACCGTCCACAG
>CAZGHJ010000021.1:9321-22497 GCA_964525355.1 uncultured Roseicyclus sp.
CCGATCCCGTCGATGACCACCTCGACGACCATGCCCGGCTTGATCGGGCGCGCGCCGAGGGACGTGCCGCAAGCGATGAGATCGCCGGGGTTCAGCGTCATGTCGTGCGACAGGGCGCTGACGATCCGCTCAGGCGGCAGGATCATGTCGGCGGCCGGGTAGGACTGACGTTCGCGGTCGTTGACGAGCACCTTGATCGTCAATGCGCTCCAGTCGAGTTCGGTCTCGATCACCGGTCCGACGACGCCGAAGCCGTCGAAGCTCTTGGCGCGGGTCCATTGCGGGAAGGAGGGATCGGCGTTCAGAATGGACAGCGAGGTGAGATCGTTGATGCAGGTATAGCCGAAGATGGCATCCCTGGCCTCGTCCGGGCCGATATTCTTGCAGGTCTTGCCGATGACGATCCCAAGCTCGCCCTCGAAAACCACCCGGCCCGCCGCCTCCGGCAATTCGACCTCGGCATCCGGACCGCAGAGCGATGTGTCGGCCTTGAAGAAGTACAAGGGGTGCTCCGGGTGCTCCATGCCGCCCTTCTCGGCGGCCGCCTTGAAGTTGTTCCAAAGGCCGATGAACTTGCCGGGAACGACCGGCGACAGCAGGGCGAGATCGCCGAGCGGGATGCCCTCGCCGACGGTTTCCTCCGATCCGAGCGCCGCCCGTGGCTGCAGCACATCGCCGCTCACCACACCGGTCACCACCGTGCCGTCACCCGCTCTTCCACGTGCCCATTTCATCCTGAAGCCCTTCCAAACCCGACCGCGCAGAGTGACGCGCCTTGCCACGCCATGATCCCGAGTGATCACCGCGGCGAACCGAAATGTCCACCCACCTGGTTGAGTGTTCGGGTCGGATGCAGCGGAATACGCCTCCAGATTTGCAGATGCTGCACCCCTTACCGTGAGCCAAGGAGGCGACCATGGGGACAAGCAACCACAGCGACGCGTTCAAGCGGGATACGATGCACCAGATCACGGTGACATCCGACACTCCTGCCGCCAGCCGCAGGGCGTGTCCTTGCCGGGCTCAGGATACCGGATCCGGTTCTCGGCTTCCGGCGTCAACATATCTGCGCAGCCGGGCGTTGGTGGCTACCAGCTTCAGCCTGACGTCACGGCTGAGCGCGTTCTCAAGCAGGATCTTGAAGTCCTGGTCCCGTCGACCAAGCCGATGCAACTCTGCTGCCGAGATCCGGAAAAACCGCGCCTGTGTCTCAAGCGTGACCGTCGCCGTGGCCGACGTGCCTTCGAGCACCGTCATCTCGCCCAGGAATGCGCCCGGTTCCACCGTGCCGACATGCGCCCCGTTGGCATGCACATGCGCCCGGCCGGAGGCGATGTAGATCAGCACGCCGTGCGGGGCGCCTTCGGTCATCAGGACCGTCCCCGCCGGAGCATCGTTCCACGACCCGGCATTCATGAGCCGTCGTCCGGCGATTTTCGGCAGTTTCGGAAATTTAGCGTTCAACAGCGCGGCTTCTTCCGCAGTGAAGCGGACCGCGCGGGTCAGGAAGAACGTGCGCAGGATACCCACCGCACTGATGATGATCCAGCTGACCTGGATAACCGCGGAAGACAGGTTGAACGCGGACATGAGGCTCAGCAGGACGAGGCTCGCCGCGCACAGGTTCAGCGACGCGTAGAGATAGCCGGTCCCGCGTATCAGCCCGGTTTGCAACGCCGCGTAGGCCCCGAGGAACAGCACCACTCCCACCAGGCCGGCCGCGTCGATCAGAAACTCCATGCCCGGGGTCATTGCGACCCGTCGTGTGACATTTCCCCTTGCGGGTCATCAAAGCGCACCAAGAGGCCTCCTTCGGCAGCGTGTTTCGCGACACGACCAGTCCGCGCACCGTTCTTTTCCGAGCGAACGGCCGAGCGGCAACCGTCCGGGCAGGAACATCACCGGCACGGAAGCCCAGTGCAAGTCGCCTGTCATCCGCTTCGCCTGTCGCCGGCGGTCGGCACATCCGGATGCGAGGTTCCGTCAGCATCGCCGCCATGACGACCGGATGATCGCGGCTGGGCGCGAAGCGCATGACGCCGAGAGCCTCGACGCGTCGAGGGGATGGCTGGACACCTGTCGCCTCAGCAACCGGGGTTGGACAGCCCGGTTAGACAATTGCCCAGACGGTCAGATCTGTCCGATGGCTGCTGACGTCCGAACGGTCCTGTTCCCCGGCACGCTTCTCACCTACCCGACAAGACCCCTCGTTGCAAATGACCGAAGCCGCGCCGGACGGGCCCTGCGACGAGGAGTCGTTGCCGCTGCGGCATTCAATCGTTGCCTGCCGCAGCAACGATATGTTGAGGTCATGAGGATGTGCGGGGCAATCGGGACATGACGGACCAGAACGCGATCGGGCCAGCGGTAAAACGCGAGCCCCATGTGTCGTGGCACGATCACCTCGTCATGCTGCTTCATGTCGGCGCCGAGATCGAACATGCGCTGATGCTGCAATACCTCTACGCGGCCTACTCGATCGACGTCGACGGCGCGCCGGAGGAATGGCGCCCGGCCTTCCGGCGGTGGCAGAACAGCGTTCTGGCCACGGCGAAAGAGGAGATGGGCCACCTCATCACCGTGCAGAACGTCCTGCTGCTGCTTGGTGCGCCGCCGAACCTTCGGCGCAAGAACTTTCCCTGGGACGTGGACTACTATCCCTTTCCGTTCAGGCTCGAGCCGTTCTCGGCATCCTCCGTCGCCATCTATCTTTTCACCGAAATGCCGTCCGACGAGGAACTCTCGGCCGCGCCGCGCAAGCCGGTCGCAGGGCCCGACGGTTCGCTTTACGACTGGTTTTCGAGGGAGGGGCGGGCGCGGATGGAGCGGCTGATCGCGCCGCGCGCTGTCCGGGGAAAGCCGCTTCACCGGGTCGAGGAACTCTACAGTGCCATCGTCGAGCTGATCGCGGACCGGGACCGGATCCCCGACAGTGCCTTCCGCGACGACAGCTATGGCGCTCAGGCCCGGTGGGACGACTGGGGTCGCCGCTACCGGCCGCCGCCGAAATCGCTCACGCCGTCCGGCAGCGTGGACCCCGATGTCGCGCAGCCCGGCGAGGTGGCCTTGCGCAACACGAACGTCCTCGTCGCGCCCGTGGCGACCCGGCGGGAGGCGATCGACGCGCTGATGGAACTGTCCGAACAGGGGGAAGGGCCGCATCGCGGCGGCGACGCGCCTCAGGAGCCGTCCCACTTCGACAGATTTCTCGAGATATTCCGCGAACTGCACGATCTGCCCGACTGGGTGTCCCCCGCCCGCCCGGTCGCGACCGATCCCACGACCCGCACCGAGGGAACCGAT
This sequence comes from uncultured Roseicyclus sp., assembly GCA_964525355.1. GTDB lineage: Bacteria > Pseudomonadota > Alphaproteobacteria > Rhodobacterales > Rhodobacteraceae > Roseibacterium. The sequence goes on from CAZGHJ010000021.1 coordinate 12,625, forward strand.
CCGGCCACCGGCCTTTGGGGGGCGGCCGCCGGTCATATCGCGCATCCCCGGACGCGGGACTGGGCCACGCTCGCCAATCTCAGATACCGGATGCTGCTGTCGTTCCTGGCCCACGCCCTGCGGGACGCCCCGGCTGCCAAGCGGGGCGAGGCGAACCTTCGCGGCAGCCTGGTGCACCGGACCTTCGGAGAGATGTACACGCTCAAGGCGCTTGCGACCCGCCTGATGCACCTGCCGATGGGCGACGGCGCGGCCCCGCCCGAAGATCTCTGCGCCGGCCCGCCGTTCGAGATGCCTTACGACGTCACCCTGCCGTTCGGCGAATGCGACACGTGGCGGCGGCATCTCGAATTGCTGCGTGGGTCGATGGCCCTCTGCCGCGCGCTGCTCGACGGCGCACCGCCCGAAGAGGCCGTTCAGCTGCGCGCGATGCTCGACGTCGATCAAGGCGCCGAGACCTGGATGGTGTCGGTTCTCGAAGGGCTCGACCTGCAAGGAGTGCACCGCGCATGACCGAGATCGACGCGATCCGTATCCTGCCGCCGCTGGCCATCGGCCGGTTCGGCTCTGCCGATGAGCCGGTCGACAATTACGCCCTCGAGACGGATCCGGAACGGCCGATGGGCTTTCGGCGGATCGTGCCCCGGCCCACGCTGATCGTCGACGAGGCGACCGGAGAGATCTCCGGCACACGGACCAGCGACAGGATCACGTTCCGGACCGAAGGACGGATCCGCCCCGTCGCACCGTTTCTGGAAGTGCACGCCGCGGACGGGGCGGGCGATCTCGCCGCGCTGACGACGTTGCGGGTGAAGGGCGTGGCGTGGCGCGTGCGCGTCGCCAACCGCAAGGTCTTTCGCCGGACCGGGGACCCGTCCGACATCGTCGCGGCCGATACCGGCTGGTTCGACCATCACGATCCGCAACCGCTTGAGGGCCGCTGTGCAAACTTCGTCGACCGGCCGGGCGCGCATGTGAATTTCGGGTGCGTCCGCTTCATCAGGCCGAACGATACCCATCCCGAACTCAGGCTGCGTTTCACGCCGCCCCCAGGCCATATCTACGGCCCGGACAAGACCGTCGACGGCAAGGTCACGAACGCGGCGATCCGGCCCGAACACAGGATCTACGATCACACGAAAGGGTGGTACGGATACATCGGCGGCCCGGATGTCGACCGCCTCGTCGGCGAGACGGAAAAGCGGCTCGGGTTTCACAACGCCACGGTGCCGCCCGCCCTGTTCGCGATCGAGCCCCCTGCCCCGACATGGCTGCACTACAACAAGGCGGAAAGCCGCGGCTATCTTGACGATGCCTGCGACGGCTTCGTCGATGTGGCGGTGACGCTGGATGACGGACGCCGGCTGGAGGCTCGGGCCCGCATCTGCGTCGGTCCTCCGGACGTCGCGCCGGATGCGCTGTTCCTGCGCAGTCTTGCCGACGATCTCGAACAGGCGGTTCACGGGCCGGACGTCGCCGAGGACGAGGCGCCCGAAGCGGTCCGGGCCCGCGCGCTGGATATCGTGCGCCGGGCCTTCGAGACGGTGCGATTCATGAACACGGCCGTCATGAACGGCAACGACTACAAGGGCCGTTCGGCCCTCAAGCTCGACTCGATGCCGCAGGAGGAATCGGCCGATACCGAGCGGGCCCTGCGCCCCGTGATGCCGCCCGAGATGGTGGATCCGCGCGCCATCGAGGATCTGCACGAGCGGGTCTATGCCGCCTTGTCCGCAGGTGTCGCCCCGTGGTTCGCCGACCTGATGCGCCAGCCCGAGGAGGTGACGGATTTCACCGATTACGGACGCCGCAAGATGCCGGCGATGATGTGCGGCGCGGACAACGGCTATCTCGCGCTGACCCGGCGTCAGATCGATACGATCAGGCGGGCGGCCGAGGCGCCCGTGCCCTTGGCCTCCGCGCCCGCGCCATCACCTGCTGACGATGGCACGCTCAAGGCGCGCAACCTGACCGCGCAACTGCACTACGAGGCGCAGGGCAATCCGCCAAGCTCGCGGCCCGCGACGTCGGTGGCGAATTGCTGTCCGGGCCTCGAGATGGACTTCCGCGCCGCCTGGCGACGCCTGTTCGAAGGCGTGACACTTCGCGAATACGACAACCTCGTGACGGAGTGCTCCCTGCCTGCCGAGCGTATCGCAGACGCATGGCGAGCGGCCGGACGGCCCGAGGAGCCGCCCGAGGATCTCTCCGGACACCGCCTCGTGCGGGTCTCCACCGACGACGGCGAGGTGATCCGGTTCACCGCGCGGATCACGGGGGCCGCCCCGTCGTCGCCGGCCGACCAGATCCTGATGACGTCGACCGACAATCCCGCCGGGCTCGCCCCGCTGGAATGGTCCAACGCCCTCGCACCCATCCTGGCGCGGTATCAGGGCGGGCACGTGACCTGCCACTTCTCGCCGGAGAAATCCGAACCCTACCTGCCGCACGAGACGCATGCCGTGCCGATCCGGCTGGCGGTCGGGCATTTCTTCGCGGACGACACCGCGGTAATCGCCGAAGCGCTGGCCGAAGCCGGCGAACTGACGCAGGGGCTCTGCTCGCCATGGCAGAACGATTACCGCGAATGCTCATGCTACTACTGGGCCTCGGCGCGGCCCGACTTCGTCAATGTCGAGGTCGGACGGGACGGTCTCGCGCATGGCGACAACTGGCTGCAAAAAACGCGCACGGGCGACTACGTGCCCGATGACTACGCCGATCCCAGGCTGATCCTTTACGACGATCTCTTTGCAGACTGGGAGCGCCTGCTGCGCTTCCAGATCGGCGGGCGGGACGCCGAAGGCGAGGAGACGGACCCGCGATGAGCCTCACCGAAGCCCGCGATGCCATGCTCCGCGCGCGCCCGCGCTCGCCCCACGTCCACCTCGCGCGGGACGGGGCCGGGGGGCGCCTCTTCGTCGCCGACGGAAGCCGCCTTTACGAGGCCGGGGAGACCCTGGTCGCGGAATTCGAGCACGCCCTGGATCAGGAGAGCGACGAGACTGTCGAGGCGCTCTTGCGGCGGCTCGGCATCGAGGGGCGGCCGATGATCGACGATCGCCCGGCGGACCCGCCGCCGCTCTACGCCCTCTCGTTGGCGGTGGCGCAGAAATGCAACCTCGGGTGCAGCTACTGCTACGCGGAACAGGGCGGCTTTGGCAGCGCGCCCCGAAAGATGGCCGAAACGGATGCAAGACGCGCCGTGGACCTTCTCGTCGAGGACGCGCCAGAGGGCGCCCGGATCAACCTCGCCTTCCTTGGCGGCGAGCCGCTGGCCAACCGTGCCGTCATCCGGTCGGCGACCGAGTACGCGGTGGCGCGCGCGGCGCGAAAGGGGCTGAATGTCGGCTTCTCGATCACCACCAACGGCACGCTGCTGACCGAGGATGACGGCGCCTTCTTCGAAAGGCACGGCTTCGCGGTGACGGTCAGCCTGGACGGCGGCCGCGAGGCGCATGACCGCCTCCGCCCCTTCGCGAACGGTCGCGGCAGTTTCGACCGGATCATGGAACGGGCGCGCCCCCTGATCGCGATGCAGGAGCGGATGCAGGTGTCGGCACGCGTGACCGTGACGCCGGAGAACCTCGCGCTTCGCGAAACGCTCGACACCTTCGTCGCCGAAGGGTTCCACAGTGTCGGCTTCTCACCGATGCTGTCCGCCCCCAACGGAAAGGGCGAAATGCAGCGCGACGACCTCGCGGCCATGCTGGCCGGCATGATCGAATGCGGCCGTGCGTTCGAGCGCCACGCGATGGCAGGCCGTCGCTATCCTTTCCTCAACATGCTCAACGCGCTGCGCGAGATCGCGCGAGGGACGCACCGCCCCTATCCCTGCGGTGCCGGGGCCGGCTATCTCGGCGTCTCGGCCGAGGGGGACTTGTCGGCGTGCCACCGGTTCGTCGGAAACCCGGTCGGTAGCATGGGCTCGGTGGAGCGGGGCGCGGACCGGACGCAGCGGGCGGCATGGCTCGCGGATCGGCACGTCCACCGCCAGGCACCGTGCAACACGTGCTGGGCGCGTTACCTTTGCGGCGGCGGCTGCCATCATGAAGTGATCGCCCGCGGACGCCCGGCCTGCGACTACATCCGTGGCTGGCTGGATTATTGCCTGGGCGCCTATCTGAGGCTTTCCGAGGCCGGGGTGACCGACGCCGGTCGAGGTGCCGAGGCAGGCCGCGGGATCCGAACGCGGTGAGCCGCGTCTGCGTGATCGGCGGCGGCCCGGCCGGGGCCGTCTTCGCCATCCGCATGGCGCAACTCGGCCATGCCGTCACGCTTGTCGAACGGGCCGTCTTCCCGCGGCGCCGTCTGGGCGAGGCCCTGACACCCGGTGTCCGCCCGCTTCTGGCCAGCATCGGCATCCAGGACGCGCTCGAACGGGCGGGAGGCAGGGCGATCCCTTCCATGCTCCATCTCTGGGACGGACCGGCCCGGTGGCGGGTCGATGCGGCGGCGGGCGGAGGCTGCGTCGTGGATCGCGGGCGGCTCGACGCGCTGCTGGTCGAGCACGCCCGCGCGAACGGTGTCGAGGTGCTGCACCCCGCGCGCGTGACGGCGCGGTCGCAGGGCGGCAGCGGCTGGACGCTGAGCATTTCCACGCAAGATGGGACGGTGGAGCGCAAGGCCCGCTTCCTTGCGGATGCCACCGGGCGGGGCGGCCGGTCGGCGGCAGAGGGCCCCCGCACCATCGCCGCCTTCGCATACTGGCGACCGTCAGGCCCCATGCGCCCCCCCGTCATCGAGGCCGGGGACGACGCGTGGTTCTGGGGGGTGCCGCTGCCGGACGGATCGTACAACACGCTCGTGGTCTGCCGGCCCGACACCCTGCGTTCGGGCGGAGGTCCGTTCGACCGGCGCGTCGCCGCGCTCTTCGCGGCTTCGAGGCTGCTCCCGGATCTGTCCGCCGCACATCGCGACGGAGCGGCCGGCGCAGTCGACGCCACACCGCGACGCGCGGCCGACCCGATCGGGCCGCACTTCGTCCGCATCGGCGATGCGGCCCTTGCGCTGGATCCGATCTCGTCGAGCGGGGTGCAGAAGGCCGTTCAGGGGGCTCTGGCCGCAGCCGTGGTCGCGAACACGATCCTGCGCAAGCCTGAGCGCCGCGCGACCGCGATCGCGTTCTACGCGGAGCATCTGCGCGCGACCGCCGACCGCCATGGCCGCTGGGCCGGCACGCATTATGCCGCGGCGGCCGCGACACGCTCCCACCCGTTCTGGCAGGAAAGGGCGCACAAGAGTGGCCAGCTTTCCGAAGACGCCCCTCGGCCCGATATCGGTGCGATGCGCGCGTCGCCGGTGCGGCTGTCGCCCGAAACCGCGATCGAGGAAGCGCCCTGCCTCGAGGAGGAGTTCGTCGCGCTCCGCCCGGTCGTGACCCATCCGCGCCTGGAAGGCCCCCTCGCCTATCTCGGCGGCCACGCCATCGCCCCGCTTCTGGCGCGATTTCCAGACGGAGTGACGCCCCTCGAGGTCGCCGGGGCCTGGGCCGACCGGCTCCCGAAGAAGCCTGCCCTTGCGATCCTCGCCCGGCTGATGCAATGCGGGGTCGTGGTCCCGGCGGAAACAATCCCACGGCATTTGCCAAGATGAACCTGAACGCGACGACGCTGGAGCAGTGGCTTGCCCGCCATGGCGTCGGGCATTGCTCGGCCCTCTTCGAGAAGAACGACGTCGATCTTCGGACCCTCCGCCTTCTCGACGACGACGATCTGCGCGAGCTGGGCCTGTCCTTCGGCCACCGCAAGCGCATCATCAAGGCGCTGGAGGCCGAGCGTTCGGATCAGGCCGCAGACGGGACGGGCGAGCGGCGTCACGTCGTAGCCATGTTCTGCGACATGGTCGGTTTCACCGACGTGTCCCGGCGGCTCGATCCCGAAGAGGTCCAAGACCTGGCGCGACGATACGGCGACCTGTGCACCAGGCATGTGGAACGCTACGACGGTTACGTTCACCAACGGCTCGGAGACGGCGTCCTCGCGATTTTCGGTTATCCGCGCTACCACGAGGGCGAGGCCGAGCGTGCGATCCGCGCCGCTCTGGAAATCTGCGAGGGAATCGCGACCCTGGGCGAATTCCAGGTGCGTATCGGCATCGCCTCCGGGATCGTCGCCGTCTCCTCGGACGACCCGGAACTGGTGAGCAGTACGCTCAACCTCGCGTCGCGTCTGCAAGGTGCCGCGGCGCCCGGAACGGTCGTCATAAGCGGGGCCGTTCGGCATCTCGCGCGCCAGTCGTTCGACGTCACCGCGCTCGGGGAGCTCTCGCTCAAGGGCTACGACGAGCCGGTGCGCGCCTATGCCGTCAAGGGCCTGCGCGAGACGGTGACGCGGTTCGATGCCGCGACCGGGCAGAAGCCGGCACCGATGGTCGGGCGCGATGCGGATTTCGACCGGCTCGACACGCTGTGGCGGCAGATCGTGGAAATGCGGACCGGCAGGGGAGTCGTCGTCACGGGCGATGCCGGGATCGGCAAGAGCCGCATCGTCAATGCGCTTTCCGAAACCGTCGCGGCGCAAGGTGGGCCCGTCCTGACGATGCAGTGTTCGCCATATCACGCCAACGCCGCATTCTATCCCCTCGCACAACTCGCCGAGCAGACGTTCAGAGCGGATGGGTGGGGGCCGGCGGAGCGGCTCGAGGCGCTGGAACGGGCCGTGCTCGCCGCCGGGATGCCCCGGGACCGGACCGCCTTCGCGGCCGCCTCGCTCGGTCTGCCCTACGAGACGCGGTACGGGTCGATCGAGACGGCCCCGCGCGCCGCCCGCGCCGAGACGGTCGGCGTGCTGGCTCTCGTCCTGGCCACCTTGGGGCGCAACGGACTGATCGTGGTGGAGGATCTTCACTGGGCGGATCCAGGCACGCTCGAAGTGCTGACGGCCCTCGCAGATCTGCTGCCGGCCGTGCCGACGATGCTCCTCGTCTCACACCGGCAAGGCGAGGCGCCCCGTTGGCCCGCCGCCGCGCGGTTGGAAAACGTGAGGATCGCGCCCCTCGACGAGAGCGCCGGCATCGCTCTCGTCGAGGCCATCGCCGGTACCAACACGATTTCGGGGGCACTTGCGCGGGAGATTGTACGGCGCGCGGACGGTGTGCCGCTTTTCATCGAGGAACTGACCAAGGCGCTCGCCGCCCGGCACGTTGCCGATGCGGGCAAAGGCGATCTGCTGCGCGCGGCGGTGGCGCTTCCGCCCTCGGTCCCCGATACGCTGCGCAACCTGCTTCTGGCCCGTCTCGACCAGTCCCGCCAGGCCAAGCGTGCAGCGCAGGTCGGCGCGCTGATCGGGCGTTCGTTTCGCCACGATTTCGTCATGGCACTGGGGCTTGATGCTGGCGAAAGGGCGCTGGACGACCTCGTCGACCTGGAACTGGCGTACCGGACCGGCGAGGGCAGCGAGGCGGTCTACACGTTCAAGCACGCGTTGGTGCAGGACGCCGCCGCCGAGTCGCTGTTGCGCGGGGATCGACGGCGTATCCATCTCCGCATTGGCGAGACGCTGGAGAGTGGTGCCTGGGGCGGGCATGACGCGCCGGCGGAGATAGCTCGCCATTACAGTGAAGCGGGTCATCCCGAGCGCGCCGCGCGTCACTGGCAGGCCGCGGGCGAGGCCGCGCTGGCCCGGTTCGCCCTGCCCGAGACCATCGGTCATCTGCGCGCGGGAATGGCCCAGGTCGAAAAGCTGCCCCCTTCGGAAACGCGCGACGCGCTCGACCTCGGATTGCGCGCGCGCCTGGGTCCGCTTGTCGTCGCCCAGTATGGCTGGGGTGCCGGAGAGATCGCCTCGGTGCTCGAACCAGCGCGTGCGATCGCCGGAAAGCTGGGCCGCCACGATCGGCTGGGGCCGATCCTGAATACGCTCAGCATCCACTACTTCTCGATCTGCGACATGCCGGCATCGCTCGCCTGCGCCGAACGGCTGCTCGAGGCGGGCACCTCGCATGGCGATGGCGATCTGAAGATCGTCGGGCATCGCGCGGCTTCGGCCGCGCATTACTGGATGGGGGAACTGGCGGATGCGCTCCGCCACGGCGATGCGGTTCGCAAGCTCTACGATCCCGAGGCGCACTGGCACCTGGCGCAGGCGTCGAACGTCGATCCCTACACCGGCGAGGGCGTCTATCGCGGGCCGATCCTGTGGCTGACCGGGTTTCCGGACCGGGCCCGGCAGGCAAGCGACGAGAAGGATGCGAATGCGGCCCGGCGCGCCCATCCGTTCGACAGGGCGCTTGCCCTGACGCTCGGGGCGCAGCTATTCGAGCTGATGCGGGAGCCCGAGGCCCTCCTGAAAAGGACCGAGGAAGCCGAAGCGGTCGCGGCCGAACACGGGATGGCGCTGATCTCGGACATCATGGCGCGGCTCAGCCGGGGCTGCGCCGCGATCATGCTGGGCGAGCCACGCGACGGCGCGGCCATGCTGGACGAGGCCATCACCCGCTTCCACGCCACGGGTCACCGCGTATGGCTCAGCTATCTCCGCGCGCGCCAAGCAGAAGCGATGGCCGAATGCGGTGCCCCGCGCGACGCGCTGGCGCTCCTCGCCGACAGCCTGCGCCATTACGAGCGGTCGAAGGAACGCGTGCACCTGCCCGAGGTCCTGCGCATCCGGGGCGGGCTGCATCTCCATCAGGGGGAGACCGAGGCGGCAGAGGCCGATTACCGCGCCTCGCTCGACCTGGCCGCCCGGCAGGGTGCGCTTGCATGGGAGTTGCGCACGACGATCAGCCTTGCACGGCTGATGGCCGACAGGGGACAGCGAGCGGCCGCGCGCGAACGGCTCGTCTCGGTGCATGACCGGTTCACCGAAGGCTTCGAGACACCCGATCTGCTCGAGGCTCAGGCGCTTCGCGACGCACTCGCCTGACGGCGGCCGATGTTACCATGGACCACGTTGTGCCGGTGGTGGTCCGGTCAGCTCGATAGCGGCATGCGCTTCCTGGCTGCCGCCGAGTGCAGCCACCTTGGCGCAGACGCCAACAGCGATGCGTCAGTGTTCTCACAATATCGGACGGAGCACCGAAAATTCCCTCGTCAATGCCATGGCCCATGCGCGCTGCGACGGGTCAGGGGTCTTGCTGATCCGTGACGACGATCGGCTCAGGCGGGAGATCCGCACGAATGCGCTCACCCCCGGCCAGCCGCCCCGCCAAAACCCGCATGATATACAGATTGAACTCGGGATGCTGCAACGACAGCGTGGCGAGATCGCCGGCGTCGAGCGCGAGAACCTCGCAATCCCCCTCGCAACGCGCCGACGCGGTCCGCTCCCGCCGTGAGGTCAGGAATGCCAATTCTCCAAAAATTTCGCCGGGTCCGGCGCTTCGACCGATTTCGTCGAAGGTGACCTTTCCGGAGACGAGGTAGTACAGGCAGTCCGGTGCATCACCCTTGTGAAAGACATACTGGGAGTCCCGGAAGTGCGCCGGCCGGACGAGCGGGCGCAGCCAGTCCAAGGGGGCCACGGGGTCTCCCTGCGCCCTGACCGCATCGCGCCGCATCCACAGGATCTGCAGCAGACGATAAGTGTTCACCGGCAGAAGCGCGGCATGAAGCACGAGCGTCGGGTAGACGCCGAAGGCGAGCGACCAGATGATGAAACAAAGATTCGCCCCGATGCCCAGGATCCTCAGGCGCAGCATCGTCTTCTGCGAGTAGGTCAGGAACGTCAGAGCGGCGGCTGCCCAACCGAAGACTTCGAGTAAAGGCACGTCATCCCTTTCGGCTGGGAGGCGCCGTCCGGCGCCGCGCGGAGATCGTCGAGACAGAAAGCAATCTGGCACGCCCCGAAGAGTCAATCCTCGAGGGTAACTCCATATCGCCGGCGCCGCCATGCGCAGCTGCGCCACGCAATTCGGACGTCGCGCGGCCAAGGC